>JBHJGU010000073.1:0-2180 GCA_050331475.1 Maricaulaceae bacterium | reverse complement strand
AACTCATAAACGGATTGGCGGTTTGAGCGAACAGTGATTCAAGCTTCTGGAAGGGAGCTTGGCCATGTCTCAACGTCGCTACGAACTAACCGATTTTGAGTGGTCGATCATCGCGCCTTTATTGCCGAACAAGCCGCGCGGGGTTCCGCGTGCGAACGATCGGCGGGTGCTGAACGGCATTTTCTGGCGGCTGCGTACGGGTAGTCCGTGGGCGGATATTCCTGAGCGCTACGGCCCCGCGACGACCTGCTATAATCGCTTCGTGCGGTGGCGGAAGCGCGGCGTCTGGGATCGGATATTCGACGCGGTGTCAAAAGCTTATAAGGGCGACACCCAATCGGTGGACGCCTCTTCGATCCGGGTTCATCAACACGGCGCGAACGGCAAAGGGCGGGTAAAAAAACCGCCTCAGCCGCCGGCTTGGCTGACCTTCGAGCCCGCTGCATGGGGCGTTCAAGGGGCGGGCTGACCACGAAAATCCACGCCCTGGTGGACGCGGACGGTCTGCCGGTCCGACTGAAACTGACCCCCGGCCAAGACCATGACGGCGTCTCCGCGCACGACATGCTGGACGGGATCAAAGCCGGGCGCGTGCTGCTCGCCGACGCCGCTTATGACCTCGATCGCTTGCGCGCCGCCATCGCCGAGCAAGGCGGATGGGCCTGCGTCAAACCGATCCGAACCCGGAAAACCCGGCCCGTCTTCAGCCCATTCCTCTATAAAGGGCGAAACGTCGTTGAACGCTTCTTCAACAAACTCAAACACTTCCGAGCCATCGCCACGCGCTACGAAAAACACGACGACAACTTTCTCGCCCTCGTCAAACTCGCCTCAGCCCGAATATGGATGCGCTTTATGAGTCATTGGGTAATTTGCGACTGCTTCCCCCGGCCGGCCTGAAGGTCGACACTTCTGGTTGGTAAGATCAGAAGGAGAAGCAGCCATGGGATACTATGCCGGATTAGACCTATCGATGGAAACGACGGCGGTGTGCGTCGTTGATGAGACGGGTCGCAAAGGTCCACGCTGAGAGTGTTCAGAGCACGCCGGAAGCGATCTGCGCGGCGCTTGGGCGCGTTGGCGGGGTCGAGCGCGCCGTCATCGAAACAGGCCGGATGAGCGGCGCCATCTGTCTGGGTCTGAAGTCGTTGGGTGTTCCGATCGTATGCATTGACGCGCGTCAGGCCCATCAGAGCTTGAAGGCCATGCGGGCGAACAAGACCGATCCCCACGATGCTGCGGGTCTGGCCCAGATCGCCCGGACCGGCTTCTTTAAGGCGGTTCATGTGAAGTCAGCGTCGGCGCAGGGCGTTCGGTGCGTCCTCACAGCTCGGGCGCATCTGGTCAATGAGCGCGTCCGGCTCGACAACATGGTCCGCGGTCTGTGCATCGCTTTCGGCCTCAAGGTCGGGGCTGGTCAGGGCCAGGCGTTTGTCGAACGGGCCATGTCGGCGACGCAGATCCCTGGGTTGGGCGAAGCGGTGACGGCGCTTCTTGCGGTCCGCGACGCGTTGCTCGACCAGATCAGGGCGCTGGACCGCAGGCTCGCCCGAGCCGCCAAGGCGTCCGACGCCTGCCAAGTCCTGATGAGCATACCGGGCGTCGGCGTCCAGACCGCGACGGCCTTCATCGCGGCGGTTGACGATGGGAACCGGTTCCAAAGATCGAGGACCATCGGCGCTTACTTCGGTCTTGTCCCACGACGACATCAATCCGGCGAGACGGAGTGGACCGGGCGCATCACCAAGCAGGGTGACGCGATGGTGCGGAAGTTGCTCTACGAGGCCGCCAACTCGATCCTGACACGGAGCAAGAGGAGCTTCGCCCTCAAGACGTGGGCGCTCAAGGTCGCGCGCCGACGCGGGCTGCGCAAAGCGCGCGTCGCCCTCGCCCGACGTCTCGCCGTCATCATGCACGCCATGCTACGCGACGGGACTGTGTTCGAAGCCTAAAGTGACGTAACCTTCAATCGCCAGAAGCCAAGCCTGACGGCTGACCGACTGGCGGCGCACCCGAGAGGGGACGCAGGGACGAACGATCTGCGAAGGTTGACGGATGGGCCGTCCGATCGAGCCCGCTTTGAGTCATTGCACCGTTCGGCCTTGTGAGACCCAACAAAGCACCGCTGCCCCCCTATCGGGTCGGCAGATGAGTGCGAACAGATCCGTGAAACCCTCGAC
>JBHJGU010000072.1:0-4344 GCA_050331475.1 Maricaulaceae bacterium | reverse complement strand
AACCCTTTGGGGTGTGGATCCGGGGGGCGGGGGTGTAAGCCCGCCCCCCTCGGGCGACCCAACAGACCGTTATTCAAAGCGTTAGGAGAGCAACAATGGCCGGTGTGGAAACCATTTATAATCGTGTTCAAGTGCTCGGCCCCGCCGACCTTGGCGCAGGCGAAGGGGAGGTGGTCCAAGATCGGGTCGGCGAACCCTTCCACAGCACTTTGCTTGGAAAGATCGGCAACGCCCAATTGGGCCCGGTTTATCTCGGTTTTCTCGGGGTTGGCGCGATTTTCAGCTTCATCCTCGGGTTTGTGATCATCGGGATGAACATGGCCGCGCAGGTCGATTACAATCCGATCCTGTTTATTCGCGAGTTCTTCTGGCTGTCGCTCGACCCGCCGCTGCCTGAACACGGGCTCAAAGTGCTACCGCCGTTGGAAGAGGGCGGATGGTGGCTGATCGCGGGCTTCTTCATCACGCTGTCGATTATGTTGTGGTGGGTGAAGATGTATATGCGGGCGACCGCCTTAGGCCTGGGCACCCATGTCTGCTGGGCCTTCGCCTCCGCGATTTGGCTCTATCTGGTGTTGGGCTTCATTCGTCCGATCGCCATGGGCAGCTGGCACCACGCGGTTCCCTTCGGCATCTTCTCGCACTTGGAGTGGACCGGGAATTTCTCGCTCGAATGGGGCAATCTGTTCTGGAATCCCTTCCACGCGCTCTCGATCGTCTTCCTCTATGGCTCGGCTTTGTTGTTCGCCATGCACGCTGCGACCATTCTGGGCGTGATGAAGTTTGGCGGCGAACGCGAAATCGAGCAGATCGCCGATCGCGGCACCGCGTCCGAGCGGGCGGGTTTGTTCTGGCGCTGGACCATGGGCTTTAACGCCACCATGGAGTCAATCCACCGCTGGGCGTGGTGGTTTGCGGTGCTGACCACCCTGACCGGCGGCATCGGCATTCTGATCACCGGCACCTTGGTCGATAACTGGACCGTTTGGGGCCAAGAGCACGGCATCGTCCCTGAGAACTATGACTGGTGGCCGGTCACCCCGGACTCCACGACCTCCTCTTGGGGAGACTAACGACGCCTGAAAACTGAATGGAAGGTGAGACGCGCGGATGGCGGATCCGCGCGCTCATCCTTGGGAGGGAAACCATGCACGACGCGTGTTTTGACGAAGAAACCCAAACGCTATCCTTGAAAGAGAGCCACGCCATGGGCGTGCCTCATCCCGGTCTGCCCGCCCCCTTGCCGGCGGGCGAAACTATGATCTGGCAAGGCGCGCCCCAGTGGCGGGTGCTGAGCCGGCAAATGTTCCACACCCGACTTATTTCGCTTTACTTCGGCGCCTATGCGCTCTGGACCGCCGCCTCCACCATTTATGACGGCGCCGGTCTGGGCGCGGCGGTGCTTAACGTGGTTCCAATCGCGGTAAGCGCCGCTTTGGTGCTGGGCGTTCTAAGCTTTTTGGCCTGGTTCTCGGCGAAGGCCACGATTTACACCATCACAGACCGACGCATCGTGATGCGCATTGGCGCGGCCTTGTCGAAAACCATCGACATACCGTTCAAGGCCATTGAAACGGTCGAATTGCGGTCTGCCGGCGGTGATGTGGGATCGATCTCCATTCGGCTTCGCCCCGGCAATAAGCCCGCGCCGTTTCTCTTATTGTGGCCCCACGTGCGGCCCTGGCGGCTGCGCTTCCCGGAACCCACTTTGCGCGCTGTCCCCGATGTTCGCGCGGTCGCGCAAACGCTTGCGGACAACCTCCAAGCCGCCCTGCGCACCGAAGCCGCCCTAGACCAGAGCCGGCCGACGCCGGCCCCTGCACCGCCCACGGTTGAGCCTGACGCCGCGGAAAAACCGGCTGCGAAGCGCGATGACGCCGATCACGGTATTCGCGTCACCGGCGGGCAATTAATCGCGGCCGCGACTTTGATCGCTTTGACGGTGGTGACCGTGACGGTGACCCAATTGTCGAAGTCCGGCGACGGTGTGCGCGCATCACTGTCCGCCACCCCAGAGCGGGTCTACCAATTGCGCGTGGAGGACTTGGGCGAGGACCAGTTTAACATCTTCAATGTGGAGACCGGCGAACAAATCGCTTTTGTCGACCCACGGCGCGACAATCTCGTGGTCAAAGCCTACCGCGGCTTGGAATACAGCCGGAACCGCAGCCCCGTTGACCCGAGCGCACCCTACCAGCTGGTGGTTTGGGAGAATGGTCGGGTCACGTTGTCTGACTTTGGCACCGATCGGCACATGCCGCTCGACTCCTTCGGCCCCACCTATACGGGCGCGTTGGCGGCGCTGCTAAACGTGACCAAGGCAGGACCTGAAATAACGGGGGCTGAAGCCGCCGCTGGGCAATAGCGAAAACCCCTCGCGCGCCGCTTAACGACGGCGCGCAGCCTAACGTCTTGAACGCGTCCGAGCCGGCTTCTAGGTCGCTCGGGCGCGTTTTCGTTTTGCGACTGAAGGGGTGTTGTCTCGACGGCCAACGCACACGGCGGTCAGGGCTTGCCTCGCGCCCGGGCCTAAGCGTCTCATCAGACCCCTCTCAGAAATCAGCGCAAGCGACGCTGTGCTTTGTCCCGCGGCGTTCCCAGGTTATGGAGAGAACGCGGCCCTTGGCGTGCTGAAACGGACCAAGCCCGCCGATAGCGGAACGCCCCGTCTCACCGCGCGCGATGATCAATCGCTCGTTCAGAGGTGTCAGATATTGCGACCGGGATCGCGGGTCGGCTCGACAATACCGCCGACATAAGTCAAAAAGGTGCAGCTCAAAAACGGGAATGCGGCGGACGCGCCTGTTTGGACGCGGGATCGCATCCGCCGCGAGTTTGGGAGCCGGCCCGGCCGCCGCACGTCGTCTTAGACGTATGGCGGTCGGGTCCGTCCGACACCCGAAGGTTTAGCCGACAGCGTTGCCGACGAACCAGTTGTACCGTTCGGTGCTGAGCAAAACGAAGTGGATCAGCACTGCGAGTGAGAACAGGAAAACCCCCTGAGCGACCAGAAGCCGCCGCGGATCGAAGATTTTCCAGATGCGCCATAAACCGTTCATTGTCGTTACCCCAAAAGTGGCAGTAAAGCGTTCGTGACGTTAGCGGCGGCTTCAGCAGCCCCGTAACCTTCCTCAGGCGGAATCCACGGACGCCAGATCCAAACGAGAAAGTGCGCAGCCACGGCAGTACCCACAAACAAAGACGTACCTTGCAGGTAATACTTGTGGAATTCTTGCGCTTCCTCGTCAGTTAAGCCCGTCCACATGGACGTTGTGTCGTCAGCCATCTGACTTCTCCATACAATGGCCCTTTCGGACCGTCTTCGCCGCGTGAAGGCCCGCGCGGCCGGGCTCGCCGAACAGGGTTTCCCCTCTCCGACAAGGTTGGCGGCGTCCGCACCCCCGAGGGGTCGACGCCAAATCTGTGTCGCCGGTCGATCCGCTTAGGGACCGACCTGGCCACCGAGAGCCTCAAGCCCCGGCGCGTTCGCTCATCGCGGCTTCCGCCGCGCGGAAGTGGGTCAAGCTCACCTCCGTTGATCCTGCCTCCCGTGCGCGCGCCTCCCCGGCGTCGCGCAAACGCTTGGCCGCCGAAATCCGCGTGAGCACCGGGAAGCGCTCCACGCTGGCGTCCAGGGCCGCCTTGGCGTCCGCGCGCCAGACCAGGGTCTCTGCGTGGCGCGCCGGCGTCGCCTCGACCGCATCCATGGCGGTTCCCAGCGGCAGGATATGAAACAGGGCGTCAAACAGGGCGTTGCATACCTCTTGAACGAGAAATGAAGCTCCTGAATACCCCATAAACGGGCTTCCGACACAGCGGCGCACCGCCGCGCCTGGAAATGACGCAGGGATGTACGCCGCCCGAGATCCCAATTCCGCCAAATACATACGCTCATTGAAGCTGCCGAAGACGATCAGCGGCGGATTGTCCCGCACCGCTTTGCGCACCGCAGCGTTGTCCGGTTTCGCGCCAGGCTTGCGGGCGAAGGCGAAACTGCAGGGCAAGCCAAGATCGGTCTCCAGGAAATGGCGCACACCGCGGGCGTAGGTTTCATTGGCCACAATGCCAAAGCTGGCGGTGGCGAAGAAATCCTGGGTCACCGACCGCCACAAATCCCACAAGGGCTTGATCGTGGTGTGCTTTTCCCGGGTGATGAAGGGCTGAGGATCCACGCCCAGCAATTCGCCCAAAGTTTCGAGAAACTTCGTCGTCGAATTCAGCCCAATCGGCGCTTGCAGATAGGGCATGTCCAACGCTTCGCAGAGCAACCGGCCATATTCGCGGTAAAGGCAGATATTGACGTCCGCATCGACGAGCCGGCCCACATCGGCCAAATGGCTCCCC
>JBHJGU010000071.1:0-28468 GCA_050331475.1 Maricaulaceae bacterium | reverse complement strand
GGCTTGGGCGAAGCTCCCTAGGGTTCCTGGCCCGTCTGAGGACCCCTGTCCGAAGGCGAAGCCGGGGCGGCCCAAGGAGGCGGGGTAACGCACAACACAGCCTGATCCCAAGGCCCGAAAATCCGGTTCCCGCGGAGCGCGTCCCCAGACCGCTCCCGCCCGTCGCAAGGCGGGCAGTCACTTAGGTCTAAGGCGCGTTCCGCGGCCTTCCGTTCGTAACCGCTCCGGCTCGCGCTGAGGGCGGCGGTTGGGCGTGTCAAAGGGGGCCCAGCGGTGTGGCCTTCATCCTCTTGCCTAGCGCCTAAGGGGGCGGCCTGACCGGCCGCGCCACGGTCATGGCCTTGAGGCAATCAGAATCGTCATCGCGAGGAGCGAAGCGACGCGGCGATCCAAAAAACCGTTGCGTCGAGTGGAACCGTTGCCTGGATTGCGTCGCTCCGCTCGCAACGACGTTGGAGCGTTTTTGAGAGGGTTGTTCCCGTCCGCGGCTGCACCGCACCTCTCCGGTAAACGGGGGCGGAACGCTTGGCGGCGCCAGGCGGGTTCTCCCAGGCCGCAAGCGCGGACCGCACGCCCTTTGAAAACCTCACCCCCGCGGTTAGCCTACGTCCCAGTTTAAAAGGCCGACGCGATGACCGTTGAATGCGCCCTCCGCACCCCCTGCCTGTGGCTCGACCGGGCGCGGCTTGAGGCGAATATCGCGCGGTTTGGGCGCCGGGTTCAGGCGCTATGCGTCGAACACCGGCTGCATGTGAAGACAACGAAGTCGCTCGACGTGCTCGCCCAGGTGCAGCCCGTGGGCGTGCAGCGCATTGCGGTGTCCACCTTTAAGGAGGCCGAATGGGCGATCGAAGCGGAGGTAGAGGATGTGCTCTACGCCCTGCCGATCCCACCGCAAAAAGCCCCTTCGGCTGTGGCGCTGGCGCAAAAGGCGCAATGCTTCGGGGTGTTTGTCGGCGCGGTGGAAACTGCTGCCGCCCTGGCTCAAGCCGCACGCGACGCGGCGACGCCCATCGACGCATGGATCGAGATTGACGCGGACGGCTATCGCTGCGGCGTCCGGCCCGATGATCCGGCGCTCATCCGTATCACGGAAACCTTGGTCGCCGCGCCCGGTGTGCGCCTAGCTGGGCTCTATATCTATGCGGGGCGCACCTATAACGCGGAGAGCGCGGGCGAGGGCGCCGCCATGGTCGAGCACGCCCGCGCCGCTGCCCTGGCGGCCCGGGAGCGGGTGGCGGCTTTCACCGATTACCCGCTAACCCTAACGCTGGGCGGGTCGCCAGTTGCGGTGTTTGCGGACACGCTAGACGGGGTCGATGAGCTGTGCGCTGGGGTCTATGTGTTCCAAGACCTGTTCCAAACGGGCTTGGGCGTTTGCGCTCAATCGGATTTGGCGCTCAGCGTGTTGGCCACTGTGATCGCGGTTAGCCCCGAAACCGGCCGGGCCTTTATCGACGCGGGCGCCTTGGCGTTGTCCCAAGACCGTTCGGCGAACACGCGCGGGCATGAGCCGGGCTATGGCCTGGTGCAAAAGCTTGGCGCGCCGGGCTGCGATTTCGTCGTCTCCGCCGTCAGTCAGGAACATGGCCATGTGCGCGGGCGCGAGGGCGTGGATGCGGCCGCGGCGCTCACCGTCGGCGACCGGGTGCGGGTATGGCCTAACCATGTGTGCATGACGGCGGACGGTTTTGCCGGCTATCACGTGTTCGACCCCGCGGGCGCGGGTGATGCGTTTTGGCCGCGGCTAAGCGGTTGATGAGCGCGCCGTCGCGCATGACGCTGAACCCCTTACGAGCGCCTTGGCGAAGACCACGCTGGGCGGCTTGCGGGCGCTTAGGTTAAGCTTGCCGCGTGGGGCGGGAGGCCCCTTTCGCCGCCACAGGAGCGCGCCCATGACCCCCTCTTGGAAATCTGTGATCCTCGCTGTGTCGGCGTTCGCCAGCGGGGGGGCTGCGACGGCCCAAGACCCCGCACCGGGTTTTGAAATGCTTGAGGAGATCTTCGTTGATCCCGCCAAGCTCGAGCAATTCCGCGAAAATTGGATCGCCGTTCGCGATATCGCCCAGGCTGAGGGCTATCCGTTTTCGACCCAAGTTATGGCCAGCGCGAACCGCATGTGGCTTGTCACCCCGGTTTCGGGTTTCGCCGATATCGATCGGATCCGAAACGAGAGGACGGTGCTGCGCGAGGCTGGCGGTGCGCCTTATCAAACCGCAATCGCGCAAGTCTATGACGCGACGATCAGCACCGAGACCGTTATCCTGGAACGCGCGCCGGATTTTGCCTATCAGCCGGAGAACGACCCGCTGACCGGCGCTGCGCCCGGCTATGTGGTGCTGAGCGTTTACGCGGTCAAAGCCGGCGAACGGGACGCGGCGATCGAGGCCGTCAAGGCGATCAAGGCGATCAATGAAGCCGCGCAAGCGCCCTACGGCTACGACGTGCGTCTGTCCGATCTGGGGATCAAAGGCTTCCAGATCGTGTTGATCACCTATGGCGCCGATCCGATCGACCACGCCGAGCGCACCGCCCAGGCCCAAGCCGCCTTGGCGCAAAACACAGAATTTCAGACGGCGTTTCGGGATTTCATCGCGCTAACGGAAGGCTATCAAGAGGTCGCGTTCACCCCGATGCCCGCGCTTGCGCTGAACGGCGGCTAGCGTCAACCGCCGTGCCGGACCGCGTCGAACAGCCGATCCTGTTTCAATACTGGGAGCATCCGGTGCCGCCGGGTGAGGTCAGCCGGTTCATGGCCGGTTGGGACCGGGCGCATCCCGACTGGCGCCATGAAATGTTTGACGCCCACGGGGCGGCGGACATCGTCAAGGCGGTCGCGGGCGGTGAGGTGGCGCAAGCCTTCTGGCGCTGCCGTCTTCCAGGGATGCGTGCGGACATTTTCCGTTACGCCGCGCTTTATGGCTTTGGCGGCGCCTATGTTGACGCCCACATCCGATGCGATCGGCCTTTGGCGCGCGAATGGCGGCGCGCCAAGCGCGGGCTTATGCTGGACCGTCGCGGCAAGCTCGCCACCGACGTCATGGCCTTTCGGGCGCCGGGCGATCCGCTTTTGGGTTTCGCGCTGGACAGTGTTTTGCGCAATGTTCGGTTAAAGGTGTCGGAGAACCCTTGGTTGGTCACCGGCCCGGGCGTGTTCGCCAAGCTTTACGCCGCCCATCAAAACGCCCCCGAATCGTTGTTGGAGGGGTTGACCATCATCGACGTTGATCGCTTGAAGACCGCGATCCGTGTTTTTTGGGATGTGGCGAACGGTCCGGCGGTCCCGGCCGCCAGCCCGCCGCGATCGATTTTCCATACGCCCAAAGCCACCTCAAGATCTCTCCCATGACCGTTTCCGATCCCATCGCCGCGCGCGGCGCGTATCACCTCATCGGCGCCCCGCTGTCGCTGTTCACCGGCAAGGTGCGTGGTTATCTGCGCTGGAAGAATCTGCCTTTTTGCGAGGCGCCCGCCACCCGGGAGGTCTATAAATCGGTTATTGTCCCGCGGGTGGGTTGGCCGGTGATCCCCGTCGTCATCACGCCAGAAGGCGACACCCTGCAAGACACCACCGAGATCATCGACAGTTTGGAGGCGCGCGAAGGCGGTCCAGGGGTTTACCCCACGACCCCGCGCCAAAGGTTGGCGGCGCTCTTGTTCGAGGTCATGGGCGACGAATGGCTGTTACAGCCCGCAATGCATTATCGCTGGGCGTATAACGCTGATTGGGCGCATCTAGAGTTCGGCCGCACCGCGTTCCCCCATTTGCCCGAAGACGAACAGCGTGAGGCCGGGAAAAAAGCCGCCGAGCGCTTTCAGGGCGCGCTGCCATTTCTCGGGATTAATGAGGCGAGCGCGCCGGCGATTGAGCGGTTATATTTGGCGTTCTTAGAGCTGTTCGACGCCCACCTCGCCGCCCACCCCCAGCTCTTCGGTCACCGACCATCCATCGGGGATTATGGGCTGTTGGGCCCGCTTTACGCGCATCTGCTGCGCGATCCCGCCTCCGGCCCCGTGATGCAGGCCCGCGCGCCGCGCGTGGCGGATTGGGCCCGGCGCACCCATGCGCCCCAGCATTCGCTGACCGGCGGTTTCTTAGATGACGACGCGACGCCCCCGACGCTGGTTCCTCTTTTGGCGCTTTGGGCCCGCGAAGGGCTTCCGGTTTTGCTCGACGCCGCAGCCCAACTGGCCCGGTGGACGGTCGCCACGCCCGAGCATCAAGGCGCGCTGCCTCGCGTGACGGGCTTTCATAAGGTGCGCTTTGACGGGGTGGAGGCGGACCGTGCGGTATTTCCTTACAGTGTGTGGATGCTGCAAAGGATCGTTGACGCTCTGGCCGCCGCGGAGCGCGAGGACCGGGCGAACGTGCACGCATTTTTACACACGATCGGCGCGGATGTGTTGATCGACTATACTCCGCCGGTTCGGGTCGCGCGGCGCAATTTCCAGATCGTGTTGGCGACGCAGGCGGATCCCGTCTGGTCCCCGCTGTGAGCGCGATTAGGACCCGCTGCGCGCCTGGCGTAGCACCCGTAGGCCCGCGGACGCGGTTACGCCGATCGCGCACACGGTGAAAATCGTCGTCGCCGTCAGGAACACCCCGCCCGCCAGCAAGTCCAAAGGATCCGCGGTGACGGCGTAAAGATTGAGGAACGCCACACTGACGGTCGCGGTGGGGAAAGTCGTGCTCCACCAGAAATTTGTGATCCCCGCTTTGAGGAAAAACGGCAGACGTGAGAGCAGCGCTGCGAACAAAAAGAGCGACATATGCGCGGGCGCGATCGCGACGACGATCGGTGTTTCCGGCGCGAGATGCAAAATCGAGTTCGTCAGAAGCGCAGGCGGCGCCATCAAGATGAACAAAGAGGGTCGCCAAATCTTCGGCAACGGATCATCGACGATCAGACGACGCAACACGCCGGGGAACATGGCGAGCCAAAAGCCCAAACCGCCGCCGAGCAAGCACCACGCGAAACCTTGAGACACCCAATCCGGCGACGTCATGGAGCCGACCATCATCCCGGCGGTGGGCAAGAACCAAGCGGGGTTGAGGTCTTCGGGTTGATGGCGCTGGGTCAGCCAACGGCCAAGAAAACTCGCCATGAACACACAATGCAGACACGCACCGACGCCCCACAGCGCGTCGCCGACGAATGAGGTTGCGGATAACCACGACCCCAAACTCATCAACGCCATGGCGCCCGGCGCGAAGAAGAGCCCTTTATTGGTCACAAGGATATCGTCTTTGGCTTGGTCGACTGCGAGCAGCGTCTTCGTCCCATAAACCAAAACCGCCGCGGTAACCGCGACTAGACCCAAAACGCTTAAGATGAGCCCTGGCGTGGTAGGAAGAAGGCCCGTTCCCCCCGCAGTGCGCCAGGCCGCCGCGAGGCCGGCCATACCCAACGCCATGGAGAAAACCGCGGTGGGCGTGCGCGAAAATACGCGCTGGGCCAATCCGGGCGCGACCGCTGCGTCCATGGTAATCGCCATCCTCGTCTCCTGCGCCTCAGCTATAACCTTGCAGACCCTCTAACCGAACGGCGCAACTTTCTTAATAGCCGCGGGGTCAATCCAGGTTCACGATCGTGGCGCCCTGAGGCGTGGCGGTTTGGCGTAACCGGGAGGCGGGTTCAAGCGAACCCCCACCCATCCATGATCATCGATCCATATGTGGCGCTCTGATGCAGCCTCACCGGGCGTCCGCCCGCCCCCCAATGCCGCTAAGAGCGGCGCGAAATGCTCCTCGGTGGGGTGGGCGCGCGCGCCATAGGGCGCGATTTGACGAAAGTTAAAAACGGCCCCTAAATCTTGCGTGTGCAAACGACCGTCGACCCAATCCGCGAAGGCGCGCGCCCACGGCGTCTCGACCGCATCCTGACTACGGTTCAAGTCATTGAGATTATGAACAACGCCACCAGAACCGATTATGGCGACGCCCTCGGCCCGCAAGGGTCGCAAGTGTCGGCCCAGCGTGTAGGCCGCGCGAAGCCCCGCAGTTGGCAGGGCGGCTTGGACCACCGGAATGTCCGCGTTTGGGCGCAGCAGGGACAACGGAACCCAAACGCCGTGATCAAGACCGCGATGGGGATCGAGCGTTCCGTCTGTCAGCGCGGCGGCCTGCGCCGCCAATTCAGGCGCCCCTGGGGCCGGGCCGGTCATGGCGTGACGCTCAGCCCCGAAGCCGCGGAAATCATGGAGTGTGTTCGGCGCCGCGGCCGCGGTGAATTGGGGACGATCAGTCCTCCAATGTGCGGACAGGACCAGGATCGCCCGAAGGCCGGTTAAGGATTCTCCCAAACTTTTGAGCCAGTGGTGACAAGGCCCGGGGACAATCGCCAGGTCTGGCGCACCATGAGAGAGGAAGACCGCCGGCGATGCCATCTGAGCCGCTTCAAATGATCTCAACGTCGCAGAGCCGTATAATCGTCGGGTGTTTCGGCGATAATAAGGGCTTCCAGGCACAGTGTTTTTTTAAATCGGGCGGCAATAATGGATCGCATTGACGCCATGCGCTTGTTTCTCGCCGTGGTGGATCAGGGCGGGTTCACCGCCGCCGCGCGTCGGGAAAACACCTCACCGGCGCAAGTGTCTAAGCGGGTCGCCGCTTTAGAGGATCAATTAGGCGCGCGTTTGCTTCAGCGCACCACCCGCACGGTTAGCTTGACCGAAGCGGGCGCGGCTTATGCGGAGCGCGCGCGGGAATTACTGCAAAGCTTCGACGCCTTAGAGGACGCGGTGCGGGCTGAGCAGGGCGAAGCGGTGGGGCTGCTCAAAGTCACCGCGCCGGCGACCTTTGGCCGACTGCATCTGGTCGAGCCTGTGATCGCATTCATGGCCCGCCATCCTGGCTTGGAGGTGCGCTTGGACGTGTCCGATCGCATGGTTGATCTGGTTGAAGAGGGTGTGGACGTGGCGGTGCGCATCGGCGATTTGCCGGATTCGAGCCTAATCGCGCGTAAATTGGCCCCGGTGCGTTTGTGCGTCGCCGCCGCGCCGGATTTCGTCGCCCGTCAAGGCGGGGTCGAAACCATTGACGCGTTAGAGCGCAGCCCGTGCATTCTAGACTATAATTTGCCCAATCCGCGGCGATGGAGTTTCCGAAGTTCGGACGGCCAGGACGTCGACGCCCGGGTGGAGGGCCGGCTGCGCGTGAATAGCGGGGAGGCGGCCGGGGAGGCCGCGGCCGCGGGTCTCGGCGTTGCCATGGGGCCGACCTTTATCTTGGCGCCCTATCTGAAGGACGGTCGGCTGGTTCAAGTCATGACCCGGTATCAACCCGCCCAGCGGGCGGTTTGGGCGCTGTTTCCCCAGTCCCGTTATCTCGCCCGGCGGGTCCGATTGTTCGTCGACTTCCTCGCCGAGCAGTTTTCGGGCGAACCGAGCTGGGAGCCTTAGGCTCCGGACCCATTAATTCCGCATGACCAACGTGTCGCGGGAACCGCAATTCATTGCCAGAAACAGACATGGCGTCTCCCCAGTCCAAGGTCTGACTGGGCGCATAAGCGGACATAAAGCTGCTGCCGGCTATTGGCTGGGGATCCGCGACCGTAACGCCGTCTCCCGCCATGTATCCTTCGGCAGTGCAGGCTCTTCTCACCCAATGGCCGGTCGGAAACGCGCACTGAATTTTGTCCGGCTCCAGATGACCGACGATGAGTACCGCTTCACCATCGGGTTCGCCATCAGCGTCCGACGACCCCACTGCTCAAACGCTGACGGCGAGACGGCGTGGACGATCAGTAAGAAGTCGTAGTCACCTGAAATCGAGTAGCCTTGGGAGACTGCAGGCTCCTCTCTGACAGACGCTTCAAATGCGCGGATCGCCTCCAGGTCTTCCCGTTCGAAAGCGACATGCACAGCAAAGGAGAGACCGAAGCGTTCAGGGTCAACGAGCGCGACATCCCCCACGATAAAGCCCTCACGACGAAGCCGAGATAGACGGCGCCTCACGGCTGAAGCGGACAAGCCGACCTCAGCTCCAATCGCTCCGTGAGAGGGCAAATTGCTCGCGCAAACCGTCTCGAGGATGGCGAGATCGAAATCGTCGAGATCTGAGGGCCTGGTGAGATTCGTCACGACAAGCGTTCTAAATGTTCCAACTCGGCGCAGCAACGACGAAAAGAGCCGAGAAACGTCTCGTAGTCTGCGGTAATACGGCGATCATCACTCGGGATCCGGCCTCAGCGCTCATCGAGACGGACATCTTTTGCAAGGAGCGGCTTCTTGAACATCCGACAGTATGCTGAAACTGACCGTGGCGCCGTCCTCAAACTCCATCAGGAGCTACAAAGATTCGAATGGCCCCTTCGTGCGCTTCGGTCGCGCTCACCCAGACTTAGCGAGGAGTATTTCGAGAGGGAATACGATGAGCTCCTGGCCGACGAGGACTGTGACTGCATGTTTCTTGTTGCAGAGGCAGAAGGCGATCTCGTCGGCTACGTTTTCTGTCTCGTCGATGATGAGCTTCTGGATGACCCGCGCGAGCAAGTCCAAGTACTCGATATCATGGTCACCGAGTCAGCCCGCCGTGACGGTATTGGACGAGGCCTGATGGAGGCGGTCAACGCGTTTGCCGACGAACGGGGGGTCGCACGGATCACGCTCGATGTTCTGTGCACAAACGTTATCGCGGTGTCCTTCTACAAGAGCCTCGGATACGAGGGGGCGGTCCTTTCGATGGAGCAAGTTCGGAAGGCATAATTATATGTCCTCGGAAGCTTGCAGGGGAACGGATGCGTCTCCCGAACGCGAAGTACCAGCCTTTGCCGCCTCAAGCTGCGCACTGTCCGTTATATTGGAGAAGCTAAGCGCACCAGTCGGCACAACTTTTATGTCTGCTTTCAAGCAGGTTATTGCGCCTCCGGATCAGAGCTCCGATGTCTCCTTTTTGGGCACGAGCGGACATTCGTTCAACGCTTTCGAGTGTCCGCTTAGGGCCAATTTCGGTCCTGGGGCAGCAGCGCAAACGGTGATTCATGGTTCCTGAAGGGACCTTGATATGTCCGACCACCTGTTCTGGCTTAGTGACGACCCGTTTGGCCGCTTAAAGCGACGACTACCCGATAAGGTCCGTGGCGTTGCGCGTGTCTATGATCGCCGCATGATCTCAGGCATCGTTCATTTGCTCAAATCGGGATGCCGATGGGTGGACGCCCCGCCGGAGTATGGCCCCCGGAAGACCCTGTACGATCGCTTCATTCGATGGGCGGCGAAAGGCATCTGGCAATACATCTTCATCGCCTTGGCCGATACTGGAGGGCCGCCGAGCCAGACTCTCATCGACAGTTCCGCTGTCCGTGCGCACAGGTCCGCCTCAGGCGGAAAAGGGGGGAGAAAACGCAGGCGATCGGTCGTTGACGGGGCGGTCGGAAGACCAAGATCCACGCCATCACGGACAGATCCTGCCGCCCGATCCGATTCATCCTGACCGGCGGCCATATGCCTGACTGCGTGGCGGCTGAGCCGCTTCTTGGGTCGCTGCCCGCACGTGTGAATGTCGTACAGGGCGACAAGGGCTATGACAGCAACAAAGTCTGAGCACAGATCGAAGCAGCCGGCGCCGCGCCGAACATCCTTCCCAAATCAAACCGCCGCTACAAACCTGGATTTTCTCCAGCCCTCTATCGCGACCGGAACGTCGTCGAGCGAATGATCGGCCGGCTCAAGGACTTTCGACGCATCGGCGCCCGATACGATCGGCGGGCCGATGTCTTCCTCGCAGCCGTATGCGTCACCGCAATCGTCAGCTACTGGTTATGAGGCCAGAGCCTTAGCCCGCCAAAAACGCCGCCAGCCTATCGCTCAGCTCAGGCGCTTTGAGTTCGCACTCCCAAATCGTCAGCGCCGACCATCCCATTTCGGCGTAGGCGGCGTGATGGGCGACGTCGCGGGCGCGGGTGCGCGCGATCTTGGCCCGCCAATACGCCGTACGGGTTTTCGGGACGCGCGCGCCACGGGCGCAATCATGGCCGTGCCAAAAACACCCATGCACGAAAATCACTTTGCGCCGGCCGATAAACGCCAGATCCGGCCGGCCGGGTAAATCCTTACGGTGCAGTCGATAGCCATAGCCCAAGGCGCGGACGATCGCACGCACCCGTCGTTCGGGCGCCGTGTTCGCGCTTTTCACCGCCGCCATCACCCGGGATCGGGTTGCGGGATCATAAACATCGGTGGGTTCGCAACACGCCATCAAGGCGAGGAGAGCGGGTGCTTCCGCGACCGTCAAGTCGAGCACCGATGCAGGCCGTCCGGCTCGCCCGTGAGCTTCGTTAAACCTTTGTCATCACTCGGTTCTTGTCGGTGCGCCCATTTTATCCAATATAATCAATGTGATAAGGAGAAGTCTGGCTCAAAGATTAACCTAAGGCTTGCCTTTTATTACGAAAAAATCATCGTAAAACACGAATTTTCACTTGCGTGTTCGAGGCGGGTCCTTTATCGATAATCGACATGGACGGTCGGGACACGGCGACGGAGATCGCCAGGCCCACCGTTCAAAGTTTGGTCAGTCGGAACAATGGTCAGAACAAAGGAGACCCTCAAATGACGCGTTTCACTTCGAAAACTTATGCGGGCGTTGTCACCAGCGCCGCTTATCTCGCCGTCCTCGCTTGTGTGACCGGCGTGTTCGTTCAAACCTTGGCGCCGCTTGTCGCTTGATTGGCGCCCGATACACGCCCGGCCGCGCTTTCTCTCTCCCCTCCACGCCGCGCGGTCAGGCGGACTAACGCTCCCGGGTTCCCCCCGCTCGGGAGCGTTTTTTTATTCCGCAGCGGCGGCAATGGGCGATGCGCCGGCCAGAGGGCGGAGCAAGTGCTGGGAAAGCCAAGCGACAACCGGAACCGCCACCCCGTCGCCGAGCACCTTTAAGCCGTTCGACTGCCCGCTCGGCAATCGATAGCGCTCTGGCAGGCCCATTAAGCGTTTCGCCTCCTCCGGCGAGAGCGTGCGAAAGCGCGGCGGCGCATGGGGGCGGACTTCGACAACCATTTGCACCGACGACCCGCCTGCGGGGGTGCGTAAGCAGCCCGCCAGACCGTCGAACCGCAGTTCCAAGCGCTGGCGCTTATCCCCTCGCTCCATGCGGATCCGCCGATAGCCAGTTCCATAGACGGGGGCGGCTTGGGTGGCGGCGGTTTCTTGGGCCAGCGCAAGTTTCGCCTTGTGTCCCGGGGCGAGCAGGCTCAACAGGCGCGCTGTGTCCTCTGCGGAGCGCCAATCCTGCGCCCCCGTCGCCAAAACCGCCCCGAGATTGGTGTTGCGCGCGGGCGGGATCGGCAGGGCCCAGTTCACCCATTGGGCCGCTAAATCCGGAGGCAGCGCCGCCCGAGCCTTGGTGACGAGCGGGGTCTGAAACGGGCTTTCGCCGATTAAGCTTTGCGGGATCGGGCGCTCGCGCCGCACTGCGATCACAAACAATCGCGGACGGGATTGGGGCAGAAAGTGCGCTGCGTCGAGTTCTAGCGCGCCGGCGCGATAGCCGATGTCCACAAAGGCGCGGATGAGTTCGGCGAAGTCCGCGCCGCCCCGCCGGCTTGCTAGGCCGCACACATTCTCAAAGGCGATGACCCTTGGCGCACGGTTCTCCCGGACCAGCGCCGCCATCAGCCGATGAAAGCCCCAGAACGCGCCTGACCGCTCGGCGCGCAAGCCGTCCCCACGTCCGGCAAGGGAGAGATCTTGGCAGGGCGAAGACGCCCAAGCGAGGTCCGCTTGACCGGGCAGATCGGCGGTGTCGAGGGCGTGCACATCGGCGAGGCGAAAATCCGCGGCGCCGAAATTCTCTTCATAGACTTGAGCTTTAATTGGGTCGATGTCATTGGCGAACGCGCATCGCCACCCCCGCCCGAGCCCAGCGCGCGCCAAGCCGCCGCCGGCGAAAAATTCGTAAAACGTGCGCTGCGAGCCGACCATAAGTCCACGCTAGAGTGATTTGCGCCAATCGCGCCATTGCGAGCCGCGCGGCAATCTTGGAAACGTTGAACCGAGCGCCGTTTGCTTGGGTCACGCCGGAACAGACCGCCGCAGTCGGCGGGCCGGACGGCATGGTCGCGGATGTGGAGGGGCTTACCCCTTATGACCGGCCCAGCGCGCGGTGTCTGGTGGTCTCCTCGCAGGGCGACGGGAGCTTTCATGCCTTCGACATTTTAGATGATTATGCGCCGGTCCTGCGCTTTCGCATAGCTCCAAACCCGGAAGCGAGCGTCGACGGCGCCCAGGAAACCGACGGGCTACACGCCATGGACCAAGCCCCGCCCGATTACACGGACGGCTTGCTAATCGTCCAAGACGGCTTTAACGTCAATTTTGGTGTGGTCGAAGACGGTCGCAGCGGCGACGACGAACTCTTAGCCCCCCAGAACTTCAAGCTCATAGGATGGGGCGTGTTGGGGCGTTAGCGACATGACATGCATGCCGCTTCAAGCCTCGCTTAAAAGCGTATATTTTTGATTGCTTTCCCCATAATGTGTGTTAGTAACGATTACACGATTAAGGGGCGCTCTAAATCGTTACGAGTTAAATTTCGAGTTTAGGTGTCATTATATGAATATTCAACTTTCAAGTGATTATAATGAGTTATTGTTGCGCGCGCACAGTGGCGCTGCGATGCGCGTGTCGCCAACAGTCGCCGTTTGGCAGGTTGGTTTTTCTCCAATTGCAACCGAAAATACTGGCGGAGGCGATGATATCAACTTTCTGAGTACTGATGACCCGATTGAGTCTGCTGAATTTCGTGCAAGATGGATTAGAAAGATCAATGAGAATATTAGGCAGTTTAATCCCGCTCATAATAATCCCGCTGGTAACCAATTTTTTAAATTGAATCCAAATGAAGCATTTGAAGGTGCGTTTGAATGGTCGAAGGACCCATTTTATCGAGAAGAAATTTTGAATGTTAAAAGTATATATGAGATATCAGGGTTTGATGCTCAATTCCATTTGCGAACTGAGGCGCTTATTATAACTTTCTTTTTAAATATTGAGCGTATCGTGGAGTATTTCTCTAGCCGGGTTAATTTATCTTTCGCACAGGAAAGATTTATAAGAAATATAAAAAAAGCGCATGCACAAATAGAGTCTAGTACGAGCAAGCGGAGCGATGAAGATAAGGCCCAAGACGGTGTTGAGTATTTTTACAATGATGTATGGTCTCATGCTATTACTGCTAAGCAAAATGCTCCGTTCGATCAGGACATTATGTTGCAAATGTCACAAGACCTAGGGCCTATTTTTTGTAATTTACGAGGTTTTATTTTTCCATATCATTTATATCGAGATTATTTTCAACGAGATATTGGAGGAAACCAATATTTGCGCTCGTTTGATCAGGAACGAGCCTCGCATTTTTTACTTACTGTAAATAGTTTACGGCGAGCATTAACTTCTAAAACGAGCGAAGATGCAGATAAAGAAATTGTTAAACCGCGCGAAGTTGTTGCAAATTTATTTAGTGGTGGGCGAATTACATATATCTCCTCTTTAGGCTCTCATTTTGATGGCGCTTCAAGTATTTCAGTGAGTTCTTCAAGTTGTGCGCTCAGGTTTGCATTTATTCATGTGGGGGAAAATTTCTATAGTATGTCAAGTGGTAATAATTACGAACTTTGTCGTTGGATTCAGCGGATATTAGACGCTGGGACGTTACGTATGATGGCGTTTCGGGAACTACAAGAAATTTATTTTGCCGGTTCAGAGATACGATTGCTTGATAAAATTGTTCAGAGCTTCAGAATTAAAGGTTCGTTAAAAATAAATCGAGAAAACATCGATATAAACAAGTTGGAGCGCTATTATGCAAAAATAGGATCACGGTCGAGCGGGAGTCTAATTTATAGAATTAATCGTTCCATTGCGTATTCTGAGGCTTTCAGGCGGATGGTAGCATCTTTCGATTGGCAAACAATACCTGGATGGCAACCTTATGAATTGTTTGTCCAAAGACGGATAAATAAGATTTTTGGGAATGTCGCTCAAGTAAAATCTGAATATCTTTCTGTTGGTGAAGACATTAAAATAATTAGTTCTATGCACGATGAAAAACGAAGAGAGTATTCTCATTTCTTGTTGATTGTTTTAGGTTTGCTTATTGGTGTGTTTGGATCTATTGACCTGTTCCAGGTCTGGTTTGACGTCATAAGTGAAAGCGGCTCGGATAGTGCGGAATATAAAGCGATGAAATCGCAATGGGTGTTCAATTCCTTCTGGACGGTGTTCTTCGTTTTGCTGGTTTTCACACTATTTATTTTCCCCAAAAGAGGTTTGGGTCTACTTAAAGAGCTCTTGAAGTCAAGGGTTGCTTCCTTACTCCCGCTCAAAAAGCCCGGCCGCGCCCATGCCGCCGCCGACGCACATGGTGACGACGCCTAGTTTGGCGTCGCGGCGACCCATCTCCATGAGCAGATGTCCGGTGCAGCGGGCGCCGGTCATGGCATAGGGGTGGCCGATGGCGATGGAGCCGCCATTGACGTTATAGCGCTCCGGATCGATGCCGAGTTCATCACGGCAGTAAAGGCATTGGCTGGCGAAGGCTTCGTTGAGCTCCCAAAGGTCGATGTCGTCGACCGTGAGGCCCTGACGCTCCAGCAGGCGCGGCACGGCGAAGACCGGGCCGATGCCCATCTCCTCGGGTTCACAGCCATGGGTGACGAAGCCGCGAAACCGCCCCAGCGGGGTGAGCCCCCGGCGTTCGGCCTCTTTCGCCTCCATCAGCACCAAGGCGGCGGCGCCGTCGGCGAGCTGGCTGGCGTTGCCGGCGGTGACGGAGCGGCCCTCTTTGACCTGCTGGCCGTTCTTGAAGACCGGCGCGAGGCTTTGCAGCGCCTCGAGTGTGGTTTGCGGGCGATTGCACTCGTCCCGCTCGACCACATAGTCAACGACCGTGGTTTCGCCTGACGCTTTATCGAATTTCGCCCATTGGGTAGGCAGCGGCGTGATCTCGTCCGCGAATAGCCCGCTCTCCTGCGCCGCGGCGATGCGTTGTTGGCTGCGCAGGGCGTAGGCGTCTTGCGCCTCCCGGGTCACGCCATAGCGCTCGGCCACGATCTCCGCGGTTTCAATCATGGTCATCCAAAGCGCTTGTTTCTGTTGGAACAAGGCCGGTTCGACGAAATGGTGCATATTGAGCGCCGGTTGGCCCTCCGCCGTCATGCCCCGCTCAACCAGCGAAATGCTCTCCACCCCGCCGGCGACCATGACATCCGCGCCGCCTTGGGCGATTTGATAGGCCGCGAAAGCCACCGCTTGCAGGCCCGACGCGCAATACCGCGTCAGGGTCACCCCACCAACCGTCACCGGCAAGCCCGCTTTGATGGCGGCGTTGCGCGCCAGATTGTGCCCGGTGGCGCCTTCGGGATAGCCACAGCCCAGAACCACATCCTCCACCAAGCCCGGCTCCACGCCCGCGCGCTGGACGGCCTCCGCGATCACATGGCCGGCCATGACCGCGCCATGGGTTTGGTTGAACCCGCCTCGGAGGGATTTCGCCAGGCCCGTGCGGGCGTAAGAGACAATGACGGCTTCGCGCATGGCGGGCTCCTATTAAGGAAAGGGCGAGGGGTCGGGATCGGACGCGGGCTCCCCGTCAAGGATTGCGCGCGAACCGCCCTCCTGTAAACGCCGCTCCGCAATCGTGAGCTCGACGCATTGCAGGATCTCGCGCGCGCGCCAATCCCCAGCATAGGTGAGCAATAACATTGCGGTCGCCGTTCCCAGAAGCGCGACGATATCCCAAAGCGTCAGATCGGCGGCTTGCTGGGCCCACCAGTCGGGAAACGCTTCCGGCAGGCCAAACACCACCGTGGCTGGCGCGGCGAGATAGCTGAAAAAGAACACCCGAAACAGGCCGTTGGTTTGGGCGCGGTTGATTTGGGCGATGGTTCGCAGGAACTGCAGCACCGCCAAGTCATGGTCCGCGAGTACAGCTTTCGCTTCGCGCCAGGTGGAGAGCCGGCGGGACTTTGACACAAAATCATTGCCCAACCGCTGGGTGGCAATCCAGAAATCGCCCGGAACGGGCGCAAAAAACCGCCAGGTAGCGAAGATGCGCGTCAGGGTCTTCCAAACCCGCCACGCCGTCTCGCCGGCGTCATGGGGCGCTTCGGGGGTTGGGAGTGGGGCGGGCTGGCGCAGCATAGAGGTGTCAAAGGCGTCCGGGGCGAGGTTAGCGTTAACGCCGGTTTAATCGGTCTTAAGGCCATTAGAGCGCTATGACGACGGTTCGTTTGATCCCCTTGCTTAGCGTGGCCCTGGCCGTGGTGTCGACTGCGCCGGTTGGGGCGGCCGAACCCTTGCGTCTCAAAGACGTTCGCGCGGCCGTTCAAGACGACAAAGCGCGGCTCTTGTTTGAGTTTTCCGCGCCGCTCAGCAAGGCGACCGCCAAGATCGACGGTGAGGGGCGGGTGTGTTTGCCGCTTCCCGGGGTTGATCTAGCTGCGGTGCGCGTCGAACCCGCCGGGCGCGCGCCGATCAAGGACCTCGAAGTGTTCCCAACGCCCACGGGCGCCGAGGTGCGGTTTGCCGGTGTCAAACCGGTGAACCAGGCCTTCGCCAGCGTCAAAAACGGCGCTTTGGTCGTCGACCTGGCGTTTCAAGGCAAGATCGCCCAACCGTTGAGCCTTCTCGCCGCCGCGTCGCCGCGTCCCGCGCCTCCGCCCGCGCCCAAAGCGCCGGCCGCTGCGAAAGCGGCGCGCCCGGCCCCGAAGGCGGCGGCGAAAGCCGACCCGAAGGCTGCGGCGCCGTCAAAGCCAACGACCGTTGCGAAAGCCGAGCCGACGTCTGCGGCCAAACCTGACCCAGCGCCGAAGCCAGCTGCTGCGCCCGAAAAGCCCCGCCGTCCTAAGCCCAAACCCGCCGCCGTGGTCGCCGTGACGCTGTCGTATTTGACGGACGAGGTGTGCCGCAAGGCCGCCGCTGGCGTGGCGGCGGATGAATGGGCGGTCGACGCGTTGGCGGACCACGCCGGTTGCTTGGCGCGGGCGGGGGACCTCGCCGCGGCGCGAGAGGTCTTCGATCGCCTCTTGGCGTTTGATCCGTTCTCCGTCGACGCGCACATCGGTCGGGCGGCGCTTTACGCCGCGAACGGCGAAAAAGCCCGCGCGCGAGAGGATTTGGCGGAAGCCCGCGCCTTGGGTCCGAGCGATGGCCAAGGCGGGCGGATTTTGTCAATCGAACGCGTGCTTTCCGGGGCTGCGCCGGGAACAATCGCCGCGCGCTGAGATCAAGCCGAAATCAGACCGTCGTTTACGGGGCGAAATCGACGTCCGCGCTTGAGCCGGTCAAGTCGCCGCCGCCCCAAAGCACCAAGAAATACTCGCAATGGATGACAACGCTTCTGATCGCGTTGAGATCGACATGGGCGGGAATGGCGTAGCGCTGCGCGCCTTTGAGGGCCTGCAGTCGCCCCAGGCGCACCGCATCATCCAGCGCATTGACCCCAGTCACAGCGTCAAATTTTTTGGGCGAAAGAAATACCTCAAGCTCCGGACCGTACCGGGTTTGAAAGGTTTCCGAGAATTCCAGAACCAACCCGTCATCCTCGCGCACGACGGTCCACGCGCCTTCGACGGGAAAGCGTTTCCCGCTAAGCTCACCATGAGCTAACTTCGTCATCGCGGTAGCAGACGGGCTGATTGTTCCGACCAGACCGAAGCAGAGGCCGGCGATCATGGCGCGCAGGGCCATAATGCAACTCCGTTTGAAGCGTTTTTCGTCGCCCGAGCGGCGTCGATGTCGAGGATCAATCTGCATCTTAACCGCGTCCCGCGCCAATCACAGAGCGTCAAGCCGCGGTTA
The DNA here is from genome assembly GCA_050331475.1 of Maricaulaceae bacterium. Taxonomy (GTDB): domain Bacteria; phylum Pseudomonadota; class Alphaproteobacteria; order Caulobacterales; family Maricaulaceae; genus JBHJGU01. The sequence continues at coordinate 10,669 of JBHJGU010000071.1, read as the reverse complement.
GGCTGTGCAAGCGTCGGCGAATGTGACGCCTGAACAACACAACTCAGACGCCGCGTCTCAGGCGCTAGAGGATCAACAGCCCCATGAAATCCGGTAGACGACTTGTTTTTATTGATGTTGAAGCGAGCGGGTTAGGGCCGCAAAGCTGGCCGATTGAGGTCGCGTGGGTGAATTTAGACGGGGCCGCAGCCGCGACCCTCATCCAACCTCACCCCGATTGGTCTATGCAAGCCTGGATGGCGTCGGCCGAGGCTTTGCACGGCCTCACGCCGGATCAAGTTTATCGTGAGGGCGCGCCTGTCGCATCGATAGCTTCAAACTTAAATGACACCCTGCACGACGCCACGGTGATCAGCGACGCGCCGGCCTTTGACGGGTTTTGGTTAGGCCGGTTGTTCGAGGCGGCCGACCTGGCGCCAGCCTTCGGCCTGACCGATTGGATGGCGGCGCTTGCGCCTTTCGGTCGTGCGTCGCGCTTAGCGTCTGCTGTCGAACGGGCGGCGACGCACGCCCCGCGCACCCATCGCGCTTTAGCGGACGCGCGCCATTTGCGGGCGGTCTATCGCGAGATCGCCGGGCTCGGCATGGATTAGGGCGTCAAATCCGGTTGCGCTTGGGCTTGCAAGGCGGACAGGACGTCGGGCGTCGTCTCTTCGAGCCGCCGTGTCTGTAAATTCAGCATGCCATTGACCGCTTCGACGCCGCACCAGGGTTGGCGCGACCGGGGATCGAAAAACCAGTGGATCAAACGCCGCGTCTTGGGCCGCGCCTCGGCGAGCGCGGAGCGGACGATGAAATGATCCCCCGGCCGCGGCCAGCGCTGATAGCGCCAGCGCGCCTCAAGGAGCGCCGTTGAGACGCTCAGCGCCTCGCCTTGGGCGTATTGGCGCGCGATCTCTGGGAAGGCGGCGGAGAAATTCGTCACGCTGTCCGATAGCCGCCCCATAAACCGATCCGCGCCAATCCGCCCGCCGGCGTCACATTCGAGATGCTGAAAAACGCCCCGGCCGGTCTGAACAAGGCCGTGGCGGTCGGCGTCGTCAAGATGAGGCTCCACCCCAGTTTCCGGCGCGGCTAAGCCTTTGGGTAGCGCATATTCAGGCAGTTCCGTGCGCAAACCCGCTACCCGGGAATGAATACGCCCGGGCCAGGAAAACCGCTTGCCAGTTTCTGGGGTTTCATGGACCAGGCGCGCCCGCCACGTCGCTGCGGGTTGATCTTGCCCATCGCGCATTTCGAAAAACACTGCGACGGAATCCTCGTCCAAATCCATCAGACCGGCGTGGATCGATAACGGCGCCCCGGGGCGGACCTCGGCGAGAAACCGCACGTGAATTTCCCGTGGCCGCAAGACCGACGGCGCTTCGGCGTAGCCAATATGTCCCAGATTCAGTTCGCACGCGAAGCCCAACACCGCCTCGTTGAACTTCGCGAAATATCCCGCGACGTTTAAATGCCCGAGTTCGTCGCATTCCCAGGCGTTCGCGCTTCCGCGCCAAACTTCGGCTAGGCCCATAACGCCCTCCTCACGCGTTCGCGGTGGCGCAAAGACCGCATACCCCGTGATGCTCGATCACCGAGCGGCTGCGCACGAAGCCCTTTGGCGCGGACTGGGGTTCGGGTAGGTCGGCGTGGCGTTCTTCCGCGCGTCCGCAGACTTCACAAATAAACAAAGCCGCGACGTGGTCGCAATCCCGATGCCCGCACAGCATAAACGCGTTCAACGACGCCACTTTATGCACCAATCCAGCGTCCAATAGAAAGTCCAAGGCCCGATAAACCGTCGGCGGTTGCGCAGCGCCGGGGCCGGGCTTCAATAGCTCTAAGAGGTCATAGGCTTTCATTGGCCGGCCCGCCTCGGCGAGCAAGCTTAGCACTTTCTCGCGCACGGGTGTCAGTTTAACGCCGCGGGCTCGGCAATACGCCAGAACGCGTTCGCTCGCGGAGCCGGAATTCGTCAGGTCAGTCTGGGTCATGTGACGAAAATGGCGCAGTTGAGGCTGCGGCGCCAGACCCCAGGTTCAATCGCTTGCGGGGAAAATGCAACGTTATTACATCCCGTCACGAGTTTGGCATGTGGACCAAGGGGACGGTCATGATGAAGTTATTGGGTTCGGCGTCGATGGCGGCGCTGGTGTGCGGGGCGGCTTGGGCGCAAGGCGCTCCGGAACCAACGGCTGAGGCCGCCGAGGCGACGGTGGAAACCATCATTGTCCGCACATCGCCCCTGCAGTTGGAACAGTCCGAGGTCATTCAGGGCGTCTCGGTTATCCAACGCGACGAGATTTTGGAAGGCTCGCTGGGCGGTATTGGCGACGTGCTCGCGGATTTGCCCGGCGTGTCGACGACCTTTTTTGGTCAAGCGGCGAACCGGCCGATCATTCGCGGTCTGGATGGCGAACGGGTGCGCGTGCTCGTCAATGGCGTCGCCACTCTGGACGTCGCCACTCAGTCGCCCGACCACGCGGTGGGGTCCGAAGTCACTGAAGCCGAGGCCATTGAAGTGATCCGCGGACCCGCAGCCATCGCGTTCGGCAGCGGATCGATTGGCGGCGTGGTCAACGTCATTGACGGTCGAGTGCCGTCCTCCAAGCCCGATGGACTGTTCGACGCTGACTTGGTCGCAGGCTTCACCAGCGTGGATGAGGGCAACCAAGTCGCGGGCCGGTTCCGCACCGGCTACGGCAACCTTGTGTTCCAACTCGACGGCGCCCGGCGCGAGGCGGACAATTTCTCGATCAACGGGTTCGCGCTGTCCGATACGGAAATCGCCGAAGCCACCGCTGAAGCCTTGGCGAATGGCGACGAACCTCCGGAATTCGCCGAAGACTTCGTGCCGAACTCGGACTTCAACTTCGAGACCCTGTCGGGCGGTTTAAGCTGGGTCGATGACTGGGGTTTCGTGGGCATCGCCTACAAAACCACAGACGCGGATTACGGCCTTCCCGGACCAGGCGAGGGCGAAGAAGAGGAAGAGGAGGAGGAAGAAGGCCCGATCATCTTCCCTGAAGGTCCGCGCTTGGATCTGATCCAAAACCGGGTCGACTTTTTGGGCGAAGTCAACGCCGACCTCGGCCTCTTTGAGAAAGTGCGCTGGTCAGCCGCTTGGGCGGACTATGAGCACGAGGAAATCGAACCCAATGGCGAGGTGGCCTCGTTCTTCGAGAATGACGGCTTTGAGGGCCGCTTAGAGCTGACCCAGAAAAAGCTCGGCGTTTTGGAAGGCGTCATTGGCGCCAACGGCTTCCGCCAAGACATCTCCGCCATTGGCGAGGAAAGCTTCATTCCACCGTCGGTGCAGTCGCTATGGGGGATCTTCGCCGTCGAGCGCGCGGATTTCGGCGACTTAGAGTTTGAAGGCAGCGCTCGGTTCGAACGCGTCACCTCGGAGTCTGTCTCCTTTGGCGGCGTTGACGCCGACTTCAATCTGTTCAGCGTCTCGGGCGCGGCGCAGTACCATGTCAATGAATCGGTCAATCTTGGCTTGACGGTGTCGCGGACCGAACGGGCCCCGGGCATTGCGGAATTGTTCTCTGACGGCGTGCACTTGGCGACTCAGTCCTTCGACATTGGCGATCCGACGCTTGAGCGCGAAGCGGCGATCCACATCGAAGGCTCGGTGGGCATTTCGCGCCAGAATTGGACGGCCACGGTCAACGCGTTCCGTACCGGTTTTGACGGCTTTATCGGCTTTATTCCGACTGACGAGGAAGAAGACGGTCTGACGGTCTTCAATTATGTCCAAGACGATGCGCAACTCTTTGGCTTTGAGGGCGTCGTCGAAGGCATTCTGGCGAATTTCGGCGCCGTCAACCTGGAAGGCGACGCTCAGTTCGAGTTCGTCCGGGGTGAGTTCGAAACTCTGGGCAATCTGCCGCGTATCCCGCCCCTGCAAGTCGGCGGCGGGTTGACCTTGACCCACAGCTTTGCGGATTTCGGCGTAAATGGGCAGTGGACCACAAACCAGGCCAATGTCTCCGAAGCGGAAACCCCAACCGAGGGCTTCTTCGTCTTTAACACCGAGCTTGTTCTGCGCCCCGACGAGCGGGTGCGCTTCGTGGTTGAGGGGCAGAACCTCACCAATGCGGACGGCCGCTTGGTGACCTCCTTCATCAACCAATTCGCCCCGATCCCCGGCCGGGGCGTGCGTCTAAACCTCGTCTTAGACTTCTAGTCGGCAAATTGTCGAGCACAAGTATCCGCATCCGACCTTTTTCTGGTTATTAAGGTTGGATGCGGACTTGACTGTGCAGTTTAAGCCACGCGACCCGCTGCCGCAGACCATTGGATAATTTCAAGTCCTGAGAGTATTCCCTACCTATGCTGATGTCTTGTAAGGGCAAGCAACGCCTAGGGAGAAATTATCATGGGGCGGAGTATTTTTGCGGCGGTCATCGGCCTTGGCGCAGTGTTTTGCATGTCGCCGCAGCCGGCTTTCGCGCAGTCTGAGGATAAGCCGAGTATCTTTGCGTTTTTAGAAGATCGTTTCATGGTCCGCACCCGCGCCCTGTTGGTTGCGCCGGTGGAAGATTTTGGTTCGCCGATTGGCGGTACGCTTGATGTCGACAACAACTTTACGCCCGAGTTGGATTTCACCTTCTTTTTTACCAAGAATTTGGCCGCTGAGCTGATTTTGGCGACCACGGACCACCAAGTCATTGCTTTCGACACGGCCGTGGGGGACGTGGATGTGGGTGAGGTGACTTTGTTGCCGCCCACCTTGACGCTCCAATATCACTTCTTCGCGGACTCGAAGTTTAAGCCGTATATCGGGGCGGGGGTGAACTTCACCTTGTTCTTCGACGATGACGTCGCACCTGGACAGACGGTTGTCGACTCGTTTGAATTCGATGAGTCGGTGGGATTTGTCGCCCAAATCGGTTTCGATTACTTCCTAACCGATAATCTCTTGTTCAATGTCGACTTGAAACGGGTCGCCTTGGACAGCGATCTCGAACTGACCACCCCGCTGGGGCAGTTGGAGTTCGACGCGGGCATCGATCCGTTCATCGCCGGTCTGGGGTTTGGCTGGCGGTTCTAGACCGAACGCACCTGGGGGGGTAAGAGGCGTCGCGCGAGGACCCGCGCGGCGCCTTCCGCGTTGTCGCACCGCTGACCATCGGTTAAGAGGGCGCTCGCATTTTATTGGAGGGGCCTTATGGCGGAAGACACCCAAACCGACGCGCAAAACGATTTAAAATTGGCGGGCCAAGTGCCGCTTTATAAAAATCCAGAGCCATTGAGCGTAGAGAAGCATGGCGGCTTGGGTATTAAAACGACCGAGGCGCCGTATCAGTTTTTGGCGGGCACGCACTTCGTGCCGATTGCGGTGACCGAATTCGGTCAGGTTGCGCCGCACTATCCGATCATCTTTGCGGGCGAAACGAAGACGCCGCTGGCGGTGATGGGCGCGCGCGCGGGCGAGAATATTTTCGTCACCGATGCGGGTCGTTTGGAAGACGATGTCTACGTCCCCGCCTTTGTGCGCCGGTATCCGTTCGTTTTGGCCAATGCGCCGGGGGATAATCGCATGGTGGTTTGCGTGGACACCGGCGCGGACGCCGTGAGCGAGAACCCTCAACAGCCGTTTTTCGAGGACGGCAAGCCGACCAAGTTCACCAATGACGCGATGGAGTTCCTCAAGACGTTCGAACGCGATCGTCTGATGACCGAGCGCTATGTGGAGGAGCTGAAAAAACACGACCTGTTCGAGCCCAAGGACGTGACCATCAATGCGCAAACGGCGGACGGCCAACGCACCGAGTCCCGGAAAATCGCGGACTATTTCGCCGTCTCGGAGAAAAAGATCGCGGAGCTGGGCGACGAACCGGCCAACGCGCTGCGCCGCATGGGCATGTTGGGCCCGTCCTATGCGCACCTGATATCGTTGTTCAACTGGTCGAAAATTTTAAACCGGACTTTGCGCCGGGCCCAAAAGACGCCTGCGACCGCTTAAGCGTTCGACCCATAGCGCCGCAATGCGCGATCGTCCGCGGGCTTCGGGCCGCGGACGCCGCCTGCGTAAGTTCGCGCCGGCCGGTCATCAATTTGTCGCGGGCCACATTGACCGGACTCGGCGACGCGATGATGGCTTTTAGAGAAATAGTTAACCCCTTGACGGCCCCTTCAGCCGGTTCGGCGGCCTTAAAGCGGTCGTAAACATAGCGTCGTTACGCCGAGTGCGGGGCGATACGGATTGGGAGAAGCCGGATGCGGCGCTGGTTAGGTGCAGTCCTTTGGATTATGGCGGGCGTCATGTTCGCCGCTCCGGGTTTCGCGCAAATCGCGCGTGAGCCTTATGTCGAGGCGCGGCTCTTGCCCGGCGCGGATCGGCTGGTTCCCGGCCAACCGGTTTACATCGCCTTAGAACAGCAAATCACGCCGGGCTGGCACACCTACTGGCGGAACCCGGGTGACTCCGGGGAGCCGACCCGCATCGACTGGCGGTTGCCGGAAGGCTATTCGGCGGGCGAGATCCTCTGGCCGACGCCCAAACCCTATCCGTTAGGGCCCCTGACGAACTACGGCTATTCCGATGAACTGGTGTTGCCCGTGGCGATCACCGCGCCAGCGACAGCGACGCCGGGGGAGACGGTGACGCTGGAGGCCTACGCCACCTGGCTCGTGTGCTCGGACATTTGCGTGCCCGAAGAGGCCACGCTGAGGGTGGATATGGTCCTTGGCGCGGGTCCGGCGCAGCCCCATCCCATTTACGGCGCGAAGGTCGAGCGCGCGGTCGCCGCAGCGCCGATCGATGCAGGCTTTGAGGCGGGCGCGCGCTTGACCCCGGCCGGGCTGGAACTCGGGGTCGCGGACGCCGTTCTAGCCGGCGCTGTCGCTTCGGATGGTTTGAGGAACCCCTACTTCTTCCCCTTCGAGGCGGGGATTGTTGACCATGCGGCCGCGCAAACCGTTGTTTTCGGCTCATCGGGTTTGACCCTGACACTGACGCCCGGCTTCGCGGTCAACGGCGCATTGGACGGTCCGGTGACCGGTTTGCTGGCCTATGACGCACGGATCGCTGAGGATCGGTGGGAGCGGCACGCGGTCGAAATCACTGCGCCTCCCGTCGAGGTCCTCCCCACCGGCGCTCAGCCGTCGGCGCGGCTGGGTTCGAGCGCAGCAGGGGTCGGCTTGTGGCTGGCGATGTTTGGCTTTGCCGCTTTAGGCGGGCTGATCCTAAACGTGATGCCTTGCGTGTTCCCGATCCTGTCGATGAAGGCGCTCGCCATGGCGCGCCAAGCCCATGACAATCCAGGGCGCGTGGCCCGCCATGGCTGGGTGTTCTTCGCGGGCGTCTTGGTGAGCTTTTTGGCGCTCGCCAGCGTGCTCATCGCGCTGAAGGCCGCGGGGGAGCAAATCGGCAGGGGCTTTCAGCTCCAATCCCCGCCAGTGGTCGCCGGGTTGGCCTTGCTGATGTTCACCGTCGGGCTGAATTTGCTCGGCGTGTTCGAAGTCGGCGGCCGTCTAACGGGGGCCGGCGCGTCTCTGGCGGCCAAGGGCGGCGATGCGGGGGCGTTTTTCACGGGCGTGCTGGCGGTGGTGGTCGCCGCGCCCTGCACCGCGCCGTTTATGGGGCAGGCGTTGGGGTTTGCGCTGACGCAATCTGCGCCGATCGGCTTGGCGATCTTCGCGGCGTTGGGCGCCGGATATGGCGCGCCGTTTTTGATCTTGAGCCTCCGGCCCGGCTTGCTGCGGGTTTTGCCCAAGCCCGGGCCATGGATGGAACGATTTAAGCAGTTCTTGGCCTTCCCGATGTTCGCGACCGCGATTTGGTTGGTGTGGGTTTTGGCGGCTCAATCGGGCGCGGCCGGCGTGGCGGGCGCCTTGTGCGGCATGCTCGCCATCGGCTTTCTAGTTTGGGTGTTCAAAAACTTCGGCGCAGGGCGGGGCCCTGGCGCCCGGGCCGCTCAGGCGGTCGCCGCTCTGGTTCTGCTCGCCGCACTAGGCGGGCTCGCGCTGACGCCTGACGGTCAAGCCCCGGGCGGCGTGAAAGCGAGGGCGGCCGTGGCGGATCCGGCTAAGGGCGTGGGCGAACCCTGGTCGCCTGAGCGGGTCGCCGAGCTGCGCGCTCAGGGTAAACGAGTTTTCGTCGATTTCACCGCCGCGTGGTGCATCACCTGCCAAGTCAATAAGCGCGTCGCCTTGGCGCAAGACCCTGTCCGGGCGGCGTTCGATGACCACGACGTGGTGCTCTTGACCGCCGACTGGACGAATCGCGACGCGCGGATCGCAGAAACGCTCGCCGCCTATGGTCGATCGGGTGTGCCGCTCTACCTATTATACTCGGAGCGCGAGGAAAAACCCCATGTGCTACCCGCCGTTCTCACCCCTGGAGTGGTGATAGAGGCGGTCAACGCTCTCGCTGGCGCGACCGAAACGCGCAGCTAAACAGCATGGTTGACTTGCGTTTATCATTGTTTATGAGCGTTTGCGTGTTTTGCGTAGGCGTGGGAGCGAAAGGGCGACTCGAATGGCGTCTAGACCTTTGAACCTGGGAATGAGTATTGCGGCTGCGGCCTTACTGACGGCCGCCGCGTTGATCGCCAACACGGCGGATGCGGATGTCGCGATCGACGCGCCGGCCCCCGTGTTCACAGCGTTGGACAGCACGGGCGCGTCGGTGTCGCTGGCCGATTTCGCCGGTCAACCGGTGATCTTGGAATGGTCGAACCATGATTGCCCCTATGTGCGCAAACACTACGATGCGGGCGCCATGCAGGCCCTGCAAAAGTCCGCTGCGGCCAACGGCTTTGCATGGTTGACGGTCGTCTCCTCCGCACCGGGCGAGCAAGGACATGTTTCTGCGGGGCAGGCCAATGCGCTAACCGAAGCGCGTGACGCCGCGCCAACGCGCGTGCTGTTGGACCCCGAGGGTGAGGTTGGTCGGCTTTACGCGGCGAAGACCACCCCCCACATGTTCGTTATCAATGCCGACGGCGTTGTGGTTTATGACGGCGCCATCGACGATCAGAACTCCGCCAATCCCGACACGCTCGAGGGCGCAACGAACTACGTCGCGCTCGCAATCAATGCGGTGGCCAAGGGCGAGCCTGTCGCGATCGCTCAAACCCAGCCCTATGGCTGCTCGGTGAAATACGGCTCGTAGTCGCGAAGATCAGGGTCGGCGGGGCAAGCGGCCTGCGCCGGCTCCACGCCGATCTGGTTGGGATCGATCTCCACGGCGTCGCGGAACACGATCGACAACGCGGTTAAGCTTGTAATCTGCGCGCCCGCATAGTCCGCCTCGCGCAATTGGTCGAGCTGCTGGGACAGCTCCGCCGCCATGCCGCGATAAATACAAGCCAAATCCGCTGGGCCCTGCTCGGCGTCTAGATCGCGCGCAACCCGCCGCGCCAAGTTCGCAAACGTTTGCGCGTCATCGACAAATGGCGCGCCCGGGGCGAAGGCTGTCGGCGGAGCCGCGGCGTCGGTGGTCGCCGCCTCGACATAGCTCGCTGTTTGCGCGCCCAACTCGCCCGCCAAGGCGCGAAGCCGGGCGATGCGATCGTCTGTGGTTGCGCTTTGCGCCGTCACCGGCGCGGCTAAGCTGGCAACGACCAGCGCTAAAAGTGTGCTGCGCATGGGGCCTCCCCGTGTCTTCGGGCCGGTTTTCTCTGACGCGCGTTCAGCGTAAAACATAGGTATGACGTCGACCTTGATCCAAGCCTGGGAGCGTGCGCGGATTGAAGCCGACCGTCTAAGCTCCGTTCGCCTTTCCGCACTTTTCGCCGCCGACCCAGAGCGCGCTCGGCGCCTCAGTTTTGGCGTCGGCCCGTTATGGGCGGATTTTTCTAAACAAAAGCTCGACGCGGATGCGCTAGGAGCCCTGCTCGCGTTAGCCGAGGCGGCCGATTTCGACGCCCAACGCGCGGCCCTGTTCGCCGGCGCACCGGTGAACGCATCCGAAAACCGGCCAGCTTTGCACACAGCGCTGCGCGGCGTCGCCACCGATAGCAAGTTCACCGCCTTGGCCCAGACCGCGCGGGCCCAAGCGCGCGCTTTCGCCGAGCGGGTGCGCGGCAACGCGCATTTGGGCGCGACCGGCCGCCCGATCCGACAGATCCTGCATTTGGGGGTCGGCGGCTCTGACCTGGGTCCACGCTTGGCCATGGAGGCGTTCAAGCGGTTCGTGACGCCCGGCTTTGAGGTGCGGTTCGCCGCCAATGTGGACCCCGCGGATCTGGCGGACGCCTTAGAGGGCCTCGATCCGGAACAAACCCTGGTGCTGGTCGTCTCGAAGTCCTTCACCACGTTGGAGACCCGCGCCAATGCGGCCGTCGCGATGGATTGGTTGACCCGGAACCTGCCTCCCGGGGCCGATCTCTCTAAACACCTCGCCGCGGTCACCGCCAACCCCGATCGCGCGCAAGAGCAAGGTTATGGCGCGGACGCCGTCTTCGGCTTCCCCGACTGGGTGGGCGGGCGCTATTCGCTTTGGTCCGCTGTGGGGTTAAGCGTTGAAATCGCCGTGGGCTCGGAAACCTTCGATGCGCTCCTCGATGGCGGCGCCCAGATGGACCAGCATTTCCAGACCGCGCCCTTGGCCGGAAACCTGCCCGCGTTAAAGGGGCTGATTGACGCTTGGAACCGCGGCGCGGGCGGGGGCGCCCGCCCCGCCGGGTCTCGATAAGCCCCCCCGGTGCGGCGTTTTGCGCACCATAATGAA
>JBHJGU010000070.1:0-27024 GCA_050331475.1 Maricaulaceae bacterium | reverse complement strand
GCGCCGATGTTGGTCGGCCGATCGCGCGGCGGCGCGGTCCAACCCCGGCGACTTAAGCTTTATGCGGGCTATGGGGCGGCGGTGTCTGTGTCACTGGTGTTTGAATTGACCTTGTCCATGGGCGACCGGTTCTTAGTCGCGGGCTTTTTAGGCGAGGCGGCGACCGGGGTTTACGCCGCAGGTTATGGCCTCGCCAACCGATTGATTGAGATCGTGTTTTTATGGCTTGCTATGGCCGGCGCACCGCTGACCATCGCCGCCCTGGAACAAGACGGCGAGGCGGGCGCCAAAGCCATGGCCGCGCGCTTCGCCAATCTGTTGGTGCTAATCGGCGTGCCCGCAGCGACCGGTTTAGCCTTGGTGGCCGAACCGCTCAGCGCGGTGATGGTGGGCGTGGCGTTCCGAGCCGACGCCGCCCGGATCATTCCCTGGATCGCGGCGGGCGGACTGCTCAACGGCTTGATGACCCATTACGTCCATGACGCGTTTATTCTGGCCCGCCGACCGCGCGCCATGGCCGGATGCACAGCGGCCGCAGCGGTGGTGAATGTGGCGTTGAACCTATGGTGGATGCCGCTTTTCGGCCTGATCGGGGTGGCGGCGGCGACGGTGGCGGCCTACGGCTTTGGGCTGGGGCTCTGCGCTGTCATCGGTCGCCGGTTCTTCCCCCTGCCCCTGCCGTTCGGCGCGGTGCTGCGCGCAAGCGGTGCTGCGCTGATCATGGCCCTAGCGGTGCGGCTTTGTCCGGCCACCGATCACGCGTTTCTCGATCTGATCGTCCAAGCTGGGCTGGGCGCGCTCGTCTATGCGCTCGCAGCGCTAGCGCTGAATGTGGGCGACTGCCGCGCCTGGATCGGCCCCGCCCGCGCGCGCGTGTTGCGGCCCGCCCCGTGAGCGCGGCGGTGGTGACCCTGACGGCCTCCGCCGCAACAGCCGCCGAGACCCCGGAGCTATCGGTGCTGATCCCGTTTTTCCGCGACGACCCATGCGATTTGGTCGATCGGCTCAACGCCCAGATCGGCGGTTTGGCGGACCCCCAAGCGGTTGAGCTCGCGCTCTATGATGACGGGTCGGGCGATGAAGGGCTCACCGCGCGGGTGGCCGAACGGGTGAGTGCTGCGCCCGGTCCCGCCCGCCTATTCACCGGCGCGCCGAATGCGGGCCGATCGACCGCGCGCAATGAGCTCAGCCGTCAAGCGCGTGCGGGCTACCATCTTTATCTCGATGCGGACATGGCGCCGGATGCTGAGGATTTTTTGGCCCGCTGGCTCAGCGTGATTGAGGCGCACAAACCGGCGGCGGCCTTTGGCGGGTTTTCTGTGGCCCAAATCGCCTGCGCACCGCAAACGGCGCTGCATTACGCCCTGGCGGCCAGTTCGGAAGCCCTGCCCGCGGCGATCCGCAACCGCTATCCGGCCAAGCATTTGTGCACCAGCAATCTATTGGTTCGCAGCGACATCATGGCGGCTTATCGCTTTGACGAAGGCTTTAAGGGTTGGGGCTGGGAGGATGTGGAGTGGGCCGCCCGGGTGGCGGCGGATCACACCGTGACCCACATCGACAATCCGGCGACCCATTTCGGCCTCGAGCCCGCGGAGCGCCTATTGGCGAAATTCCAAGCCTCTGGGCCGAATTTCGCCCGGCTGATCGCCAAACACCCGGCCCTGAAGGGGCAATTGCCTGTCTATCGCGCGGCCCAGCTGATCAAGCGGCTGCCCGGCGCGCGGTTAGCCAAACCGATTTGGGCCAGCCTGGCGCGGGGCCGGGTATGGCCCGTACGTCTGCGGCTCATTGCGCTCAAGCTTTGGCGGGCGAGTTGGTATGCGGAGGCTCTGCCGTGACCACGCCCTACCAACCCTCCCGCGGTTTGCGCGGTAAGCTGGAGCGCCGCTGGACCCGGCTCGCGGCCCGCGCGCCGCTCAACCTCGCCCTGGACCGGGCGATCGTGAGCTTCACTTTTGACGACTTTCCCGCCTCCGCCGCCCAAGCCGGCGCGGACGCGCTGGAGGCTGCGGGCGTCCGCGGCACCTATTACGTCTGCGCGGACTTCGAAGGCGGTGAGAACCATCATGGTCCCCTCTGGCGGGACGAAGATCTCGCAAGGCTGCGGGAGCGGGGCCACGATCTGGCGTGCCACACGGCCGCACACCTTGATATCGCAAAAACCTCCCTTGAGGCGACGCAAACCGATATTGCGCGCAACGCCGCCGCGTTCGCTGAGCGCGGGGTCACGTTTCGCAGTTTCGCATTCCCGTTTGGCGAAGCCACGCCAGCCGCCAAGCGCGCCTTGGGGCGGCGGTTTCGCACCCTGCGCGGGGTACAGTCCGGGGTGAACCGGGGCTTTGCGGACCGCGCTTTGCTGCGGTCGACCCTGATCGGACCCGAGACCGGGGTTGAGACGCCGGCCGCCGCTTGGCTCGAAGACGTGCTCGCGCGCCCCGGTTGGCTGATCTTTTTCACCCACGACGTCCAGTCCAGTCCGACACGGTGGGGCTGCAAAGCTGACACGCTCAAACGGCTGATCGAACGCGCCCAATCCGGCGGCGCGGAGATCCTGACTGTGGATGCGGCGTGCGACCGGCTGGGGATCGCTGCGCCATGATCGGGCTCACCGTGATGATCCCCACTTTTCGCCGGCCTGAGGGTCTAGACCAGGCCGTGCGCAGCGTGTTCGCCCAAATCGGGATCGATTGTGCGACCACCGAATTGGTGATCGTCGACAATTCGCCCGAAGCCGGCGCCCGCGCCCAGGTCGAGGCGCACGCCGCGACGGCGCCGTTGACGGTGCGTTATGTCCACGCCGCCGAACCCGGGGTAGCGAACGCGCGCAACGCCGGGTTCGCGGCGGCACGCGGGGCCAAGATCGCCATGCTTGATGACGATGAAGCGGCCACGCCGGGCTGGTTGGCCGCCCTGTGCGACACCGCGCAACGCTTTGACGCGGCGGTGGTGTTCGGCCCGGTCATCGGCCGATCGCCCGCGGGCTGCGCGCTGCCCTCCAGTTACGTGGCGCAGTTCTTCTCCCGACCCGGGCCAACGTCGAGCGGACCGATTGACGACTATTACGGCTGCGGCAACGCCTTGATCGACCGGGGTCGCGTCACCCTGCCCGACCCGCCCTTTGACCGAGCGCTCGACCAATTGGGCGGCGAGGATGATCGACTGTTCTCCCGCCTGCACCGCTCCGGCGTCCGGTTTGCGTGGGCGCACGAGGGTGAGGTTTACGAAGACGTGCCCGCAGCCCGCGCCACCCTGCGCCACGTGCTCGCGCGCAGCTTCGCCCGCGGCCAAGGCCCCTCTCAGATCTGCGTGGGCGCCCAACCGAGACAGACGGTGAAACTGGCGTTTTGGATGATGGTGGGGCTGGGCCAGCTCGGCGTCTATGGCGCGGGCGCGGGGCTAATGTGGTATCTCAACCGCGCCCGGGCGCTGGGGCTCTTGGCGCGCGCCGCGGAAGGCTTGGGCAAGTGTTTCTGGATGGACGCCTTTGCGCCGAAACTCTACGCCCCCTCGCCCAGTCCATAAACGGAGGGCTTGCGCGGGCTCGCCAACTTGGCGGCCGTGGCGACAAACAACACCCAGTTGAGGTTGTTGCGCTGTAAGATATTGCTCTCTGAGACGCTGAACACGAGAAAAATCACCAAGAACGGCAAAGCCCAATAGACCTCCGGCCCGCGCGATAACCGGGCGACAGCGCGTCCTAAGGCGCCCAAGTAGGCCAGGGCGAACACAGCCACCCCGCCCACGCCGATCGCCAACCAAGTCTCCAGCCAACCATTATGCGCTGTGGGCACCGCCCATTGGGTCGACCGGCGCACCCAATAGACGGGTCCGTCCTCAACCTCCCAAAATACGCCATAGCCAAAGCCGGTCCAGAACGCCTCTTGGATCTGCGCCCACAGCGACACCCAAATGTCGGTGCGCCCGGTCAAGGTCGGTTCGCGACCGATCAAGCCAAACACGAATTCCGGGGCGAAAACCAAACCGAACGCCGTCGCCGACCCAAAAACCAGCGCGCCCAAGACCAGAAACACCGTCAAGCGCGGATCGCGCCGACCCAGCCCAATGGCGGCCATTAGCGCAAGAGCGGTGAGCAAGGCCAGAAGCGAGGTCTTTGAGGTTGACGCCGCGACCAGCGCGGCTGAGAGCCCAAGCGTCGCCAACCATCGGCCCCATCGATCGGGGCGGTACACAATCATGCAGGCGGCCGCCAAACCCCCGTGCACCATCATCCCGCCGAGGGTGTTTTTCTCCCACCACAGCCCGCGCCAGGCGCCGGGATGGATGGTTTGGTGCACCCCGAACCCCGGTGCGGCGAGGCAGGCGAGCAAGCTCATCACGCCGAGCACCACAAAGGTCCACGCGAAAAGGCCGATCATGTCCTCCCAGGAGAACCGCACGGCGATGTAAACCCCGAATGCTGTGGTCATCATCAGGGCGACGCCGCGGCGCAAGGTCAGCCCGCTGTCGAGGGACCAAAACACCGACGCCACAGCCAACCCGGCGCAAAGCCATAACAGCGTGGTGTTTTTGATCCCCATCAAGGCGCGCCAGGGCCGGCTCGCCAAGCCGATCAGGGTGGCGAGATAGATCGGATACCACAGCGTTCTGAGGATTGAGGAATCCTCCACCCCCGGCGCGGACGCCAAAAGCCGGGAGAACAACGCTTCGGAGAAATAGAAGAGCCCCAGGATCACCGCACATCGGATCGCCGCCTCTTTGAGCGCGTCCCATCCTGCGGGCGTGACAGGGCTCGCCGCCGACGCGAGCGGGGCGACCCTCACGCGGCGCGGGGCCGATTGACCGGCCGCTTCGCCGCGCCGACCCGCGACAGGATCAACCCCACGCACCGCCCGCCCAGCGTATCCACCGCCTGTGCGCCCGCCCAAACATCTTGGTCCGTGACGTTCGGACCAGCCACCAACACTACCGCGTCCAGCTGGGCTGCAAGCTTTAGCCCGGCCCGGCCCTTATGCGGCCCGGGTGTATCGACGATCACGGCCTCGCACCGGCGTTTGGCCTCGCGCCAATAGGTTGGGTCGTGGGCGAGCAGCACCCGCTGGCGCGGCCGCAAGCCCTCATGGCGAAACGCACTGACGAATAACGCGCTTGCGCCGACCTGATGTAAGCCAAGAAGATCATCGCCCGCCCGCTTCCCGTCCGCACGCACCACCGCGGGGTTCACCCGCCAGAACTGCCGCCCGCCCATCACCGCGGGCCGAGCGGCGCCCAACGCTCCATAACGCGCGCGCGCCGAGGCCTGGGCGAACGCGGCGTAATGGGGATTGCGATTAAAGCCCAGATCAAAGAGCACCACGGGTTTGGACGCCCCCGCCGCGCACAGCCGCGCGAATTCGCGCGCCACCGTGGAGGCGCCGCAACGCGGCCCCAAGCCCATAAACGCGAGCGTCCGACCGCGTTCAGCCCGACGCGCGTTTTTAAACGCCGCCACCACGCCTGCTAAGTCTTCGCTTAAGTCCACCATCACCGCTCACCTTGGTTACGGTTAAGATAAGCGCAACGACGTTAACGGCGTATGGATGCGGGTGGGGGGACTCCCCGGCCTAGTATTTTCGCGGTCATGACCGTACGCCCTGTTCGCGCACCATGGCTAACACCGACAATCCATGACCTCTGACGCGGCGAGCTTTCGGCTTGGTTTTCGGCGGCTGGGCTTTTGCCGCGTCCGTGGCGGGAGCCTGGGCTTTTTGCGACACACCCTGAAGCTTGGTGGCTGCGGGGTCCGACTGTGGCTTGCGGTCAATACGGGTTTCGCCGCGCGAGCTGCGGCGGCTCTGCGGTCCTTTCGGCGGCGGACGGCGCTCTAAAGACGCTAGAGTCAAGAGCCCGCCAACGGCGGCGGCGACCGCCCCACTCAATAAAACAGCGAGCGCGAAAAACGGTCGTTTGAGGGAACTGCCTTCGATCGGCACGTCGGGCGCGTCAATGACGCGGATATTGTTGCTCGCCTGTTCGGCGAAATCGCGCGACGCGCGCGCGTCTTGCTCGCGTTGGGCCAGGGCCAAGACGCTTTGCTCCAGCGTATCACGGTCGCGCGCCAAACGCCCATACTGACTGGCCAGCGCCTGGAATTCGCGTTGACGGGCGCGCGCGGCGTCCAACTGCCCTCGCAGCGAGCGTTCGCTTTGTCGGAAGGCGGCGAGATCGGCTTCCGCCTGAAGACGTTGGCTAATCAAGGTTTGATAAACCGGGTTAACGCCGCGTCGGGTCAGCCCGAGCCCTGCGCCCGCGCCGCTCTCCAGCGCCGCGCGCATGCGTGCGATCCGCGCGTCGATGTCGCGAACGGGCTGGCTGCCGGGCAAGTACCGGGCGAGCAATTCTTCACGTTCTAGCTCAAGAGCCTGAAGCTCCGCAGGCCGCTCGTCATCATTGAACAGCTCGATCTCCGGCGGTGTCTCGGCCAGCCGCGCGCGGATGGCGGACAATCGCCCTTCGAACTCGTGCACACGGGTTTGGGTGGCGAGCAAATCATCGGTCAAGGTTTCGACCAGCGACTGCACCGCCGCGCGATCGGCTTCGAACTCGCCCAAGCCATTATCGCGCAGAAACCGCTCCAGCGTCGCATTCGCCCCGTCCAGCCGGGTTTCCAAGGCCGCGCGTTGGGCCGCGATGGCGTCCCCACCGTCGCCCACCAAAACCTCGCGCCGATAGCCCAGATATTCGTCGAGCAACGCTTGCATCACGCGCTGGGCGATCTCGGGATCCTTATGGGTGAAGGCGGCTTCGATGATCGGCCCCGTGGGCGAGCCGGCGGCGTTGAACGCCCCCACTAAAGCTTTGCGCGCCGCGATCAGGATTGCTGGGCGATCCGCGCCCGACGCGGCGAGGTATTCCTCCGCTAGATCGGGGTAGATCGCCTCTAAACCCAAAACGTCGAGCGCGCGTTCGCGCACCGTCGCGCTTTCGAAAATCTCCACCTCGGCTTGGATGATTTGCTCTTGGGTGGCCGAGGCCCCCGCGCCGGCATCGCCAACGAGCGGATTAAATACGTATTCATCGCCCAAACGCACGAACAGCCGAGTGGTGGAGGCGTACTCGGTCTCCACAAACCGCAGAATCGCCAAGGTCGCAGGGATCAGCAGAAGCAGAAAAATCACCGCCATGATCGGGATTTGCCGCAGGAAACGCGCCAGGATCGCTAAGGGAGGCGTGTCGGCTAACGGCGTCCATCCCGTCCCGCCCGCCGACTCGGCGCGGGACCGCGCGCCCGCGTCGGCCGAAGGGGGGGAAGGCGACGCCATATCCGATCTCACGCCAGAGTCCTCACGCTTTAAAGTTAACCCGCGCGCTTAATATTTCCTTATAGAAACACGTTGATTTTAGAGCGGTCTGTTACGCGGAGACCATCGCCCATGCGCCGAGCGTTCGTTGCGGTTTTGCTAAGCGGGGCTTCAGCCTGCGTCGCCGGTCCGCAGCCGACCGAAACCTTTCCCACGGTCAGTTTCGAACCTTGGACCGAGGCAACGCCTGCGTATCGGTTTCTGCCGGGCGACGAATTAGACCTGGTGGTGTTCAGCGCGCCGGAATTGTCGCGCACCCTGACCGTCGGCCCGGATGGTCGGATCGCGGCGCCGCTCGCCGGTTTAATCCTCGCCGCCGATCGCACCGCAGAAGACGTCGCCGCAGACGTCCGCACGGCTCTGGCCAGTGAATTGCGCTCCACCGATCTGGAAATCGCCCCGCGCACTTTCGCGTCGCAACGGATTTTCGTGGCCGGGGAAGTAGGCACGCCAGGCGCCTTTCCTCTGCCCGGCCCCATAGGCGTGTTTGAAGCCGTCGCCCTAGCCGGCGGATTGGAAGAGACCGCCCGAGCGGACCAAATCGCCGTTCTACGCCGCGGCCCCCAAGGCGGGCTGATGCTGCGCGTTGTGGATTTTGAACAGGCGGCGCGGGAGGGCGGGTTTAGCGACGACATTCCGTTGCGCCGCGGGGACATCGTCTTCGTGCCGCGCTCCGCGATTGCGGAAGTCAATCTGTTCGTCGAGCAATATATCCGAGATTCAAGCCCGGTGGAGCTGAACACAGGTCTAGCGATCGCACCGTTCTAAACCGTAGAGCCGTCCAAAGATTAGACCGCCTGAAGGTGTTAAAATCAGCGTATTCAAACAACGACGTGGGCGCGCTTGGGAAAGCGCGCCCATCGATTTCGCCGCACCTATTGGGTCGGAACGGCTAGGCGCTTTCGCGCAACCATTCCCGCGCGGCGCGCTGGGCTTGAGCGATCTCGGTCTTCGACATCTGCTCGGCCACCTCGCCTCTGTGGGCTTTCGCGTCAAGCGATCCCTTCAAGGCGGCGAGATTGAACCATTTATGGGCTTCGACCAAGTTGACTGGCACGCCTTGGCCGGTGGAAAACATGAGCCCTAACTTGTAAAGACCGTCGCCAGAGGTTTCCCCCTCATGATCGATCTTCACAACACCTTCTTCGACTTCCGCGAACGCCACGGCGACCTCCTCTTTCTGAGACGCCGGCTCGGATTCTCCTAGAGCTCTAGCGTCGCCATCACCCGCGCAGCTAATTTCCACTACGCGAAAAGAGATTTCGACGCTCGTGATTACGAAGCGGTTAACGCGATCGCATTGAGCCAAAAAAAAGCGTTAACGGTGTTTTTCGCACCGCTTATGGACTTCACATTCGCTTAAAGACCCCCGGCGCGCCCGCGGTTTCGGTCGTAATTGTCGCACCTAAACCGCGGATTCGGGGGGTTCGGTCAGACGCGATCTATCGCGCGCGCTGGCCAAACAGTAATTCGCGGGCTTTCTTGGCCTCATCGCTGTCTTCGGCCAAATCATTGCGCAAGTCTTTTCCGACCGCCCGGCCGGCTTGGACGGCCTCGCGCGCGCCGACCCGCTCATGCCACGCCTTCAAATGCGGAAAGTCGTCGAGGTCTTGGCCTTGACCGTCGGGCAAAATCCAGGGCCAAGCGGCCATATCGGCGATCGAATATGCGCCCGCGACATAATCCCGATCCGCGAGGCGCTTATCGAGCACGCCATAAAGCCGATTGACTTCATTAGTGTAGCGATCTTTGCCGTACTCCAAGCGATTTTCGTCGGGCTCGATCTTTTTGGCGTAGTTGCGGATATGGTGGGCCTGGCCGCACATCGGCCCCAGACCGCCCATTTGCCACATCAACCACTGATCAACGTCGACGCGCTCGCGCTCATCACTGGGATAGAATTGACCAGTCTTGCGGCCGAGATACTGCAGGATCGCGCCGGATTCGAAGACGGAGATCGGCGCCCCGCCCGGCCCGTTGGGATCAATAATGGCGGGCATGCGGTTGTTCGGGCTAATGGCGAGGAAGTCGGGCTCGAATTGCGCCCCCGCCATGATGTTGATCGGCTTTAGGGTGTACGGCAAACCCGCTTCTTCGAGGAAGATCGAGACTTTCCAACCATTCGGCGTCGGCCAGTAATAAAGCTCGATTGGCGCGTCGGTCATCGGACCCTCCGTGTTTGCAATCGCGTTACGCGTGGAAGTCGGGGTTCAGCGCGCCGGCGTCAAGCGCTGACTGCGCCGTACGGTGCGACGATGGCGAGGGTCGACGCGCACGGCCCCAGCCCCTATGTAGAGTTCCAAGACTTGGCGGGTGATGATGTTTGATTTTGCGGCCTTTGGCCGACCAACCACGGATTTCGGGTTTGACGCGCTTCCCCCGGCAATCGACAGCGCACCGCCGTCGGGCATCGTTGCGATCGACGCCCCGGCGTCGCTGGCGGGCGATCTGGAGCTTAGCGGGCTGATCGAAACCTCGATCTTTGAACCCCCATCTCTGGGCGACTTGTTCGGTGAAGCGTCCCACGACGTGCTCGCCGTGGCGGCGTTACTCACCGACAGTTTGGACTTTGGCCAAACCTTACTCGATCCGGTAGCGGTGGCGGACGTGCTCAACGGCGCGCCGGTGTCCGCTGAGATCACCCCCGCTGATGTTCCCTTGGCCGTCTCGCTCGATCCAGACTTTACCGATGCGTTGCGCGAACTCGCCGAAGACGTCGCCGAGCGGATCTCAAATGCTTTGGATGACGCCGAGTTCGCGCCGGACGTTGACCTAGGCGCGCTCGACGCCTTGTTTGATGCGCCCGCAGACGCCCTTCCGCTCTCAGCGGTTATCGAAGACACAACGGATCCCGCCGTCGACGAGACGGTCCCCGAGTTGTCTCTGGCCGATGCGATCGCCGCGGCCGGACCATTCGCCGGGCTGGAGGATCTGTTGCCCGCCGAAAGCTTGCCGATTTAGTCACCCCACCTTCTTGCGTGGAGCTGGGCTCGCTCAGGCCGCCGCACGACGCCCTCCCACAATTGGACGCGGGGCGCCAGGCGCGCCCGGCAGGCTGGTGGCCAGACCCAAACTCGACCGTACGGCCATAAACGCAAACGCCTCCGCCTCGATCGCGTCCCCTCGCCACCCCATCGCCTCGACAGGCTCCACACTCACCGCGCAGGCCGCGCTTAAGCGCGCCATCAGGGTGGGATTGCGCCGTCCGCCGCCGCAGGCGAGCAGGCGCGCGGGCCTGATCTCCAGCCGCGCTGCGGCGTCGGCGACTGTGCGCGCGGTCAGGGCCGTGAGGGTCGCCGCCCCGTCCGCGAGGCTCAGCCTCGCCACCGGATCGAGGGTGAAATCATAGCGGTCCAGGGATTTCGGCGGCGGTTCCGCATAATAGGGATGGGCCAGCAGCGCGGCTAAGGCGTCCGTGTCCACCCGCCCCGCCGCGGCCAGCCGGCCGTCTTGGTCGCAGTCGAGCCCGGCCTGTTGGCTCACCCATTGGTCGAGCAATCCGTTGGCAGGCCCCGTGTCGAAGGCGAGCACGCCGCCCTCGCGATCGATCACCGTCAGATTGGCCACCCCGCCCAAATTCAAGACGCCTAAGGGGGCGTTCAACGCGCCTGAGCGGGCCAAAGCGGCGTGGTAAATCGGCGCCAACGGCGCACCATGCCCGCCCGAGGCCACGTCGGCGGATCGGAAGTCAAAAACCACATCGAGCCCGAGCGCCCGCGCCAACCTGGCACCGTCGCCGATTTGCCGGGTCGCGCCCGGTTGGCCGTCTCGCGGCGCGCGATGGAGCACGGTTTGACCGTGAAAACCGGCCACCAACACTTGGTCAGGCGCAAGGCCAGCTTCCGCCAGCAGACGCCGACCCAGATCCGCATGGGTGCGGGTCAGCACCACGTCCGCCGGCGCGAAGGTGTCTTGAGGCTCCGGTCCGGAAAACGCCCACGCCCGGGCGGCGTCCACCGCGCGCTGCAGGATCGCCCGGTCCTGGGGCGCATAGGCTGTGCTCGCCCACGGGCCAAAGTCGAGAACCTGCGCGCCGTCGGTGCGGATCAGCGCCGCGTCCACGCCATCGAGCGAGGTGCCGCTCATGAACCCTAACGCCCAAACCGGCTCCGCCATGGTCCTCGCCTCCCCTGGTTCCTTTCACCGCCCAGACTTGCTAGGTCCGAGCGCCCGCGTTCTGCACGAGACCCGATCCATGAGCGAACCCAAGTCCGACTTCTTACGTCATCTGACCCAAAGAGGCTTCATCCATCAATGCACCGATTTGGAGGGCTTGGACGCCCGGCTGAGCGAGGGTCCGATCGCACTTTATTGCGGCTATGACCTGACCGCGCCCAGCCTGCATGTGGGCTCTCTGATCTCGATCATGATGCTGCGATGGGCGCAGAAGACCGGCAATACACCGATTGTCTTGCTCGGTGGGGCGACGACGAAAGTGGGTGATCCATCGGATAAAGACAAGCAACGTCCGCTTTTGTCCGAAGACGTGATCGCCTCGAACAAGGCCGCCATTGAGCAGGTCTTCAACCATTTTCTTGATTTCGGCGACGAGGCCGGCGCCGCGTTCATGCTCAACAACGCCGATTGGATCGAGCGCCTGGGCTATCTGGATTTTCTGCGCGAATACGGGCCGCATTTCACGATCAACCGCATGCTGACCTTTGAGAGCGTCAAGCGCAGGCTCGACCGCGAGCAGCCGCTCACCTTCTTGGAATTTAATTATATGCTGATGCAGGCGGTGGATTTCCTCGAGCTGAACCGGCTGCACGGCTGCGCGCTGCAAATCGGCGGCTCCGACCAATGGGGCAATATCGTCAATGGGGTGGAACTTGCCCGGCGCATTGCGGGCGCGGAGACCTTTGGGCTGACCACCCCGCTTCTGACCACGGCGTCGGGGGCGAAAATGGGCAAGACCGCGTCCGGCGCAGTCTGGCTCAATGAGACCCTGCTCAGCGCCTATGATTATTGGCAGTTCTGGCGCAACACCGAGGATGCGGATGTGGGGCGGGCCCTCAAGCTCTTCACCGAATTACCCCTGGACGAGATCGCCCGGCTCGCAGCGCTCGAAGGCGCAGACATCAACGAGGCGAAGAAGGTTCTGGCCCATGAAGCCACCGCTCTTCTACACGGGCGTGAGGCCGCGCAGAGCGCGGCTGACACCGCCCACGCCACCTTTGAGGCCGGGGGCGCGGGCGCCGACCTTCCACGGGTGTCGGTGGCGCGAGAGCGCTTGAGCGCGGGCGTTGAGGTGGTCGATCTGGCGCTGGAGGCTGGTTTAGCGCCGTCCAAGAAAGAAGCGCGCCGGCAGATCGACGGCGGCGGACTCAGGATGAACGGCGAGAAGATCCTCGACCCGGCGGCGAAGGCCAGCCTCGCCGATCTCGGCCTAGACGGCGCCATCAAGCTCTCGGTGGGTAAGAAAAAGCACGCGCTCGTGCATCCCGCGGACTGAGCCCGAACGATCAATCGTCCGCCGGCGGCGCTCCGGAGGTCCCGCCTGCACGCGCTTCTGCGGAGTCGTCGGGCCGGGCGGCCGCGTTCGGCCCTTCGAAAATCCGCCGCAACACCCCCGGCGCAAAGGCTGAGAGCGGATTGACTAACACCCGGGTCGCCTCCAACGGCCCGGTGATCGAATAGGTGAGCCCGAACACCCCCTCCCCCTCGCGCGACGTGAGCAAATCGCCCAAGACCGGCCCCGCGCCGATCGCCGCATTCAGCCCGAAGCTGGGCACCAGCACGCCTGGAAGGTCGGTGCTCTGATTGACGGTGTTCACCGCCCCGTTCAGCGTAACGCCCAAAGCGGGCCCCGACGCGCTGGCTTGGTCGAACCACACCATGCCGTCATCCAGGCTGATCGGTGCGTCCAGCCGGGTAAACAAAATCCCGTCCCCGGACATCTGGTCGGACAGACCACGTAAAGACCCTAACGCCAGTACGCGGGCGAAGGCGGGCGCTTTGACCAGGCGGAAATCCGAACCCGTGACCTGCAGCCGGCTCTCCCCGCCCCCCGGCGCCGTCAAATCGCCGACGACTTTCACCCGTCCGCCTTCAATCTGATCGACGCCAAAGAGCGCGCTGGCCAGAGCGCCGCCGTCTTGGGCGTCCGCCGCGACGTGGCGTACCCCATTCTCACCCGGCGTGATCATGATCGACATGGGCCCGCCGCGCGCCTGTGCGGTGAAGTCGAGCGCGCGAAAGAGCTCCCCCGTATGATCAAAGATCAACCGGCCCTCCCGCAGCGCGACCGCATCGCCGATCAAGGCCTCAGCGAAGCGATTGTCACCGCGCACCCCAGGCGGCGCGGCGGCGTCCAGATCCCGCGCCGCGGTCGTTTGCTGGGTCAGCAAACCGTCGAGCAGACCGCGCGCGTCCATTCGGTCCGCATCCGCGTCCACGCGAAACGCGTCGGGATCGCGGGTGACCTGAGCGGACATATTCAGCACGTCCCCAACCCGAAGCCGATCGAGCTCGGCGATGTCCAGCCGACTGTCCGCATCGAGCGCGATCCGCCCACGGGCGTCGATCGCGTCGGTCGTAAAGCGGAAATCCTCAAGCGCAACACCCCCGGCCGCGTCGCGCGACACCGTGAACGCCGTATGACCGGACGCGCCTTCGGGCTTAAACCAAGGATCGCCGGGTCCGCCTAACACCGCGTTTGTCAGGTCTGCGCGCACAGCCGCGGTTTCAACGTCGAGACCATTTCCTACCGCGGTCGCCTCAAGGCGCACCGGACCGGTCAAGATCGCGCGCATAGGCAGGCCGACGGCGTCGAGATCCGCGCTGTCCACCTCGGAGGCGACCTCAAACCGGGTTCCGGGCGCGCCGTCGGGCAGGCCGTAAACTTCCCGCCAAACGATATAAGTTGGCAGCGGTCCGATCCGCGCGGTTCCGGTGGCTTGAAGCCCCTCGGGATCCACATGAATGTCCGCATGACCGTCGGTCAACGGCAGGGCCTGGATCGAGGTCGGCGCCGTGATCCCCACCATGGCGCCATCCACTCGGTAACCGACGTCTTCGGGGGCGACCTCGCGGCGCATGGGTCGGGTGATTTCAAAGTCGACTTCGATGGCGCCGTCGAAATCGTCCGGCGCCACGCCATAGGGCGTGATGAAGCCCAGCGGCTCCTCATCAAGCAATCGAATGGCGTCGGGGATGGGGCCGTTGGCGAAGGCGCCGAACCGCGCCGTGGCGCCCTTCGGATTAAGCCGCGGAATCTCCACATAACCGTCATACAGCACAGAATTCATGAGTGTTCCGCGGTCCATATTCGCTTCGAAGCGATTGCCGTAAAGCACCCCGCGGCCTTGCGCGTTTTCAATCGGCGTCATGGTCGAGACATAACGCACGGTGGCGTTTTCCGCCCGGAAGGTGACTTTCATCGCCTCGTTCGGCAGGCGGCGATTGAGAATGTCTTCCGGCCGAATACGCAGATAGAGGGTGTCGCCATAGATATCCGCTTGCGGAATGGCGTCCTCGATCCAATCCCGGCCCCCATCGGCGAAGCCTTTCGGCCACAGGCCAACAAGGGTTTGCGGCGAGGTGCGCCCCCGGATCACGCCCTCAAGGGAGATGTCAGGCAAATATTGTTCGTCCTGGCGCAATAAACGCGCCTCACCCGAAACGGTGAGCCCTGAGCCTTCACGCAAGGCCAAGTCCAATTCATCCAAACGCACGCTCTGTGCTGCGAGGTCGACCGCGCCACGCACGCTTACCCGCGTCGCGTCCAACGGCAAACCGAAAGCCGGCGTAGGGCGAACTTTGAGGTCGAGCGCTTCAAGGGTGATGTCAAAGCTGCCGTCGGCCCGACGCGTCACCTCGCCGCTGGCGGCCCCGGACCATTCGTCCGCCCATAAGACGAGCCGGTCGAGGCGCATAGCCCCCGCGTCCAGATCCGCCGAAAGGGCGAGTTCGAAAGCCTGCAGCGCCTGGTCGAACCCCAGCGCCGTCAACCGACCTGGCGCGGCGGTCAAGCTCGCCTGCGCGGTTTCACCCTTTGCATCACTCGTCACGCTCACCACAGCGTCAAGCGTGGTGTCCACAGCGCTTAACGCACCCGCCCAATCGGGCAGTCCGGCCGCCAGCGTTTGCGGATCGAGGTCGGTAACCCGCATCTGCGCCTCCGCGCGCCCCTCCCCAATTGCAATGTCGAAGGCCAACCCTGTGACCCCGCCCTCGGCGAGCGGGGCGACAGCGTCGGCGTGAAGGCGCACCCGCGCGCCGCTGCGTCGCATGACAGCGGCCACCGCCTCCAACGTCAAAGAAATATCGCGCGCTTCGTCCCAAAACGCCACGCGCGCATCGCGCAGTCGCAGCTCTCCAAGCCGCGTGCGCCGGGTCCGCTCAAACGCATCCGCGCCTCGCCGCACTTGCGCCAGCGCTGCGCGCCAGTCAAAAGCCGCCACAGCCGACGTCCCTGGGGGCGGTTCCGCGTGTCGCGCGGCGACGTCCTGGGGCGTCCCAAAGCCCGCAACCACCCGACCGTCAGCCTTGCGCACGACGGCGTAATCGCCGCCCACCGCCGTCGCCCAAGCTAAATCCGCCCGACCCTGGACCAGCGCGGCCGCGCTCAGCGCCGCCTCCAGCCGTGGGGCGCGGGCCAGCACGCGCCCGCCCACGGCCGCGACGGTAACGTCGCTGGCCGCCAGCACCAAGGTGGAGTCCGGCTCGGACCAAACAATTTCCAAAGTGCCCATGGCGACCACGTCCCCGCCGAACGCCCGGGCTAGAGCGCGCTCCGCATCGGCGCGGGCGAATTCTAACGGCACCGGGCCTGAGGACAGCCGCCACATGACCAAGCCGCCCAGACCCCCGGCGATGACGATCAATACCGCGAGCGCCTCCAGTGCGATCAACGCACACCGCCGGCCCAGGCCCGCGCGCAACGGACGGTCCGGCTTCGAACCGGCGGGCGGGGGTGAGGACTGCGCGGTCATTGTTTAGCTCCTTGGGCTGGGAGAGATAGCGGGGTACAAGCCCGATCCGAACTCACAATGCGTGTTCCGCCCTATTGACGAGGTGATCCATGAGCGCCGTTCTTTCCCCAGGCGACACTGTCCCCGACCTGTCTTTGCCGCTGACCGGCGGTGAAGTTTTGACGCCCGACGCTTTGAAAGGCCGTTGGACGGTTCTCTATTTCTATCCCAAAGACGACACCTCGGGCTGCACCAAGGAGGCGATCGCCTTCACCGAACTGGCGGAGGCCTTCGCAGAGGCCGGAGCCGTTGTGATCGGGATCTCCAAAAACACCCTCGCCGAGCACGACAAATTCATCGCGAAGCATGAACTGGGCGTCAAATTAGGCTCGGACGCGGACGGTGACCTCGTAGAACGGTTTGGCTTTTGGGTCGAGAAGTCGATGTATGGCCGCAAATACTGGGGTATTGAACGGGCCACCGTGCTAATCGATCCCGAGGGCCAGGTGGCCGAGGTCTGGCGCAAAGTCCGCGTCACCGGACACGCCGAGGCGGTGCTCAAAGCCTTGCGCGCCAAAATCGCCGCCCGCGAGGGGTGAGCGCGCCGGCTCGCCCCTGCGCCCGAAGCGCCGCGCTGAGCGTCCTGCAAACCGGGGACCCAGTCGCGAAAGCCGCTCGTGCGCTTCAAACGGCCGAGGAGTGGCGCCAAGGTCGCTTGGCCTCCCCGAGGACCGATGCGCCCGGCCCGCCCGACCGACCCGCCCGGGCCGCGCGCCCCGAACTTGCTCCGCCCGGCGCCATGAAGCGTCGGCGTCTGGGCGGCGCGCCCGGCCGCATCGCGCTATTGCACGCCATCGCGCATATTGAACTCAACGCGATTGATTTGGCGTTTGACATGGTGGCGCGTTTCGCCTGCGACCCCCTGCTGGCGGTCGCTGACCGCGCGGCGTTCGTGTCCGATTGGATCGGCGTGGGCGAGGACGAAGCCCGGCATTTCATCCTCTTGAATAACCGATTGTCGGATTACGACGCCGCCTATGGCGATTTACCCGCCCATGACGGATTGTGGCAGGCGGCTGAGGCGACCGCGGATGACTGGCGTGCGCGACTCGCCGTGGCGCCGCTGGTGCTGGAAGCGCGCGGACTCGACGTCACCCCCGACATGATCGCCAAACTCGAAGCGGTGGGCGATTCGAAGAGCGCGGCGATTTTGGGCGTCATTTACCGGGAGGAGATTGACCACGTAGCGGCCGGGATGCGTTGGTTTCGCTATGCGTGCGCCCGATCACAGGTGGAGGCTGAATACTGGTTCAAGCACTGCGTCCGGGAGCGATTCAACGGCGCGCTAAAGCCGCCTTTCAATAAAAACGCACGCGAAATCGCTGGCTTACCGGTCGAATTCTATAGTGACCTCACACTCGCCGCGCCCCCTATCGCGGATAAATAAGCGTTAAGATTCTTTTTACCCTGTTCGCGGCTATTGAGTTTGAGCGCTTGATCGGCTGATATCCGCCGCCGGGATGAGCGGTAAACGCAGGGCGGGGGCATGCTGAACACTGTTCTTTTGAATGGACGATCGTGGATTAATCGGGTGTTTCCCGAGCGACAGATTTACCACCGCAGCGGTGGTGAAGTTAAGTTTTTAGTCATTTCGCCCCGCGCACAGATTTTCGCCGTAGGCGTCTTATCCACAGCGTTGATTTGGTCGGGGTTTGCAACGGTCAACCTTGCACTGGGATCGCAAATCTCCGCCTACAGAGAAACCCAGACACGGCGCACCATGGCGCGCTATGAGGATTGGCTCGAAACCGCGCGCGCTAGAGAGGCCTCCGCGCTCGCTTTGTTGGAAACACGCTCGGCGTCGTTCGACCAATCGGCGCGGGAATTTGAACGCCGACACGACACGCTCAAACGGCTATTAGAGCATACCGGTGGCGGGCTGGTCGGTCGCCGCGGCGCCGCGCCGGTGGCGTTGAACGACAAAGGCGAAGGTGAAATCCTCATGGCCGCCGCGCCACGGGATTTCGCCCCCCGGGTATCGCGCGTGGCCATGGACACCGCCCCGTCTGAGGACACGTTGGGCGCGCTGAAGTCCGAACAAGACGGCATGATTTTGCTCGCCGAAGAAGCCGCCCAAGATCGTATCGAGCGCCTGCATGCGGTGTTCCGTATGACGGGTTTGGACGCTGGGGCGGTGATGGGCGAGAGCGCGAGCGGGCTGGGCGGGCCGTTTATCGGCTTAAGCGAACGTGAGGCGTTTCAAGCCGCGCTTGATCTCGAAGACGATTTCGCCCGTCGGGTCGCGCGGGTCGCCCAACGGGTCGCGGAAGCCGAAGCCCTGGAGACCGCGCTTCTCGCTACCCCGACGCGGGCCCCCGTCGGTCCTGAGGCCCGGTTGACCGACAAATTCGGCCCCCGGCTTGACCCGTTCACCCGGCGGCCGGCCTCCCATCCGGGCATGGATTTCGCCGCCCATTACGGCGCCCCGGTCGCCGCAGCCGCGCCCGGACGGGTGGCGTTTGTGGGCTGGCAGGGCGGTTATGGGCGGGTCGTCGAAATCGATCACGGTTTGGGCTTTAAAACGCGATACGCCCACCTGTCTAAAGCTTTGGTCAAGCGAGGAGATTCGGTTGAGGCGGGCGAAGTGGTCGGCCGAATGGGCTCCACCGGGCGTTCAACAGGCGTTCACCTGCACTACGAAATCTGGTTCAAAGGCAAGGTCTACGATCCCGAAAAGTTTCTCCAGGCCGGCCGATATGTTCAACAAGGATAAATCGCGCCCCCCGCGCGACCCCGTCAAACCCTCCGCAGCGGCGTCCTCCGAGGCGCCTCAGCCCACGAGACGACCCATGGCGAAATCCGCAACCGCTCCCTCCATCCTGTCCGCCGACTTGGTGTTATCCGGGTCGGTGCGCGCCACCTCCGAAGTCCAGCTCGAAGGCTCGATTGAGGGCGACGTGCGCGCGGGCTCGCTCACAGTGGGCGACCAAGCCCAAGTCAATGGCGAAATCATCGCCGAAACCGTGGTGATCCGCGGCCGGGTCGTGGGCTCGGTCCGCGCGCGAGAAGTGCAATTGGCCGCCTCCGCCCATGTGGAGGGCGATATCATTCACGCCGCCTTGGCGGTGGAAAGCGGCGCGTTTTTCGAAGGCCGATGCCGGCACGTGACCGATCCGCTCGCCGAGATCGACGGCGGGAATGCGAAGCCGAGCTTGGCGGCGCCGACCAAGCCGGTCGAGTTGAGCCCCGCTGATCCGTCCAAGGCGGAAGTGCCTGCCGACGCGGCGCTCTAACCCTCCCAGCGGCGGCGCGGCGTTGACCGCCTACGCCGAGAACGCTCAATCCAAATCGCTAACATCCGTGTCCGCGCCCTCACCCATGGCGTGGGCGAGCGAGGCGGCGAGGAACGTGTCCAAATCGCCGTCTAGCACGCCGGAGGTGTCCGAGGTCTCGACGCCTGTGCGTAAGTCTTTGACCATCTGATAGGGCTGGAGCACGTAGGAACGGATCTGTCGGCCCCAGCCGATTTCACTCTTCGACTCGGCTTCGGCTTGGGCCGCCGCCTCGCGTTTTTTCAGCTCCAATTCGTAGAGCCGCGCGCGAAGCATGTTCCACGCGGTGGCGCGATTTTTGTGCTGCGACCGCTCTTTTTGGCACTGCACCACGATGCCGGTGGGCGCGTGGGTCAGCCGCACCGCGGAATCGGTTCGGTTAACGTGCTGTCCGCCCGCGCCGGAGGCCCGGTAGGTGTCCACCCGGACGTCGCTCTCATTGATATCGATCTCGATGGTGTCGTCGATCAGGGGATAGACCCACACCGAGGAGAACGAGGTGTGCCGGCGCGCATTGGAATCAAAAGGCGATATGCGCACCAACCGGTGCACACCGGATTCGGTTTTGAGCCAGCCATAGGCGTTTTCGCCTTTCACCAGAATGGTCGCGGACTTCAGCCCCGCTTCCTCCCCGGCGTGCTCTTCAATGTATTCGACCTTGTGATCATGGGCTTGCGCCCAGCGCGCGTACATGCGCAGCAACATGGACGCCCAGTCCTGGCTCTCGGTGCCGCCCGCCCCGGCGTGCACTTCGAGATAACAGTCATTGCCATCCGCCTCGCCCGAGAGCAGCGCCTGGAGTTGCGCCTCCGCAGCGCGCGCCGCCAGTCCGCTGAGCGCCTGGCGCGCTTCCTCGGCCAGGGCGGCGTCGGCGTCCGCCTCCGCAAGCTCAGCGAGCTCCAGGGTGTCGGAGAGTTCGGTCTCCAAACTACGCACCGCCGCGATCGCCGCGTCCAGCCGATTGCGCTCGCGCATAACGCTTTGGGCTTGGGCGGGGTCGGTCCAAAGATCGGGGTCTTCGGCGCGCGCGTTCAGTTCGTCGAGACGATTAAGGGCGATGTCCCAGTCAAAGACGCCTCCTGAGCAAGCCGACGGACTGCTCGATATCGGACGCCAGCGTCTGCAATTCGACGCGCATTGCGATATCCTTTTGCGATTTAAGCCAATTACAATCTAAGCCAGCCGAGCCTCGGCGCAGGGCGAACGTCATAACGATCGCGCACCCTCGTCATCCACGCCGTCACCGGTAGCGCGGCAGATCGATTTAGTACAGCCCGCGAAGCGCCTCGGCGGCCTCTTCGTCGTCCTCCAACGCCTCTTCCAACGCCAGCGCCCCTTCGAACGGCCCCGCAACGCGGATGCCGTCTCCGGTTTCCAAATCGCGTCGAGGCTCAGTTCCGGGACGGAACGCCTCCAGGATGGCGCCGGGCGCGTTCGGACGGGCCAGCGCGCCGCTGCGGGGATTAACCCACACCAGTCGCGCATCCGCTGGCAACCGGAACGGCGCCTTGAACTTGCCCTCAAGGGCGTCCCGCATGAATTGCCCAAAGATCGGCGCAGCCACGCGGCCACCGGCTTCCCCGGACCCCAGAGACCGCGGTTCGTCGAACCCGACATAGACGCCCGCGACCAAGTCCGGTGAGAAGCCGACGAACCAGCCGTCGCGGAACTCGTTCGTGGTGCCCGTCTTGCCGCCTAAGGGACGATCGCCATCGCGGGCGCGCGTGCCCGTGCCCCGGCGCACCGCGCCTTCCAACATGGATACAATTTGGTAAGCGGTGACCGGCGCGACCGCTTGAACCGCGGTGTCGATCAATTCAGGCTCCACCGGCAAACCGGTCTCCTCATCGATTTCAATCTCCGTACAGCCGCGACAGCCGCGTAGCTCCGGGCGTTGGATCGTGCGGCCGTCGCGATCCTGGACCCGGTCCAGCACCCGCGGCTCCACGGCTTTCCCGCCATTGCCCAGCGCGCCATAGCCGCCGACCAGTCGCCAGAGCGTGGTCTCGCCTGCGCCTAACCCCATGGACAAATACGGTTGCAGATCATCGTAAATGCCGAAACGCCGCGCGTAGTCGGTCACGGGCTCCAAGGTCAGATCTTGGAGCAAGCGCACGGTCATGACATTACGCGATTTCTCTAACCCCAAGCGCAAGGTCGACAGTCCGTAATACCGGGGCGAATAGTTTGAGGGCCGGTAGAAGCCTTGACCGTCCCCGATTGGGGCGGCGAAAGGCGCGTCCAGAACACGGCTGACGGGGGTGTAGCCCGCCTCCAGAGCGGTGGCGTAAACATACGGCTTGAACGCGGAGCCTGGCTGACGGCGTGCTTGGGTGACCCGATTGAATTGGCTCTGCCTAAAACTGTACCCGCCCACCATGGCGAGAACCCGTCCCGTGAAGGGGTCCATGGCCATGAAGGCGCCCTGCACGGCAGGGATTTGCCGCAGGCCCCACCGCCCGGTCTCGGCGTCAGGGCCGACATACACCACATCGCCCGCCTTAAGGCCTTCGAGCGCCCGCGCGGCGCGGGCGAAGGGGATGTCTTCGATCGTCAAGGCGGTTTTGGAGCCGTCCGGCAAGCCCAGCTCCGCCGCCTCCGCGGTCTTGGTCAACACCAAAGCCGGGCGCCAATCATCAAGGTCCGGCGCTGCGTTCCACGCATTCAACGCCGTGCGCCACTCCTCGCTCACGGCGAGTTCCCCAGGCGCGCCGCGATAGCCGCGGCGGCGGTCGTAAGCCTCTAACCCATCGCGCAGCGCACGCCGCGCGAGCGTCTGAAGCCGGGTGTCCAAAGTGGTGCGGATCGACAGACCGCCCTCGTAAAGCTCCGCCTCACCATATTCTTCGCGAACCCGGCGGCGCACCTCTTCGGTGAAATAGGCGGACGCTTGGAACGTCTCGCCGCTGAACCGACGCGCAACGATCAAGTCATCCTGGCGAGCGCTTTCCGCGACGTCCGGGGTGATCCGCCCGGTGTCTGCCATGCGCCCAATCACCCAATTGCGCCGACCAATGGCGTTGGGCTTGCGCCGCTCAGGGTGATAATTATCCGGCCCCTTGGGCAGGGCGGCCAGGTAAGCCGCCTCAGCCACCGTCAACTCATCCAGTGATTTGTCGAAATAATTCAGCGCCGCGGCGACAACGCCAAAGGCGCGGCGGCCCATCCAAATCTCATTGAGATAGAGCTCTAAAATCGCGTCTTTCTCAAGCGCCTGCTCAATGCGAAACGCCAGCGCAATCTCCTTGATCTTGCGGTCAATCGTTTGGTCATTCGACAGTAGGAAATTCTTCGCCACTTGCTGGGTGATGGTCGAGCCCGACTGCAGCGGACCGCCATCGCCAAACACTTGATCCATCACCGAAAGAAAGCCGCCGCGGGCCATGCCGCGCAAGTCGATGCCCCAATGATCGTAAAAACCGTTGTCTTCGGCGGCGAGAAACGCGTCTTGGACCCGCTCAGGCACCGCCTCAATGGGCGCAAACACCCGCCGTTCGCGCGCGAATTCGGCGATTAACGCGCCGTCGCCGGCGTGCATCCGGCTCGACACTTTCGGGCGATACTCCGCCAGCTGAGCGATTGAGGGCAGATCTCGGGTCACTTTGACCACGTAAAGCGCAACCACGCCTAGCCCGATCAAACCGATCACCGCGCCGGCAAACACCGTCCAACCGACCGCCGGCCAGAACCAACCCCGCTTGCGACGCGGGGCGTCCCGGTGCGCAATCGGTTCCACGGTCGCCTCGCGGTCGTCCCAGAGCACACCGATCGGTTCAGACACGTCCCGGCCGGGCGTCGCGCGCCTATCATCTGAAGGGGAACCGGGGTTGTGAGCCATAAAACACCGCCGCAAAGTCGAACACGGGTCAGGGTTAGGTGACCGCGTTGGCTATATTATGACGGCGTTTGCAGATTAACGCGATGCGAAACGCCGCTCAGACTCGGCAAAATATCCGTCGATCCCGTCGGCGACCGCCTCCACGAGCCCGAGCCTAAACCGCGGGTCGCGGAGATTGGTTTCATCGGTGGGATGGGTGAGGAACCCCATCTCTAGTAAAACCGCAGGCACATCGGGCGCCAACAAGACAAAGAGATTGGCGTTACGGTGGGTGTTTCGCAAGAGGGGCGCAACTTGCGCTAATTCCGGGATCAAGCGCTCGGCGAAAGCGGCGGATTGGTTCTTGGTCTCGCGCTGCGCGAGATTAACGAGGATATCGCCGACCTGCGGCTCCGCCGCCGGTAAATCCACGTCCACCAACCAGGGCTCGTCGCCCAGAATCTCCGTCTTTGCGCGACCTTCCGCGCGTTCGGCGAGCGTGTAGACCGAAGCGCCGCGCACATCGGACCGCGCAATGGCGTCCGCGTGCAGCGAGATGAACAGATCTGCGCCCCGGCGCC
The DNA here is from genome assembly GCA_050331475.1 of Maricaulaceae bacterium. Lineage (GTDB taxonomy): Bacteria > Pseudomonadota > Alphaproteobacteria > Caulobacterales > Maricaulaceae > JBHJGU01. The sequence continues at coordinate 3,081 of JBHJGU010000070.1, read as the reverse complement.
GCGCGATATCGACCCGGTCAAGATGCTCCACATAGACGTCCGCCTCTCGGGTCAAGACGACCTCATAGCCCCCGCGCGTCTCCAGCGCGTTGCGCAAGTCCAAAGCGGCGGCCAAGGTGACGTCTTTTTCATAGGTGCCGAAGGTCGAGCCGATCGCGCCGGGGTCCCGACCGCCATGACCCGCATCGATCACCACAACGCGCTTCGGTCCGTCCAAGTTGGGGGCCTCAGGTCTTTCCGGTCGCAGCCGACGGGCGGAGCGCGCGGCGACCAAGTTCGGCTCGGCGCGCACGTCCACGACCACGCGATGGGGCAGCCCTGGCCCCGCCGGACCCAAGGTGAACGCCGCTTCAATCGCGCCTGGCGCGCCGAGGTCGAACACCATGCGCGCGCCCTCTGCGCCCAAAGGCGACCATCGATAGCCTTCAACGATGCGCGCGCCCGACGCCAGGCGCGGGGTCGCGGGCGAGGGTTGATGATTGGCCAAATCCAGAACCACGCGCGGTGCGCTGCCGCCAGGCAACGCGAACGCATCCACCCGCGCGGGCGCGTCCACGTCCACCACAATCCGGGTGACCGCGCCGTCGCCGCCGAAGCGCACGGCCTCGACCTCGGCTTGCGCTGCGCCCGCAAGGCCCAAAACAATCGCGGCGGCCGCGATTTCGCGCACGCCGCACATAAGGCCGGACCCGTTCATCACCATACCCACATCACCCAACGCTCGAACGTCTTATGGGCGTGTTTACCTCAGAAGTCTTGACGCGAGCTTGACGAACCTGGGATGCAGACGCAATGCCGGCTTTTCAAGCTCATCGAGTTGGTGCATGGTCGAACCGCTGGGAGTCGACCGGCGACCACACCCCTCGCACGCCAGTGCGGGCGGTCCCTCAGACCCACCAGAATGATTTGGAGCGTCGCGCAGGCGTTTCGCCTGATCTTGGCGCGCTCTCTGACTTGCCGACGACGGTTCGCCGCGTCCCCATTCGCCGAGTTTTTCGGCGTGGAGGTTTAATGCGCACGACGCTTTCATTGCGCGAGGGTTCGGCGCCAGCCGCGCCGACGCGCTGTTTGCGGGGTGCGCGGACACTCATCTTATCAAACATGGCCGCCTCGCAGACCCCGCCAGCGCCGTTTCGGCGGGTCTGGGCGCGCGCGGCCTCAGGAGCAAGCGTCTATGTCCCGAAAAATGCTTATCGACGCCGGCCACCCCGAAGAGACCCGGGTGGTGGTGACCGATCGATCGCGCGTTATCGACTTTGATTTTGAAACCGAATCCAAACAGCCGCTTCGCGGTAACATCTATCTCGCTAAAGTCACCCGCGTTGAACCCTCGCTCCAAGCTGCGTTCGTCGAATATGGCGGAAATCGCCATGGATTTCTCGCCTTCAACGAGATCCATCCTGACTATTATCAGCTGCCCCACGAAGACCGTCAGGCGCTGATCGAAGAAGAGAGCCGCGCCCAGTCCGAGGGCGATGGCGAGGACGCTGACGAGGACCCGTTCGAAGATGCGGGCCGGGCGCGGCGATCGATTGCGCGGCGGTATAAAATCCAAGAGGTGATCAAGCGCCGGCAAATCCTGCTTGTGCAAGTGGTCAAAGAGGAGCGCGGCAATAAAGGCGCCGCCCTAACCACCTATCTCAGCCTCGCGGGTCGGTATTGCGTGCTGATGCCGAACACCGCGCGCGGCGGCGGAATTTCGCGGAAAATCACCAATGGCGTGGACCGCAAAAAGCTGAAAACCACCGTGCAAAGCCTCGAAGTGCCCAAAGGCATGGGCCTGATCGTGCGCACAGCGGGGGCCCAGCGGACCAAGACCGAGATTAAGCGGGATTACGAATATCTGCTGCGGCTTTGGGAACGGATCCGCGAGCAGACGCTCGAATCCATCGCTCCGACCATGATCTATGAAGAGGGCAATTTGGTCCGCCGCGCGGTGCGCGATCTTTATGACAAAGACATTGACGAGGTTTTGGTCGAAGGCGACGCGGCCTATCGCGAGGCGAAAGACTTCATGCGCATGCTGATGCCCAGCCATGCCAAAAAAGTTCAACCTTACAAAGATAAGGTGCCGTTGTTTTTGCACCACAAAGTCGAGCCCCAACTCGACGCGATTTACGAGCCCGTGGTGTCTCTCCCCTCGGGCGGTTATCTGGTGATCAACGCCACCGAAGCTTTGGTGGCCATCGACGTGAACTCGGGCAAAGCCACGCGCGAGCGCAATATCGAAGCCACGGCGCTGCGCACCAACATGGAAGCGGCTGAGGAAGCGGCCCGCCAAATGCGGTTGCGGGACTTAGCGGGCCTGGTCGTCATCGACTTCATCGACATGGAAGAGGGTCGCAACAACCGCTCCGTCGAGAAAAAGATGAAGGAAGCGCTGCGGTTCGATCGCGCCCGGGTTCAGACCTCGAAAATCTCCGGCTTCGGCTTGATGGAGATTTCGCGTCAACGCCGCCGCTCGAGCTTGCTTGAGGGCTCCACGATCCCCTGCCCGCATTGTTCGGGCCGAGGCTATATCCGCTCCACCCCCTCAAGCGCGCTGTCGGTTCTGCGCGCCGTGGAGGAGAAGGGCGCGCGGCAGAACGCAGCCCTTTTGCAAGTCTCTGCGCCCTCCGATGTGGTGATCTATATCTTGAACACCAAGCGCGAGCATTTGCGCGCCATCGAAGAGCGCTACACGCTGAAAGTTGCGTTCACCGTCGACAATGAGCTGATGGCGGGCGAGTTCGAGGTCGAACAAATGGCCGCGCGCACCCGCGAGCTTGACGACGACCGGAGCGAGCCGCCGGCGTTGGCGGGGCCGTCCGAAGACACCAGAGCGAGCGCGGACGCCATTGATGTGGGTGAGGACGAAGACGGGGACGCGAAAAAACCGCGCCGCCGGCGCCGGCGCAAGCGGCGGGGCGAGGGTGCGGACACGGGCGCCGACAACGCGGAGACGGCGGACGCCATCGAGGTCATCGACACCGACGCAGCCGAAACCGGCGCCAGCGAAATCGGCGACACCGATGGGGAAACGCGCGCCTCCGAGGACGAGGACGAGGACAAGCCGAAACGGCGGCGGCGGCGGGGTCGCCG
>JBHJGU010000069.1:0-5460 GCA_050331475.1 Maricaulaceae bacterium | reverse complement strand
CCCGCTTTGAGTCATTGCACCGTTCGGCCTTGTGAGACCCAACAAAGCACCGCTGCCCCCCTATCGGGTCGGCAGATGAGTGCGAACAGATCCGTGAAACCCTCGACGGACCGCCGCCAAAGCAATGCAAATTACAGATCCATGACCTAGGATAGGCCGGAGCAAACGCGAATGCGACACCACGACGAGGGCCCCATGACCGTCGACCCATCCCACGCATTGGAGGTGCGGGTTATTCCGTGCCTTCAAGACAATCACGGCTTTTTGGTCCATGAGCCCGTGAGCGGGGAGACCGCGACGATCGACACCCCCGATCCGGATACGCTGCAAGCGGCGGCGGCGGCGGAAGGTTGGCGCATCACGCAGATTTGGAACACCCACCACCATTGGGACCATGGCGGCGGCAATCCAGCGCTAAAAGCCGCCACGGGCGCGCGAGTCACCGGGCCCGCGGCGGAGGCCGACAAAATCCCCGTGCTCGACCAATTGGTTAGCGATGGCGACGAGGTCAGCCTCGGCGGCGTGCAAGCGCGGGTGATGGCCGCGCCGGGCCATACCTTGGGCCACGTGCTTTATGTATTTGACGACCAGAAGCTGGCGTTTGTCGGGGACACACTATTTGCGATGGGTTGCGGGCGGCTGTTCGAAGGCACGCCCGCGCAAATATGGGCGAGCTTGAGCCGGGTCGCCGCTTTACCCCCCGACACGGTGATTTACTGCGCCCATGAATACACCCAAGCCAATGCGCGCTTCGCGCTCTCGGTTGATCCGCACAATCCCGCGCTTCAGGCGCGCGCCGCCCAAGTCGACGCTCTCCGCGCGGAAGGGCGGCCGACCGTGCCCACGACGCTGGCCCAGGAACTCGCCACCAATCCGTTTCTGCGCGCGCGCGAGCCAGACTTCGCCGCGGGCTTGGGCCTGGCGGGCGCGCCCGCGGTGGAGGTGTTCGCCGAAGCGCGCCGACGCAAGGATGTGTTCTGATGCTCGACCGCATCGCCCAAGGGGATCTGAGCGCCAAGGATATCGTGAAATTTTTCGGGATGGCGCGCCATCCGGAGGGCGGCTGGTATGTGGAGACCTTTCGCGATCCCGCGCCTCCGGGCGACCGCTCAGCCGGCACCGCGATCTATTTCTTGCTCGAAGCGGGCGAGGTGTCCGCCTGGCACCGGGTCGACGCCGCCGAGATCTGGCACTATTACGCGGGCGCGCCGCTCGCTCTGACAATCAGCCCCGATGGCGTTGCGGCCACACCGCACCGGCTCGGCGTCAATCTGGCAGCCGGCGAGCGGCCCCAAGTCGTTGTGCCGAAACAGGCTTGGCAGACGGCGGAAAGCTTGGGCGCCTGGACGCTGGGCGGCTGCACCGTCGCGCCCGGCTTTGAGTTTTCGGGCTTCGAATTGGCGCCCGAGGATTGGTTTCCGGGCAAGGCGTCCTAGCCGCCACGGCGGGACATGCGCGACCCGGCCATAGACTCGCTGCGCTCGACGCTCACAATCATGGTCCTCACCCATCACAGCGCGGTCGGTTACACCACATTCGCCATTTCCGGCGGGGAAGACTATCGCGGCGGCACGGCGCCGGTCGTCGATGAGGGCGCGCGGTGGGTGGTGCTCGACCACGCGCAGAACTTTAACGACGTGTTTTTCATGTCTGCGATGTTTTTCATTTCAGGCCTGTTTGTTTGGCCGTCTTTCGAGAAATCCGGTGTGGTCCCGTTTATCAAAGCCCGAGCCGTTCGCCTTGGCTTACCGTTCGTATTCGGAACGGCTTTGATTATGCCTTTGGCTTACTATCCCGCCTGGCGACTGGCCGGCGGCGGGGCGGGCTATCTCGACTATTGGGTCTCAAACCTGACCGAACATGGCGCAACGCCCGGCCCGCTCTGGTTCATTTGGATGTTGCTGGCCTTCAATCTTCTGATTGCGGGGCTTTCGCCGCTGCTGCGGCGCGGGCGGAGCGCCACATCGCACCTCTTGCGAACGGGCCAAAACCGACCCTGGACCACGGTTTTGGTCTTACTCATCATGCTGAGCGGAGCGTACTTTCCACTGTTGATCGTTTTTGGACCGGATGCGTGGGGTCCTTTGCCCGTAGCGCCGTTTTACGGCCAATTGTCCCGGGTTTTGCTGTACGCGTGCTGGTTTGTCTTCGGCGTTGCGCTTGGAGCAGCCGGGTTGGAGACCACGGTTTTTCGACGAAACGGCCCTATCATTCGCCACGGCGTGGCGCTGTTCTTGGGTGCGATCGGTTTTTATCTGCTGATGAATTTTCTACCGCGCATCCTCCTCGCGTTCGATCGCCTGGATTACCCTCAAGCGCGAGCACTTTACGATGTCTTGTGGGTTCCGAGCTGTGTGCTCAGCACACTTGGCTTTTTTGCGCTGTTTCGCAAGACGATCGCCTCGCAAGGCCCGATCATGACCGCGTTCACACGCGCCGCCTATGGTGTTTACATCGTCCATTACGGGTTTGTGCTGTGGCTCCAGTGGGCTTTTCTTGAGGTGCCCCTCCACGCCGCCGTCAAGTTTGTCTTGGTGTTCGCGGGCGCCTTAATGCTGAGTTGGCTGACCGTCATAGGTCTCTTGAAGCTGCCCGGCGTTCAGCGCGCGCTTTGAGACGACAATGTGCCTGGCGACAGCGTTTCTGATCTTTCACCCGGGTCAACCGGCGCGCGGCTTTCACCGGCGCCTATGGAACAAACAGCCGCGCCTTGATATCGGCGGACAACGACCGCCACCCGGCCATCGCCTCCACCCGGCCATCGCCTCCAGCCGGCCGCGTTCGTCGGAAATCAGCCGCTAAGCCGATTTGGTTTCGACGCCGGCAGACAACTGCGTACACCAGGCCAATGTGCGTCTCCCCGCGCCACCGTTCCGGGCGCCGGCCTTGGCGCATTTTGTTCGGGTTGAGGCGTCGGGGTTGGTGTTTGGCTGTCTTGCGGGGTCGTTCAGGCGCATTGACGCGACCGAAAAGCTGTCAGGCGCTCAGACGCGCTCACGACAGGACGATTTCCGGACGATTCATCGGACAAAACCTTTTCAGGCCAAAAGAAAAAGCGTCGGCTTTGCGTCCTCGATTGCACGCGCCAAACGCGGGCGCTAATCAGTCCACAGATTTTGTGCGGCGAGGGGGTGTAACGTGCGGGGCAGGCGATGGCGGATCTGACCCAAGTTTGCGCGGTTCGCGCGCAGACGTGGTTGAACCAGGCGGTTTGGCCGTTTTGGGCGGCGCACGGGGTTGATCCTCGGGGGGGATTTTACGAGCGGCTGGGGTTTGACGGCGCGCCGGTTGCGCCCGAGCAGCCCTCTCGGGTGCGGGTTCAGGCGCGCCAAACCTATGTGTTTTGCGAGGCGGTCCTGGCGGGCTGGGAGGCGGACCGCGCCCAAGCGCTGGTCGCGCGCGGAGTGGAGGTTTTGCTTAAGCGGTGTCGCCGGCCCGACGGCTTGTTCGGTCGCATGGTGAATACGGGCGCGGGCCTGACCGACGCCACAGCGGAGCTTTACGATAATGCGTTTGGGTTGTTCGCGCTGGGCTGGGCGGCCAAGGCGTTGAACGCGCCGGACTTGGTGGCCCAGGCGGAGGCGATCTGGGCGCGCCTGGACGCGAGGCTGGCCCATCCCGCGGGCGGCTATGCGGAGGCGGAGCCCGCGCGGTGGCCGCGCCGACAAAACCCGCATATGCATTTATTCGAGGCGGCCTTGGCGCTTTATGACGCCAGCGGCGAGGCGCATTTCGCCGATCGGGCCCAGACTTTGCGGACGCTGGTGGAGCGCCGATGCTTGGACCCCATGACCGGCCGGCTGTTAGAGGCGTTTGAGGAGGACTGGACGCCGGTGCGCGCGGGGGCGGATCTGCGAATCGAGCCGGGCCATGAGTTTGATTGGGTTTGGCTTAACCGGATGTCGGAGCGGTTGACCGGGCGGGGCTCCCCCCGGCTTGAGGCGCTTTACCCCTTGGCGTGCGAGGCGCTGGATGGGCAAGGCTTCACACCGCAGGCGATTGATCCGACGGGCGGGCGGCTCGATGACACGCGCCGGACCTGGCAGCAGACCGAAGCGCTCAAGGCGCATTGGGTGGCCGCGGCGGCCGGGGATAAGGCCGCTCGCGGCCGGGCGCTCGCTCTGTTCGATGCGCTGTTTGACACCTATTTCGCCGCGCCGATCCCGGGGGGCTGGATCGATCATTTCGACGCGAACGGACGCGCGCTGAGCGACACTATGACCGCGGCGACGGGGTATCACGCGGTTGCGGCGATGGTTGAGACCCTACGAACGGCGGCGATGGCGGGAGCCGCGGGCGCGGGCGCCGACAAGGGCCCACACACGAGCCTAGACACGGTCGCGGCGACGCCAACCGTCTCCGCCGGGGTGGGAGGGTGAGTGTGGACACCGTGATTACGCCGGTGATCCTGGCGGGGGGCGGGGGCTCTCGGCTCTGGCCCTTATCCCGCGCCACGCGCCCCAAACAGCTCCACGCTTTGGTTGGCGAGGACAGCCTCTTACAAGCGACCGCCAAACGGCTGACTGGTGGGGGCGAGGGGGTGGCGTTCGGCCCGCTCACCGTGGTGTGCGGGCAGGCCCACGAGGCGGCGGTGGTCGAGCAATTGGCGCAGGCGGGGGTGGCGGGGGCGACCCGGATCGTCGAACCCCTGGGCCGGAACACCGCGCCTGCGGCCGTTGCGGCCGCGCGGACAAGCCTGGCCCAGGATGCGGACGCGTTGGTTTTGCTGGCGCCGGCGGATCACCATATCGCCGCGCCGGCGCGGTTTCGCGCCGCGCTGGCCCAAGCGGCGCCGGCGGCGGCGGCGGGCGCGGTGGTGACCTTCGGCGTCACCCCGGACCACCCCCACACCGGTTATGGCTATATTCGCGCGGGCGACGCGCACGGGCACGCGCCGGGGGTGTTTGCGGTGGACGCCTTTGTGGAGAAGCCCGACGCGGCGACGGCTGCGGGCTATCTCGCCCAAGGCGGGTATGCGTGGAACGCAGGGTTATTCTTGTTTCGGGCGGATGTTTTGCTTGAGGAGGCGGCGCAACTTTGCCCCGAGGTCCTTGGCGCGGTTGACGCCGCGCTGGCGGGCGCGCAGAGGACCCCGGCGCGCATCGCGCTCGATCGGGACGCGTTTGCGCAAAGCCCGTCCATCTCCATTGACTACGCCCTAATGGAGAAAACCCCGCGCGCGGCGGTGGTGTTTGTGGAGATGGGGTGGAGCGACATCGGTTCGTGGGAGGCGCTGATGGCGATCGCGGAGACCTCGCGGATCGGCGACGTTCTCGCCCTAGACGCGCCGGGGTGTTATCTGCGCTCCGAAGGGCCGTTGGTGGCCGCTCTCGGGGTCGAGGATCTGGTGATCGTCGCCACCCCGGACGCCGTCCTCGTCGCGCACAAATCCCAAAGCCAGAGCGTCAAAGCCCTCGTCGATCGCCTCAAAGCGCAAGACCGAGGCGACAAGGTGTGATC
>JBHJGU010000068.1:0-21708 GCA_050331475.1 Maricaulaceae bacterium | reverse complement strand
GACGGTCACGCCGGCCTCGTGCTCCTTCAAAATCCCAATGATCTGCTCTTCCGAAAACCGTGATCGCTTCATTCGTCCAGTCCTTTCGAGAAGGCCGGACTCTAGCATCACATGGCAGAATTATCGGGGGTCACAGCACCGAGCATGAGCGCATCCTCATCGCTCATCGCTCCAGAGTTCGTCAGAAAGCGCGGTTGCAGAATGGTTATTGGGCGTTCGTGCCGCCCACCGGCTACAAGACGCAGAAGACCAAAACCGAGGGTAAAATCCTCGTGCCGGACCCGGTCGTCGCGCCGATCCTGAAACAAGCGCTCGAGCATTTCGCCAATGGCGTTCTCGACAGCCAGATGGACGTTAAACATTTCCTGGACGCCCAACCGAACTACCCAAAATCCAAGGACGGTAAAGTCTATTCCCAACGGATTCGGAAGCTACTGACCCACCCGGTCTATGCCGGCTTTGTCGAATACGAGCCCTGGGGCGTGCCGCTTCAGAAGGGTCGCCACCCGCCGATCATTTCTGCAGAAACCTATGAGCGTATTCAGGACCGGCTGGCCGGTCGCAATCCCAAGCGTCGCCGCCGTTTGGCGCATCCGGATTTTCCGCTGCGCGGGTTCGTCAACTGCACCTGCGGCGAGCCTTACCGGGCGGCGCACAGCAAGGGGCGAGACCGCTACTACGCGTATTATCTGTGTCAGAACAAAGCTTGCGACCGCTATGGCAAGTCGATCCCCAAAGCCCAGATCGAGGGTGATTTTGAAACGCTTTTGAGCAATCTGCAGCCAGGGCCGGTCCTCGTAAAACTCGCCACGGAGATATTCCGCGACCTGTGGGCCGACTTCGGCGTGCTTCTCAAAACCCAGCGCAAGGCGCTGAAGGACGAGCTGCGCGCGTTGGAGCGTCGCATCGAGGGCGTCGTCGATCAGCTTGTCGACATCACCCAGCCGCGCCTCATCACAGCGCTAGAACGCCGCTTCACCAAAATGGAGGGTCAGAGGACGAATTTGCTCGTCCGATTGGAAGAAATCAACGTCCGACAGACCGGTCCTCAGCTTGACTTCGACGCCGCTTATCGAACCGCTATGGCCTTCCTCGCAAACCCTTTAAATCTCTGGGAAACTGGGCTTATCGAGGACCAGCGCGCGGTGCTCAAACTCACATTCGCCCATAACTTAATTTACGAGCCGAACGGAGGCTATCGAACCGTGAAAACAACCACGCCCTTCAATATCTTACGCGAAATATCCGATCAAAAATCAAGGATGGTGCCCAGGGGCGGAATCGAACCACCGACACACGGATTTTCAGTCCGTTGCTCTACCAACTGAGCTACCTGGGCGCCGCCGCGGTCGCGAACCAAACCGCTCGCGCGCGGGAGCAGGCGGTATAAGCGAGCCGATCGGGCTTGTCCACGGCCTCGCGCGGTTTGCCGCTCGGATGGCGGCTCAGGCTTGACCGCCGGCCCGTCAATCGCCTTGATGAACATAACGATACAAAAGGTTCGACACGCGGGGAGGCGGCGATGAACCGGTTATTGACGAGCGCGGCGATGGCGAGCGTGTTGTGCGCGGGCGCTTATGCGCATTCCGACGCCCAGGCCGAGGCCAGCGCAGACACGGCAAACCTGACCGAAGCGGTGGAGGCGGACTACGTTCGGTCGCTTGAGGCGTTGTTCAAACACTTCCACGCCAATCCGGAGCTATCGCACCGCGAATACGAAACCGCCAAACGCTTGGCCCAAGAGATTGAAGCCTTTGGGTACACGGTCACCACCGGGGTCGGCGGCACGGGCGTGGTCGCGGTGATGGAAAACGGCGCCGGGCCGACGGTTTTGTTGCGCGCGGATATGGACGGTTTGCCGGTGCCCGAAAAGTCCGGGCTCGATTACGCCTCCACCGCCCGGCAAAAAGACATTGACGGCATTGTCAAACCGGTGATGCACGCCTGCGGGCACGATGTGCATATGACCGCTTTGGTGGGCGCCGCGCGCCAACTCGCCCAGCGAAAAGACCAGTGGTCCGGCACGCTGGTGTTGATCGGCCAACCCGCGGAGGAGCGGATTTCCGGTGCTCGTAATATGCTCAAAGACGGGCTTTATGAGCGCTTCCCCAAGCCCGATTATGCGCTCGCCTTCCACGTCGCCGCCGGTCGGCCCGAGGGCAAAATCTATGTGCCCCAAGCCATCGCCTATTCTTCCTCCGATAGTGTGGACATCACCGTGCGCGGGGTCGGCGCCCATGGGGCGAGCCCGCATAAGGGGGTGGACCCGGTGCTGGTGGCCAGCCAGATCGTGGTCAGTCTGCAATCGGTGGTCAGCCGATCCATAGCCCCGCTCCAACCCGGTGTGATCACGGTCGGCTCCATCCATGGCGGGTTCAAGCACAATATCATCCCCGAGGAGGTGAAGCTCCAACTCACGGTGCGCTCAGACGATCCCGAAACCCGGACCGCGCTTTTGGACGGCATAGACCGGGTCGCCGAAGGCACCGCCCGGGCGCTGGACGTGCCGGAGGATTTGCTGCCCGAAGTCGTCCGCTCGCCGGTCGAAACGACCCCGCCGACCTTAAACGACGCCGTCACCGCGAAACGGATCGACGACGCTTTTCGCGCCCATTTTGGCGCTGAGCGTATGTATGACGATACACGCGAAGGCATGGGGGCGGAGGATTTCGCCTATTTCGTCGCCCCGGAATACGGCGTGAAGGGGGTGTATTTCTCCGTTGGCGGCACGCCGGAGGCGGAGCTTCAGACCGCGGCCGGCCATCATTCACCGCTCTTTAAAGTCTCACCCGAGCCCTCGGTCACCGCCGGCGTGGAGGCGATGACGCTGGCCGCCATGACGCTTTTAGCCGTCGAGCCTGGAGAGGTCGGTGGCGGGGATTGAGGTCACACGGCCGCGAACCTGGCGCCCTGGGCTTGACCCGAAGCCAACCGCCTTGACGGCGCGCGCTGGGCTCGTCACACCCCCGGGGTCTCGTCCTTTGAGCGCGCCGCCATGTCTAAGCCCCCAGAAGTCGTCGATTGTCTGATCCTGGGCGCAGGGGCGGCGGGACTGTTTTGCGCGGCCGAAGCGGCCCGGCGCGGGCGCTCGGTCGCCGTGCTCGATCACGCGCGCAAATTGGGCGAAAAGATCCGGATTTCCGGCGGCGGGCGGTGCAATTTCACCAATCTGAACACCGCGCCAGAGCATTTCCTCTCGCAAAATCCGAAATTCTGCATTTCCGCCCTTAATAGCTACACCCCCACGGACTTTCTCAACAAGGTGGAGAGCGCCGGTATCGCTTGGGTGGAGAAGGCGCGCGGGCAGTTATTCTGCCAAGACAGCGCCCAGCAGATCATTGATCTGTTGCTCGATGATTGCCGGCGCACGGGCGCGGATGTCCGCGCGGGCCAGACTATCAGTAATGTGAGCCAATCGGTGGACGGGTTCCGGGTCGAGACCTCGGCAGGGACGTTCACCACGCGCGCCTTGGTCGTCGCCACCGGGGGCAAGTCGATCCCGAAGATCGGCGCGACCGGGTTTGGCTATCAGCTCGCCGACCGGTTCGGCTTGACTGTCATCGACCCCCGGCCCGCGCTGGTCCCGCTGACCTTTGAGGGTGCGATCAAGACGTTGGCTGAAGACCTTGCGGGCGTGTCGCTCGACGCGACCGTCACCGCCGCAACCCCCGCCAAGGCGCGCAAAGCTAAGCCGCCCGCGTTCCGGGATGGTGTGCTGTTCACCCATCGGGGTCTGTCCGGGCCGGCGATCCTGCAAAGTTCGAGCTACTGGCGCGAGGGCGCCGACATTTTGGTGGATTTCGCCCCCGATGGAGGGCTTTACGAGGCGCTTCTGGACGCGCGCGCCCGGCTCGGCCGGTCGGCCATCCAGACCGGGCTGGGCGAGGTGTTGCCCAAGCGGCTCGCCCAAGCGCTCTGCGCGTTCGAGGGCTGGGAGGGGCGGTTGGCGGATTGGTCGAACGCGAAACTCCAGGCGCTCGTTGAGCGGTTGCGCGCCTGGCGGGTGACGCCCGCAGGCTCGGAGGGCTATCGCACCGCGGAAGTCACGTTGGGCGGGGTGGATACCGCTGGGCTCAATTCCAAGACGCTGGAGGCGAAAGCCGTCCCTGGGCTCTTTTTCATCGGCGAGGTGGTCGACGTCACGGGCTGGCTCGGCGGTTATAACTTTCAATGGGCCTGGGCGTCGGCCTATGCGGCGGCCCGAGCGGTCGCGAAGGCCCCCGCTCGGGCGCCCGGGTGACGCGGTCGCCGTTATTTCGAGCGGTGCGGCAATGCGGAACCTTTTGAAGCCAAGCGGAACCGTCGCCTGGACCGCCACGTCGCCTTCGGCTCCTCGGGGTGACGATAGAGCGCCTTGTCCCGGACCCCGGCTCAGCGCCCGGGGCGTTCGCCCTCTCACCCCGCCGGACTAAAGGCCGCGCTAGGGCGTGAGCATTAGCGCCGCCACCGCGTCCCCCGCCGCAGCCGCGTCGGCGCCGGCCGCGCGCCGGATCAATGCGTCCGAGCCCGCGAGCACGGTGAGCAGGCTGGAGTCTTGGTCCGCGGTCGCATCCAGGATCGGTCGGCCAAAGTCGTCTCGGCCCACGGTTTTTGCGCGCACCCAAGCCTCCCGGTCCCCATTGGCCGGCAGAGGGGTTGCGAGCACGCCCGCGGACAAATCAGGCGCATGGGGCCCGGGCCGGCCCAGGGCCTTGGCGATCAGGGGGGCGAGCAACAGCTCCGCCGCCACAAAGGCGGAGGCCGGATTGCCCGGCAGGCCCAGAACGGCGGAGCCGCCTAGACCACCGCCCCAGGTTGGTTTGCCGGGCTTAAGATTGATTTTGGCGAAGGCGAGTTCGCCGCCCGCCGCCGCAAAGCCCGCCCGCGCGAAATCCCGCTCCCCCACCGACGCCCCGCCGACGCAGACCACGAGCGTGGACCGTTTCGACCGGTCAAAGGCCGCCGTCATGGCCTCAAGATCGTCGCGGACCACGCCGAGATAGACCGCACGCCCACCCGCCGCCGCGATCCGCGCGCCAAGGCCCACGCCCAACGCGTTGACGATACCGCCCGGGCCCGGGGTCTCCCCCGGCTCGACCAACTCGTCGCCGGTGCAGAGCACCGCCACCTCCGGCGGCTGGGCGACCTTTGGCCAGAGCGCGCCGGCGCTGGCCGCCAGCGCCAGGGTTTGGGCGGTCAACACCGTGCCGGGCGACAGCAAGCTTTGGCCTTGAGTGAAGTCCCGCCCCGCGGCGCGCACATGCCGGCCCGGCTGCGGCGGGTCGGTCAGGTGCAGCAGGGCGGCCTCAGCGCGCGCGTTCTCCTGGATAACCACCTGATCCGCGCCCGGGGGAAGGACGCCGCCGGTGAAAATCCGCGCCGCCTCGCCGGGGCTAAGCGGCTGGTCGAGCGGTTCGCCAGCCGCGGCTTGGCCGACAATGCGCAAGGTGACCGGCCCGCCGGTGAGGTCGGCCGCGCGCACCGCCCAGCCATCCATGGCCGAGACGGGGGCGGGCGGTTGGGTGCGCTGGGCGATCAGCGGGTCAGCAAGGGTACGGCCCAGCGCCTGGGCCAGCGGGACGGTTTCCGCGCCCCCGGGCCGCACAATGTCGAGCAAGCGCGCGCGCGCATCGTCGAGCGCCAGAAGGCTCATTTTCGGTAATCGCCCGACCGGCCGCCCGACGTCGCGCCCAGCGCAATCCCGTGAATCGTCATGGCCTTATCGAGCGCTTTGCCCATGTCATAGAGGGTGAGGCAGGCCACCGAGACCGCTGTCAACGCCTCCATTTCCACCCCGGTTTTGGCGGTGGCGCGCACCCGGGCGGTGACGTGGAAGCCGGTCTCGCCCTCGGGTTCGATCTCCACGGCCACCTTGTCAAGCGGCAGAATGTGGCAAAGCGGGATGAGCCGGGCGGTGTCCTTCGCGGCTTGAACGCCCGCGAGTTGGGCCACCGTACGCGCGTCCCCCTTTGGTCCGCGGCCCGCAATCAGGGCGGCGCGGGCCTCCGCGCTCATCGTGATGCGGCCCTGGGCGGTGGCCTCGCGCGCGGTGACCGGTTTATCGCCCACGTCCACCATGGAGGGGCGGCCTTCGGGGTCGAAATGGGTCAGCTCCGCCATGGACTTAGCGCTCGTTGAGCCGAGGCTTGAGTTCGGCGAGATTACACGGCCGATGCCGGCTGTCGAACTCGTAAACCAGAATATGCTCCCACGCGTCCCGGCAGGCGCCGGTGGAGCCGGGCAGGCAGAACACAAACGTCCCCCCCGCCAGCCCGGCGGTGGCGCGTGATTGCAAGGTGGAGACGCCGACGCTCTGAAAACTGACCTGGTGGAACAGAACGGCGAAGCCCTCAATGCGCTTGTCGAATAAGGGCTCGATCGCTTCGGGCGTCACATCCCGGCCGGTCAGGCCCGTGCCGCCGGTGGTCAGGATCCCGTCCACCCCCCGCGCAGCGATCCATTGGGCGGCCTGGGCGCGGATCGCCAACCGGTCGTCGGCGATGATCGCTCGGTCCGCCAACACATGGCCCGCCGCCTCGATCCGCTCCGCCAAATAGCCGCCGGATTTATCGGTTTCCAGGGTGCGGGTGTCCGAGACGGTCATCACCGCCAGATTTAACGGAACAAAGGCGCGCTCGGGGTCTAGCCGGCTCATGGGCGGTCTCCTTGGAACCACGCTTTGGCGGCTTGGTCATCGCTCACCCTAGCCTCGACCCAAGCTTGCCGGCCATCGGCGAAGGCTTCTTTCTTCCAGAATGGCGCGTGGGTCTTAAGCTGGTCCATCATGAACTCAACGCCTTGGAGGGCGGCCTTGCGATGGGGCGCGCTGGCGGCGACCAGCACGATCGGCTCGCCCACCTCCATCGTCCCGACCCGATGATGGATTAGCGCCGCGCGGAGGTTGAAGCGCTCGGCGGCGTTGCGCCCGATGGCGGACAAGGCTTGCTCGGTGACGCCGGGATAATGCTCAAGCGTCAGGCTCACTAGCCCGTCGCCCCCGCGCACCTGGCCTAGAAACCGCGCCTCCGCGCCGCAGTCCGGATCAGCGGGCAAACCTAGGCTGATATCCAGAGCGGTTGCGCTCACGGTGACGCTGAGCTCCGGGCTACTCCGGGACATAGATCGGCTCCCAAGCGGCTGCATCCACGATCACGCGGACGTCCGCGCCTTTCTCCAGGCCGCTCGCCCGGCGGCCAATGCGAGCGTAAACCCGCTTGCCCTGCACCGACAAAGCGACGAAGGCGCGCCCATCGGCGCCCGCTTGCGCGTCGATGACCTTGGCGGGCAGGTGTCCGTGACGGCGCTCCGCGCCCTCGGTCTCCGGCTCGATCCTCAGCCGCGCGCCGGGCAAAACGCCGCGCACCCGCGCCCCGGCGGGCGCCGCCGCGCCGGGTCCGATCAACGGGCCGATATCGGTCTCATATAACGCCAGTCCGGTCTTCAGGTCGTGGCTGACTAAACGGCCCTCGACGACCGCGCCCGGACCGTCGCCGCCGAAAAACCGGGCGAGCCCTGCGTCTTCGCCCGCATGGCGCAGGGCGCGTAGGGGGCGGAGCCTACCGGCTTTGATCAACCCGATCCGATGGGCGAGCCGAAGCGCCTCCTCCGGTTGGTGGGTGGCGTAAACCACAGGAATGGCGGCGGCGGATAAGACGGTTGCGATCAAGTCGATCGCTTAGGCGCGTGTTCGGGCGTCAAAACTCGCCAGAGGTTCGTCCATTAACAGCAATCGCGGCGCGGCCAGCAGCGCTCGGGCCAGTGCGACGCGCTGACGTTCGCCGCCCGAAAGCTGAGCGGGGCGACGCTCCAGCAGCGCCTCAAGACCCAGGCGCGCAACGACATCGTCGAAATAGACAACGATCGAGCGGCCTCGGGCGCGCTTGCGGCCGTAGTCCAGATTGCCGCGCACGGTGAGGTGGGGGAACAGCCGGCCCTCTTGGAACACGCTCGCCAAGCCGCGCTTGCGCACGGCAAGGGCGCGACGCGCGCCCGCGTCCGCCCATACCGCGCCCGCGCATCGCACCACGCCGTCCACAAGCGGGGTATGCCCGGCCAAACCGCTTAACAGGGTCGTTTTGCCCGCGCCTGAGGCGCCGATAATCGCGGTCACCCCGGGTTCGGCGTCGAACACCGCCTCAAGCCGAAACGCGCCGCGCGCGAACGCAGCTTCGACCTGCAGCCCCGGCTCTGGCGTCATCGGCGCATGCTGGCCGCGCGGACCGCTTGGGCGAAGACCGCCGCGAGCACGGCCACGCCGATGGAGAGCGCGCACAGCCTGAGCGCGCGCGCGTCCCCGCCCGGCGATTGGATGGCGGTGTAAATCGCCAAGGGCAGAGTTTGGGTTTCTCCGGGGATATTGGCCGCAAACGTAATCACCGCCCCAAACTCGCCCAACGCGACCGCGAAAGCCATTAAAGCCGCCGCCAACGCGCCCGGCGCCGCTAAGGGCCAGGTCAGGCTCCAAAACCGATCCCAAGCACCTGCGCCCAATTCAGCCGCGACCTGATCGAGGCTCTCCGGTGTCCGTTCAAAACCAAGCTTGAGCGCGCGCACGGCGAAGGGGAAGGCGCCGATGGCGGAGGCGAGCCCAGCCCCGACCCAACTAAATGCCAGGCGCACGCCGAAAACGCTTTCAAACCCAGCGCCGAGCGGGGTGCGCGGGCCCAAAATCGTCAGCAACAAAAATCCGCTCGCCACGGGGGGGATCACCAAAGGCGCGTTGACGAGACCGTCGAGCAGGGTGCGGCCCGGAAACCGTCCGCGCGCTAAGATTAAAGCGCAAGGGATCGCGGCGGCGAGGGCTAACCCCGCGCCTAAGCCCGCCACGCGTAAGGAGACGCCCAGCGCGGTCCAGTCTTCAGCGGTCAACACCGAAGCCCTATCCCTGGTCAGCGAAAGCGGTGAAACCGCGGGCGCGGAACATAGGCGCCGCGCGTTCGCTGAGCAGATATTGGTAAACCTGCCGAGCCGCCGGGCTCGCGTCCTTTAACAGAATGAGGTCATAGGTGATTTCGGGCTGCAAAGCCGGCTCCGGTTCCGCCACCACGGTCACGTCCGGGCTTAACAGCGCGTCGGAGGCGTAAACCACGCCTAAAGGGGCCACCCCGCGCGCCACCAGCCCAACCGCCTCGGGCGCGGCGGCCGTGGCCGCGACCCGGTCCTGCAAATCTTCCAACAGGCCGAGCTTGGACCACAGCGCATGGGTGTAGAGGCCCGAGGGCACGTGGCTGGGATCGCCGATGGCGATGAGGCCGAATGCGCCGAGCCTGTTGCGCCAGGCCTTAAGGTCGCCAATGTCCAAGGGCTCGGGACTGGAGTCCGGCGCAATCACCACTAAGCGATTGCCATAGGGCCGGGAAACACCATTCTCGGCGGCGAACCCGTTGGCGATCAGAGTGTCCGACCACAGCGCGTGCGCAGAAAGGAAAATATCCGCCGGGGCGCCGGCTTCGATCTGTCGGGCCAGAATCGAGGAGGCTGCGAAGCCGATACGCACCTCCGCGTTCGATGCGGTGCGCAGATCGGTGAGCAAATCCTCGACCGGCGCGCGGAGGCTGGCGGCTGCATAGATCGTCACGGGCCCTTGGAGCGCGTCGGTTTGCGCCGCAGCAGGGCTCAAAGCGCCTGCGCTGGCGAGCAAGCCGCCCACAACGGCGCGGCGTGAAAGACAAAGCTCGGTCATAAACGCTCTTATCCCCCGGTCAGCGGCGGAAAAAAAGCGATTTCGTCGCCATCCGCAACCGGTGCCGTCATGTCTACGATCGCCCCATTGACGGCCGCGCGCACGCTCGGCTGGGATAAGACGTCGGCGGCGGGGTCTTCAAGCAAGCGCGCGCGCACCGCCGCCAAGGTCTGCGCGCCTTCAAGACTGAGCCGTTCCTCGGGCCGGCCCATGGCTTCACGCACCCATGCGAAATATTTCACCGTCACCACCATGCTAACCGCCCGTGGCCGACATGGTGCGGGCGGGACCCTGCACGCGACCCCGATCAATCACAAAGTCATGGCCCTTGGGCTTGCCTGCGATCGCGGCGTCTAGCGCGGCGTGCAAGTCCGCTTGGGTCCCCTCGCGCAAAGCCGGGCGCAGGTCGAACACGCCCTCTTGGCCCAAGCAGGGGTAAAGCTTGCCCGTGCAGTCCACCCGCACCCGGTTACAGCCCTCGCAGAAATTATGGGTGAGCGGGGTGATGAACCCGATCTCGCCGCCTGTTTCTTCCGCGCGCACATAACGCGCGGGCCCGCCGGTGCGTTTGGCCAGGTCCACAAGGGCGAAGCTCTCGGCCAACGCCTCGCGCACCGCCGTGAGCGGATAGAATTGGTCGACCCGATCCTCCCCGGTCTCCCCCATGGGCATGACTTCGATAAAGGTGATCGCCAATCCGCGCGCATGCGCCCAGGCGGTCATGTCCACCAGCTGATCGGCGTTTTCGGACTTAAGCGCCACCACATTGAGTTTAACCGCGAGGCCTACCGATTGGGCGGCGTCGATCCCGGCCAGGGTTTTCGCCAGATCGCCGCCGCGAGTGACCCGAGCGAAGGTGGCCGGATCGAGACTATCCACCGAGACGTTGATCCGTTTGACGCTTGCGCGCGCGATGGTTTCGGCATGGGCTTCAAGTTGGGTGGCGTTGGTGGTTAGGGTCAGCTCTTCAAGCCCGCCCGGTCGGATCCGTGCGCCCAGCGTCTCTATCAGCGCCGGAATGTCCCGACGGACTAAAGGCTCTCCGCCGGTGACGCGGATTTTGCTCACACCGCGATCGATGAACGCCGCGCACAGCCGGTCTAGCTCCTCGAAGCTCAACAGCTCCGTCTTGGGCAGAAACGTCATCCGTTCGGCCATGCAATAGACGCAGCGCAAATCGCACCGATCGGTCACCGAAAGCCGGACATAGCGAATACGCCGCGCAAACGGGTCAATCAATGGCGCGTGGGGGGGCGCACGGGGCGGGGATGGCGCGATCACGCGACCTCCTGAGCCAACAAACATGAACTGTAAGATATCGCGCGCCGCTTCAGGCGCAACGGCGCTTACGTGCCCGTAAGCGCAGTTTTCGCGTGGCCCGCCAATTGCATCACCTCGCGCGTAACCGCACAATGACCGGCAGGTGGGGTCACTTGGCCCCGTTTTAGGTCACACCCCTTCGCCTAGCTGGGTTTAATTGGGATCACCGGGACCGACTGGGAGACACACCATGGCGCGCTTCACGCAATTCGCCCTTTTTGAGGGCTCCGTATTTGACCAACCCTTCACCGCTGCGGTGGACCCGATCCTGGGCGATGACGGGCCGAACCTTATTGAAGGCACCGACGGCGATGATCTGATCAACGGCCTAGCCGGCGACGATGTCATCAATGGACTGGCGGGGAACGACACGATTTTCGGCGACGCCGGGGACGACACGCTGATCGGCGGCGCTGGCGCGGATTTACTCGTTGGCGGCGGTGGGACTGACACCATTGACGGCGGCGCCGGTTTCGACACGGTCTCGTTCGAAGATTTGCTGGTACCGGTGTTTATCGACTTAAGCGCCGGTGCTGCGTTTTTCTTTGTCGAGGTGCCTGAGCTTGAGCTTACGGACACCTTCATCAATATCGAAGCGGCGGTCGGCACGGCGTTTGACGACGTCATCGTCGGCTCGTACGAGCAAGACACCGTGTTCGGCGGCGCTGGTGACGATGTGATTGAAGGCGCCGCCGCGGCGGACTTGCTCAATGGCGGGTTTGGCGACGATGTTTTGTCGGGTGGGGATGCGTTTGACTTCCTGTTCGGTGGTTTCGGTAACGATTTCATTGAAGGCGGCAATGGCGTCGACACCATCAATGGCGGGGTCGATAATGACGTGTTGTTTGGCGACGCGGGCGCGGACCTGATCAACGGTAATATCGGAGATGACTTTATCTTCGGCGGTGACGGCTTTGACGCGTTGTTCGGCGGCTTCGGCGACGACGTCATTGTTTCGGGTCTGGGCCAAGACCTGGTCGGCGGCGGCGTCGGCGCGGACCTGATTACCGGCAATATCGCTCAACACCAAGGCGATACGATCAACGGCTTCTCGACCGAGGACACTCTGGAGATTGTGGGCGCGACGATCGCGCCCGACGATGGGAGCGGGATCAACGCAACCGAGTTCGACGCGGAAACGGGTCTGTTTACGGCGGACTTCGATCGGGATGGCGTTATCGATCTCTCGCTCATCGTTAATGTGGACGTGCCTGAGGACGCCGGCGGCGTTGATCTGGTGGGCGTGAACACCGAAGACGGCGTCGAAGTTAGCCTGATCTTCGCCTTGCCCGGCGGCGGCGTGGTCGCCGATGACCTGGTGGACGCTAGCCTGGCCGGCTAGGCCCTGGCGGGATTGGGAGCGGATGTGAACGGCGCGCGCGGACCCGCCGGCTTATAAGGCGGTTAACACCCGCCTGAAGGAGCTCGCCATGATCCGCGCCGCTGTTTGTATCGCTCTGTTCTCTGTCTCCGCGCCGTTCGCGCAGGCCGGGGAGGCGGACGTGGTCGGCGTGCGGATCACGCCCCAAGGCGGGGACCGGTTCCGCGTCGACGCGACTGTGCGCCATGCGGATACGGGGTGGGACCATTACGCAGACCTCTGGGTGGTGGAGACCGTGAACGGCGAACGGCTGGGCGAGCGGGTGCTCGGCCACCCCCATGTCAATGAACAACCCTTCACCCGGTCGCTTTCGGGTGTGCGCATTCCTCAGGGCGTAACCGAAGTCGTCGTTAAAGCGCGCGACAGTGTTCATGGCTGGGGCGGGGAAACCATGACGGTGGCGGTGCAGCGTTAAACGCCGCGCTTGTCGATAACGTCGGAGGGCCTTGGCGGCTATAAGGCGCCATCAACGCATTTCGGCGAACGTTTGCAGCGGCGAGACTTCGTCATCACGAGCTTGTGATGTGCGAGATGCGATAAAAGACCACTCAGTAAAATTATTCTAAATTCAAATCGAATAATGTTCAAAAACTCCTGTTGTCAATCATGTTTGACACGAATTGTTGTTCTGAACCTTTTCCATGCCGATAGCGTACCAAACATACGAGAGCTGGATTATCTACGGTTCAATGTATGAATTTGCTGTTAGAAAAACTGTAAAAGGAAACAGACATGTCGCTTTTATAGTCATGGTATTTCTAAATTAAAATCAAAAAGATCAAATGTTTTTATCCGGTTGAGATAAATACATTCACATATCGCCGAACAGTCATTAGCTCTTTATCATCGCTATATTGTTCTCATTGCCATGCTCTCGTATACAGATTGAGGCAGCTGGGCGATGTGACAAAATGGTGGGACAAGCCGATGAGCAACATAGGATATGACCAGGCGAATTCCGTTTTAGAACCTTTCGAAATTCCTCGTGGCGGAGACTGGACTCAGAAAAACCCTCTGGATTCGTCCCTTCTCGTCTCAAAAAAGATTTTGAATGCTCAGACGAGCAGGCAGTTGGCGTGCGCACTGCGCGATTTTCTAGACTCGTTGGCGGATCGATTGGAGCTTGCGCATTATACCTTCGGCGCGGTCATCGCGAATGCGCAGACTCGTCGGTTTCAGCCCTCATCCTTTCCGATCCTCTCGACGTATCCGGCGAAATTTATCGAGGAGCTATTTTTAGACACTAATATCCCCCGAGACGTCGTGATGCGACATTACTCGACCTTCAATCAAAAAATCCTCTGGACCGGCGTATCATCAGCGCGCTACCCTTTATTCAGCGAGAAGCAGAAGTCTTTTCTTCAGGTTAGAGCCGACTATGGCGCGATATCGATTGTCAGCCTACCGTGCTTCATCAGCGTCGGCGGCTGCGAATTTGTTCTCTATGGTCTGACATTGGGGTCTGGCAAAAATCAGACGGAATTTCAAAGCGTGATTGCGCAATATTCGACTGAGCTCTTGAATTTAGTCGGGTTGATATCTTGCGAGGTCACCAAAAAAATTCTGCCGCCCGACGGGGAAACTCTGACACAAACCGGCAAAGCGCAGAGGCCCGTTCGGCTCAGCGATCGAGAACGCGATGTCTTACGCGCCACGGCGTTGGGTAAGCGCAGCAAAGAAATCGCTTTCGATTTGAAGCTCAGCGAAGGCACGGTGCATTTCCATCTTAAAAACGCCCGCAAACGGCTCGGGGCGAATACCTTGCCGCATGCCATCGCTTTAGCGACGCGATCAGGTCTACTGCGCTAAGCCCAGTCGCCGATGACAGGGCGTGGGCGGGATTTTGATCCGGTCAGAAACGTCAATCCTATGCAGATTGCGGATCTTGTTGTACCGCGCCAAGCTGCGCGGGGTTAGATTATAGTCCAGCGCAATTCGGAATAACGTGTCACCTGTTTGCACGGTGTGAACGCATAGTTCCCGCTCATCCTGAACTTCGGCTTGGCGCCGGTCCATCGTGTCGACCGGTTCCGAGTCCTCGGGCGTCGGCCGGACCTCCGGCGCTAAGCTTTGTCGATAGGCCAGCGCGTGTTGGCGAAGCGCGTCACTGGGGGGCGGGACAACAATCGGGGCAGGGGTGACCGGCTGGGCGCCGGGCGCTGGCGCTGGCGGAACGGCGCATGCGACCGTTAACGCCGGCAGGATCAGTCCGGTGCGCAAAATTCGGCGGCGGTGTCCCATCCGAAGTCCTCCCCACGCCCAGAGGTCCGGGCTCGCTCAAGCGTTTTCAGCAAAAGCGTAAGCGGTTTTGCGGTTCGAAAACGCGAAAAACCAAAAACTTAGAGCCGCTTCTCGACTCCGATAAACTGAAGCGGTTCTAGTCGCCGACATCGACGGTCCGCTCCAAAGACTGTCCGTCGCTTCGAGTGACGATCAGCGTGGCGAGCAAGCGTTCGCCCGGACGCAAATTCATTGATGTGCGCGTCAAGACGGCTTCGGTCTGATCGTGAAGCGTCTCGGCGGTCCCTCGTGCGCGAGTCGTGGCCGCGTTGGTCCCGCCGACCCGTTCGATTTCCCAAACATAGCGCACCCGGGTCGGCGACCGCGTTATGAGGATCGGTGTGAATTCAATGATGTCACCGCTGCGGCGCAATCGGATCTCAACATCGAAGTCGTTGGTGGGATGGAACGCACCGGCCCCGAAAACGGCTGAAATCACAAGTCCCAACTGACCGGCGCGTCCGCATTTCGAAGTCATCGGCGAAGGCTCCTAGAGCGGGGGTGAGGTCGAAGGCGGTGAGGGGGGCGGCGGCGTCGACGGCGTCAAACCGTTGAGCAAATCCGGCGTTGGTAAGCTGGGATCGGTGAGGGTTTCGCCCGCCACCGATGCGGCGGAGTCGGCCTCAAGGGCGCGATTGTCTTTGAGCAGATCGGCAATCAGATCGCCGTCGACCCGTCGCCGGAACGCCCCCGTTTCGCCCGCGACGATCAAGGGTTCGCCCATGGGGCCGAAAACCACCGCCCGCCCCATAGAGGATCGCCGCACGATGGCTTCGGCGAGCGCAGCCGTCAGCAAGCGTTGGTTCTCCGCGGCCAATTGGATACACAAGGCTTGGAAGTAAGGGGTCGGTTCGTTGCAGATTTCCACGGCCGACAGCGGGGGTTGGGCCACCGCCGCGCTGGGAGGCGCGGGGTCGCCGATCTGCGCGACGCCGGCGTCCAAGGTGTCCGCACTGGCGGGGTTGCGCGCTAACGACCGGTCGGGCGGGGCCTGATCAACGCGAAGCGGGATGTCAGCGCTCTTCGGCGGCGTCGCCGCGCTGGGCGCGGCGTCAATTGGGTTGCTTGCGCCCCAGGCGCAGCTCAAACAGCCGGCCGAGGCGATCAACGCAACAACGATCCGTCCGCGCGCGCTCATCGTTATGATCCTCCGCCTTGAAGCGGGGCGTAAAGGTTGGTCTGGTAAATGGCGACGCTGGCGCCTTGGCCGGTTTGGGTCACGGACACGTCTTCGCCGCCGCTTTGAATAATGGAATAACTCAGATTATCGCCGTACTGGGTCAGATCGGCGGCGTTACCGGTCCCCGTTTGTTCAATAACCCCGAAATTGTTATCACCATTCTGATAGAGGCGGGCGCGATTATTGTCATCGCTTTGCTGGATATGTCCGAAATTGCCTTCGCCGAATTGAAACAAAGACGCCGCGTTTAAAAATCCGGTTTGCTCGAGAAGGCCGTAATTAAAGCCGCCCTGTTGGCTGAGCCTGGCTTGATGGTCCTCGCCGGTTTGCGAAAGACGCGCTTGGTTGTCCTCCCCGCGCACGCTTAGGCGTGCGTCATGGTATGCGCCGGTTTGGGTAAGCGTTGCGGTGTTGTGATCGCCCTCGACCACCAGTTCGGCGCTGTGGCCCTGGCCGGTCTGATCGACGGTGATGTGCGTGTGGGTTCCTTGGGCCTGTAGGTCGAGGCTTTGATCGTCGCCTGTCTGGGACCGCGCCGCAGCGCGGGCGAGCGGGTCCGACGGCTGGCTCAACAAAACTTGGATTTGGTCCATGTTCGCAGGGCTTTGCGCGTCAGCGTTTGTCGCGGGTCCGACCGCCAACATTCCGAACGCCAGACCGCTGATTTTAGTGAAAAAACGGGCCATTCCGCGCAACCTCCCCAAGCCTGAGCCCGTCCCGCGGGCACGAAAAAAAGCCCCCGCCCAGCGGCGAACCGCCGGACGGGGAAGTGAGACCGGATCGCTTACGGCGCGCCTTGGCTGACCGTCGCCGTATTGCCGTTACCGACTTGCGAGATGGTGGAGGTGAAACCGGCGCCCGACTGGGTCACGGTCGCCGAGTTCAGATCGCCGAGTTGGCTGACCAAGGAGGTCACGTCGGCAGCGCTCTGCGTCACGTCTGCGAAGTTATCCGAGCCGTCCTGGAGGATGTCGGAGACCGCATTCAAAGCGAACGCGGTTTGGGTTGCGTTCGCCGTGTTGTCAGAGCCGGTCTGATCAATGTTGATCAGGCCGTCGATGCCGTCTTGCAAGATCGTGGCGTCGTTGAAGCCAAAGAGCTCGTTGGTCACCCCGTCATCCGCAACGTTTTGCGTGACATTTGAGGTGTTGCCGTCGCCGCCGATTTCGATGTCGATCTCATTGCCCAGGAAGCCGCCTTGCAGCACGTTGACCGAGCCGTTTGCGCCATCGGCCAACAGATCGGTGGACCCACCGAAGCCGATCTGAGTGATCAGGATCGTATTGCCCGAAGAGCCAGCGGTTGAGTCGACATCCACGGAGTTAACCACCGGAGCAAGTCCGTCGGACAATTGGTCGATGTCGACCAAGTTCAACGACCCGGCCACATCCACGTCCGCAATGCTCGCGTCGTTTTGGAAGATGTCGACCGTGTTGCCGTCCCCGGTGACCACCGCATCGGCGAGGTTACCGGTATCGATGACGTCGTTTTCTTGGACGATATCGAGGTCGTTGCCGGTGCCGCTAATGTCCACCAGCGCGGAATTGTTCTCGAACGACTGGGTGATGTCCACTGTGTTATCGGTCCCCGAGCCGGTGACCGTGGCGTCATTGCCGTCGCCGAGCGAGCTGCCGGTGGTGTCTTGGCTAATGGTCACATCAACATTGACCGCGTCGGTCAGGCCGACCGAGGCGTCATTGGCTTCATTGCCCGGGCCGTTCATCTGATCGATGGTGATGTCGCTGTCCGAGCTGTTCACCAGGGTGACAAGGGCGTCGTTGTTTTCAAGCCCTTGGTTGATGGTGACACTGTTGGTGTCACCGCCCGTGATCGACACGTCGGCTTCATTGATGCTGCCGGCGCCGCCGAAATTGCCAGTGGAGTCTTGGGAGATGTCCACATCGGCTCCGTCCGTGTCGGTTAAGGACACAAACGCGTCGTTCGGCTCATTGCCAGCGGCGTTGGTCTGAAGGATGTCGATCGTGCTGTCTGCGCCGCCCGAGACGTCCACATCGGCCAAATTATCTTCGAACTGTTGGTCGATGCTGACGTCGTTATTGTCACCGGTCACATCGACTTGGGCGTCGTTAACGCCGCCCGGGCCGAAGAAGCCCGGATCGTTGCCCGAGGAGTCTTGGGTCACGTCCACATCAATGTTTGTACCATCCACATTGATGGCGGCTGTGTTGGGCTCGTTATCATCCATGTTCATTTGGCTGACACTGATGATGTTATCAGAACCCGCCACATCGACGTCGGCGAAGTTGCTGTCGATTTCTTGGTCGATCAGCACTTGGTTATTATCACCTCGCGCGAACACATCCGCCTCGTTCGGGATGACGCCCGTGTCACCGGAGGAGTCTTGATTGATATCGATGTCCAGCAAATTGCCGTCCGCATCCACATTGGCGAGGTTGCCCGTGTTGCCGGCCCCGTTGGTTTGGGTGATATCGATGTCATTGTTCGTGCCGGCGAGCAGAACGCCCGCATCATTGGCGTTCAACGATTGGGTGATGGTGACGGTATTGCTGTCGCCGCCGCTATTGCTCAGCGTCGCCGTATTGTCTTCGCCGTCTTGGTCGATGGCGAAGGTGGAGTTCGAGCCGCCCAGGCCCGTCCCGGTGAAGCTGTTCCTATCGCCGTCTTGGTCGACATCTAGGGTGTTGCCGTCTGCGCCGCCGAGCAAGGTGATATCGGAGACATTCATCTCGCCGGTCTGATTAACGCTCAGCGTGTTGCTGTCTCCGTCATCCACGACCATGGAGGTGTTCCACATCCCGGTTTGGTTGACCGTGGTGTCCAGCGTGTTGCCGCGATCATCCACCACCGCGGTGTTCGACGACCCGTCTTGGACGACGGTGGCCGAGGAGCCTTCGCCGGTTTGATCAACATCGGCGAGGTTGTCGGCGCCTTCCTGGCTGACCAAGGCTAAAGACCCGTCTCCCATTTGGTTGACGTCGGCGTCATTATTCGAGCCGGTTTGTTCGATAGCCGCGGTGGCGTCGTCGCCGATTTGGGTGATGGCGGCGGAGGACTCGTCGAGCGCGTTGGTTTGGTAGATCGCGGCGATGCTGCCGGTGCCGTCTTGTTCCACGCTCGCCGTGGCGTCGAAAATCGAGCCGTCGCCATCGCCGGATCCGGCCATGTCAAACAACTGATTGATTTCCGCGCTGTTGGAGTCGCCTGGCAGCACGGTGGTGTTTTGGTCCACCGTCGCGCTGGCGTTCGCGCCAGATCCGTCGGAGGTTTGATTAATAATCGACTGGTTGGACGGCACGGCGAAAACGCCCGGCGCCAAGCCCGTGTCGGTTTGTGTGACCTCGGCGAAATTGCCTTCCGTTGGGCCGTCAGAGCTCGACTGCTCGATCAGCGAGACGACTTCGGTGCCGTCCTGATCCACATCCGCGGTGTTTCCATCCCCGGTCTGGCTAATGTCGGACACCGCCGGCGGGATCAGCCCCGCGGGCAGGGGGGGCACGGTCGGCACGGTTTGCGCCATGGCCGCGCCTGCGCCGAAAACGACGAAAGACGCGGACGCCAAGAGTAATTTACGCATCATACGCTCCCTTTTGGTCGCCGCATCCCGTGCGGCTGTCGGTGTCGCTACGGCCATCCGTAGCGCTGGACTTCACCGTCGGGCCGCGGCTGCCACCGGTTCTCGACGATGAAACTTTTGAACGGGCCGGGTGTCACAGCGGCCCTCTCAGCCCGGCGGTGCGCCGGTCGAAACCAACCAAAGGGGAGCGGGGAGGGCGGCGTGCGGGCGGCCTATGGCCACGCGCTCACAGGTCCGACTAAAATCCGAGGCGCAAATTCGCGCCTTGTCCGGACCGGCTAAACGCCATACCCTCGTCAATTGCATAACGTAGACGCCAACGCGGTCGTTATGCTCCCACTGTGAGGAGGCGCTCGCCGCGGCTGCCAATCCGGTTCGGCGCCTCCTCCATCCTTGGGTTTGGGTTTCTTGGGTTTGGAATTTATGTGACCTTTGCGTTTCAATCCTCTCCATTCCTGTGAAGGGGCTGGCTTGTGATGGCGCGGGGTTAATTCAAGCGTTGGCTCCCTGAGTCGGCCGATTGCGCGTATACCGGCTTACCGCCATCGTTGTACCAAACTCCGCGCGGCGTGTTGTCGTAATCGCTAATCAGTTGTTGACCCGTCACGGGATCGGCGAACTCCCAAACCCCGAGCTTGGCGCCTTCGATGATCAGCGCGAAGACGGCCTTGTCGATCGCTTGCTGAACGGCGAATTGCCGAGGTTCATTGCGGGTCACCCCGGCTTCGGCTTCCAGCAAATCGTCAAAGCTGATGAATTTGAAGGCGTTACCCTGCAGCAAAGTCGACACGATGGTTTTGTGGGTGACCACCGTGGCGAGCACTTCGCCGGTCTTGGTCGAGACCGCGCGCAGGTAAACGCTCACCGTGTCTTGGCGGTATTGGATCGACCCGCCAATGCCCAACAGCCGCGCGCCGGCGCCGCCCGTAAAGGTGTTGGTGTCGAACCCGACGATCCCGCCTTCGAGCAAGACCCCGGCGAGTAACAGGGGCGGCAAGGCGTTGGGGTCGATATTGGTCTCGCCCAAATAGCGCTGGCGCATCTCGCGAATGATTTGGCGTTCTTTGAGCAGGTTGGACAGGCCTTCCCGCTCCACCACGGTGAACCAGGACCGCCGCCCGCCCTCCTGAAGCGAGCGCACCAGCATGGAGGACCCGCCCTGGGTGATCGCTTTGGACAGGGCTTGGAAGGTTTCGCTGGGCGCCAAGGCGCCGGTCTGATCGGAAAAGTTATAGACCGCGGCGGAGACGCGCGCGAGCGGCGGCGGCAAATCATTAAGCTGGCGCTTTGACTTCGAGTCGAAGTCCAGTTGCGGCTGAAACACGCCTTGGGGCGGGCTCGCACATCCCGCCACCAAAGCGCCCGCCAGAATAAACCCGGCCAATATCCGCAAAACCGCCGCCATCACGCGTGTTCCACCTCACTTGTTTAGTCGGTTATTAGCGTCGGAACTTCGATTTCCGTCGAGGTTCCAGTGGATTGGTCGAAGATCGTCAGTCTTAAGCTTTCCAAACCCTGCTCGAACTCAATGATTTGATCGCCAAACACGACGCGGCCGAATTCGGCGGCGTTCTCGCCAAAAATCGCCTCGGTCACGTCCCGGGAGAGGCTCGATAACAGCCGGCTTTCCAGCGACCGGACAAACCGGTCCGCATCGGACAGCCCCGAGGCAGGGTCCAGGGGCGGCTCAAAATCGTTTTGGATTTGCGCCAGGCCAATCAGATGGCTGGAGTTAAACGGGTTGCCGCCGAAGGACGGATTGACCGGCTGATAGACGAAGCTTTGCGCGGTCGCCGGCGCCGCGCTGACGGTCGCCAAGCCCAGCGCCAACCCGGCCAGGGTGAGCCCGCTTGCGGTTGGTTGAAATCGGTTGTGCATCCGAGCCTCCCATATCCGCCTGATAAATGCTAAGCCTGCATAGATTGATAGATGCAATCTAAGCGATATACTGCGCACCAAGCGTTGTCTGATTAATGGGAATTAACCCTTTTCACGCAACCTAACATTTTCTTGGGTGGAGGTTAGTGATTAAATCGGATTAATTCATTGAATTTATAACTTAAAAATATGTTCCGTTGTGGCGCCGTGTTCGCACGACATAGCGAGAAGTGAAGTCAATCACGTTTTCGTTGCAATCCTAGCGGTTTAGAACCGATCAAAACCAGACGCTTAAGAGGGTCTTTTCCGACGCCGGCAAGGGTTGGGGGGACAGCTTCTCCGGTTTTTGCGTGGAGGGGGGGGGATGGCTTGCGCGACTTTCCGCCTTACCCCTCAACTCAATAGCAACAGTCGCCCGAGGGTCAAAGCGACCACGAACCGCAACCCCCCCC
>JBHJGU010000067.1:0-13184 GCA_050331475.1 Maricaulaceae bacterium | reverse complement strand
CCCCAGCGGGAAGACCATGTTCACCTCAGCGCCGATGCCTTCAACTAGCCGGCGCATTTCATGCAAATCCGAGGGCATGTTGAACATGCCATAACCCGGACCGATAATGTTGACCCGCGGCTTGGCGCCCTCCTCGCGCTTGCGCGCTTTGGGGCGTTTGCCTTTCTTCGCGCCATACTCTTTCCAGAGCCAGAGCAAAGCGCGGTCCGCGGACTGCCATTGATCCTCGTCAATCGTCCGCGGCAGGAAGCGCTGGATGTTCGAGCCCTCAGGCGTCACCCCGCCGCCAATCATCTCCGCAATCGAGCCTGTAACCACTACAGCCGGAAGATCGGGGTCTAAAGCGGCGCGAGCGCGCTTCATGGCGCCTTCGGTGCCCTCCTTGCCCAACTCTTCCTCCGCCAAGCCGGTAACGACGATCGGCAATTCATGGGGCGGCAAAGCGTCGGTGTAATGGAGCACCGAGGTGACGGGCAGGTTCTCGCAGCCCACCGGGCCGTCAATCACCACCTGCAAGCCTTTGATCGCGGTGAAGACGTAGACGGAGCCCCAATAGCCCCCGGCGCGGTCGTGATCGAGCACTAGCATCCGATCGCTCCTCTCACCGGCGCGTCTTTCTTGTCTTTGGCTTGGGAGCGGGTGAACGCCACCCGCTGAGCCTTTTTGAACTCGGGCCGCGGCTTGGGCGTCTCTTCCCAGACCCCCGCATTGTCTCCCTCCCCGACGCCGTCGAAGAACGCTTTCATCGCGGTGAAGCGCTCGCGGCCGGCGATGGCGGCGTTGACTACCTGAGCCAAAGAGCCGGCGCCGGCGACGCCCATGAGAGGCCGCGCGGAAATCAGGTTGGTGAAGTAAAGCGAAGGAACAGCCGCCTCTTTCGCCTTCTGCACCACAGGGGTGGTGCCAATGGCGAGGTCTGGCTCGAACGCCTCGAACGCGGCGAGGTCCTGCTCCAGCGACGCGCGGAACTGAACGTGCACGCCCTTCGCGCGCAGCCAGGCCGCATCGTCCTCCGACCAGGGCGTACGCGGGCACGCGCTGCCCACATAACGCACATCCGCGCCGCTTTCGATCAAGAGCCGAGCGACCAACAACTCAGAGCCCTCATAGCCCGAAAGCGTGATCCGGCCCTTGATCGGGGTCGCAGCGAGCGCGCCTTGAATGGCGGGCAAAAGGCTCGCCTTAGCCGCGTCGATCTTCTCCGCGCTGACATTGCATGCCGCGCCGATGGCTTCGAGCCACGCGGCCGTGCCATGCAGCCCGACAGGTGCGGACCCCACAACCGGACGACCGGCGGATTGGAACGCGCGAACGCTCGCGGTGTAATGGGGATGGATGGCGGCGACGGCCGCGCAGTCAAGCGCTTGATAAAGCTCCCGCCATTCCCGGGTCGGCACCACCGGCCCCGCCGCTAAGCCGAGCGGGGCGAGCAAATGGCTGATCCCCACTGGGTCGGCGGGGAACATTTCGCCCAGCAAAGTCACCGTGGGCGCGCTGGCTTGCCCGGCGCGCGGGGCGGCCACCGGGCCGGCTTGGGCCTCGGACTTGGCGTATTCCAGCATGGCGCCGGCGAGCACGTCTTTGGCCTCTGCGTGGGTGGGTACGCCAAAGCCCGGCACGTCGATGCCGATTATCCGCACGCCGTTGATCTCTTTGGGCAATAGCCGCAAGGGCACACCGGAGGCTGTGGGCACGCAAAGGTTTGTCACCACCACGGCGTCGTAG
The DNA here is from genome assembly GCA_050331475.1 of Maricaulaceae bacterium. Lineage (GTDB taxonomy): Bacteria > Pseudomonadota > Alphaproteobacteria > Caulobacterales > Maricaulaceae > JBHJGU01. The sequence continues at coordinate 11,459 of JBHJGU010000067.1, read as the reverse complement.
TTTTCCGGGTCCGCGATCTCATGGACCGCGTCGCGAATGTCCTCGAACAATTTGCCGGTGACCAAGGTCTCCGAATTGAACGGCACATAGCCCACAGTCCGCCGCGCGCCGTAGAAGTGCGAGGTGAAGCTGAGCCCGTAAACGCAACACGCCGAGCCCGACAGGATCGTCGCGGTGCGTCGCATGCGCAGGCCCACCCGAAGCGATCCGAAGGCCGGGCACATGGATTGGGGCTGGTCGTGGGGGCCTTGGGGATAGTCCTTAGCGTACTGCTCTAGGATGTCCGAGGCCCCGGAGGCTTCGGCTGCGGCCTTCATCTGCGCCGCCCCGGCGTGACAGCCTTGTCCGTCCCCGGAGACGGTGACGTCACCGCCTTCGGGCAGCGCGGGCTGGGCCTCGCCGCTGATCACGGGCGCATCCCCGGCCGCGTCGTAGACGACTTCGCCGGCGGCCGTGTTCTCGGTGCTGGGTCGATCGGTCATCGCGCTCACGCCTCGTCGTAGATCACTTCGAGGGAAGCTTTTTTCTCCGCGTTCGGCCCGCAGAGATCGTCCATGGTCGCTGGCTCAAGCACCACGTCCCGGCCGGTGTCGTGGCTGGAGAACAGATCCAACAACCCTTCTTGGCTTAACGGGGTGGGATGGCGCGGCGGTGCGTCGGCCACATTGGTGGCGAGTTCTTCGAACAGACCGCCCCATTGGGCGCCCGGCCGCGCGACGATCTCGTAATTCGCCGATTTGCGCCGGATATCCTCATCCGCCGGGATGGCGGCGAGCACCGGAATATCGACGGACTGCGCGAAGGCATGAGCCTCGCCCGTACCGTCATCCTTGTTAATCACCATGCCGGCCACACCGACATTGCCGCCCAGCTTGCGGAAATACTCCACCGCCGAGCAGACATTGTTGGCCACGTAAAGCGATTGCAGGTCGTTGGAGCCGACCACGATCACCTTCTGGCACATGTCACGCGCAATGGGCAGGCCGAAGCCGCCGCACACCACGTCGCCCAAAAAGTCGAGTAGGACGTAATCAAAATCCCACTCGTGGAAGCCCAGCTTCTCCATCAGCTCAAAGCCATGGATGATGCCGCGCCCGCCGCAGCCCCGGCCCACTTCCGGACCGCCGAGCTCCATGGCGAACACACCGTCGCGCTTGAAACAAACGTCTGAGATTGTGACGTCTTCGCCCGCGAGCTTCTTCTTCGAGGACGTTTCGATAATGGTCGGGCACGCCCGGCCGCCGAACAACAAAGACGTGGTGTCCGACTTCGGATCGCAGCCGATCAGCAAGACCTTCTTGCCCTGCTGCGCCATCATGTAAGACAGGTTCGACAGCGTGAAGCTCTTGCCGATCCCGCCTTTACCGTAAATGGCGATGATCTGGGTCTCTTTCGTCACCGGCCCGGTCGGCGGCGCATCAGGCTCTTGCGCGGCTTCGGCGCGCAGGCGCGCAGCCTGCTCGTCTAGGGCGGCTTTCGGCGGGCTCGGGCGGTCGTCAAGCGGGGTCATGGCGGCCTCTCCAGTCTAAGATCATTTTCAGACAGTCAGGGTCTTCGAAGGCGGTTCGGTAGGCGTCCTCCGCATCCTCGGGGGTGCGGCGGTGGGTGATCAGCCCGTCCAGGCTGAGACGGCCGGCCTCGATATGGTCGAGAACGGCGCGAAGGTCGGGACGGGCCCATTCCGCCGCGCAGCGCAAGCGCACCTCGCGCATGAAAGCGGGCGGGAAATCGAACGACATGCGATCGGCGTAAAACCCGGCGAGCACGATGTCCGCGCCTTTGCCGGCTCGCGCGATCAGTGTGTCGAGCAGGTTCGGCGCGCCGCTGGCGTCATAAATTGCGCGATAGTCGCGGCGCTCATCCATCTCCGGGGCGATAACGTCATAGCCTTCAGCGCCTGACCGGCGATCGGGATTGGACTCCCAAACCATCGGCGCCGGCGCGTCCGCCGCTAAGGTGAGCCGCGCCAGCAAGCGGCCGAACACGCCGTGCCCGACAATCAAATCCGCCGGCGCGCCGCCTGCGAGCGCATGCTGCGCCGTCGCGGCCAACGCTAGAAGCGCGCCTTGTTCGCCGAGTTCGGCGGGAATGGGCTGCAAGCGGGATTCGTGGGACACGATCGTCGAGGCCGCGCCGCCGAACAGTCCGCGGATCTCGCCATAACACGCCGCGCCGGGCACATAGACCATCTCGCCAGGCTCGAGCGACGCATTCGGTCCGGCTTGGCGCACTTGGCCCACGGACTCATAGCCCGGGACCAAAGGGTAGCCCATGCCGGGGAAGTCCGGCATGCGGCCGGACCACAACAACCGCTCCGTGCCCGTGGAGATCCCGCTCCAGAAGATGTCGACCGCGACCTCGCCCTCGGCGGGTTCCGCCAAGTCGAGCTCAAGCAGCGACAAGCGCTCTGGCGCGGACAACACCACCGCGGTTGTGTGCATGGTTCGCCTCCTGCCCGAACGACGCGGTTGCGCGCCCCGCGCAGCGTCGTTCTTCCGAATATGTAAGTCTATAAACACGTTTGAAGATGTCAATTTGCACTGACAACAAAGATGTCGCGGTTGATTAGCGTTGCGCCACAATGACGCCGGTGAGCACCGGGGTGTTGGTGGGTCGCTGTTTTACGCTTTTAAACCCGGCCTTTCCGATAAGGCGTTTCAACGCATGGGGTGTGCGCGCTTGGCCGCGGCCCATTGCGAGCAGGTAAAAGCCAAAATACGCATCCCCCATGGCGCGAGCCGAGGGCGCGCCGGCCATAGGCTCTGCGACAATAAGAACCCCGCCGGGCGGCAACGCCGCATACACTGAGCGAAGAATAGACAAAACCCCATCTTCCGTATGGTCATAAAGCACGCGGATCAGCGAAATAATATCGGCGCCTTGCGGCAGTGCTTCTTTATAGAAATCCCCCCGATACACCATCGATCGCTGGGAAAGTCCCAGCTCTGCGAACCGCGCCTCGGCCCGATCCGCCACCGCCGGCAAATCGAACACCCGCAATTCGAGGTCCGGCGCGGTGGGGGCGACAGCGCTGACGAACGCGCCCTCCCCGCCGCCGACATCGAGCAGTACCTTGTGACGGTCAAACCGGTAGGCCGCGGTCACCTCGCTCGCGATAAAGGGCTGGGACGCCGCCATCAGTTTCGAGTACGCCGCCACGCGATCTTGCGATAACGCCGCGGGGTCATCGGTAGAGGCGTAGGGCCAATAGCGGCTAAGTTCGCTGTCGACCGCCTGGGTGCGCAATAACGCCACCGGATCGCGCAAATCCGCATAGAGCATGGCGTGGTGTTCGATCATGGCCACGACGCCGGGGTTGGCCAACAGTGCGGCGCCCAGATCGCCAAGCCCGTAGCGCCGGTCGAGCCGGGTCAACAGCCCCAGCGACACCGCGCCGTCGAGCAGGATACGCGCCCGCTCCGGGGAAAGCTCCAGACTGTCCGCTAACGCGTCCACATCGCTGAACCCCTCGGCCAAACGCTCAAACACGTTGAGCCGAACGCAGGCGAATAGGATTTGGGTGTAAACGAACCCCGCGCACAGATCGAACAGTGATCGCGCCCGATCCCGGCTCAGCCCCCGGGTCAGGGGAAACTTCGCCGCCCAGGCCTGAAACTTCGGGTTCGCGATCAGACCCGCGCGCCACGCCGCAAACCGCTCGCGCCAAGGGCGGCGGGCGGTTTCCCTCGATGCGGAGGGCGCGGCGGGCGCGTCGATTACGCGGCCGTCCATGCCAATTGCTTCGGCACCAAACGTTTCGCCTGCAGGCGCACCAAGTCGCATAGCTGGTCGGCGCCGGGGCAGTCAGGCACCGCAGCCACAGCGTTGGCCACATGGGCCTCCAACCGATCCACCGCACCTTCGATCCCATAGGCGCGCACGGCGCTGGGCCGGCCTAAGGCCTGATCCCGACCGGCGGTCTTGCCGCTGGTCTCCGCCTCACTGACCGCGTCGCAGAGATCGTCCGCCACTTGGTAAGCCGCGCCCAAATGCTGGCCCACCGCCCGCCACGGGGTCGGATCGGCGCCGGCCGCCAGCGCGCCGCCCGCCGTGGCGGCGACGAACAACGCGCTGGTTTTGGCCTGGTGGTACTGCTCGAGATCGATCTCAGGCTCACTTTCCCAGGCCTGTCCGGCCACAAGGCCTTCCGAACCGCCAACGGCCGCGCCGATGGTGGTTAAAAGACCCGCCAGGCGTAACGGCGAGCCTACGCTCGCCCGCGCCACCAATTCAAACGCCCGGATGATCAGGGCGTCCCCGGCGAGCACCGCCAGCGGCACACCGAAGGCGCGATGCAATGAGGGGCGTCCGCGCCGGGTTTGCGCGTCGTCAAAACAGGGCAAATCGTCATGCACGAGCGACGCGCAATGTAACAGCTCGACCGACGCGGCGACGGCTTCGGCGAGCGCGGGCTCGTCGTCCCCGCAGGCGCCGGCGACCGCCAGGCAGAGCCGCGGACGCACTCGCGCACCACCGGGAAACACCGCATATTCGATAGCGGCGGCTAGTTTGGGCGGGCCCTCCGGCGCCCCCGCGGCGGCAAGCGCTGTGCGCAGAGCCTGTTCGATGCGCTTGCCTGCGTCCATACTCACCCTCTCCCGCTCCACGCCGCAGCCTGATCGGCTTGTCAGCTTTTAGTGTCTAGCCATACTGACGGCGGTGTTTTCACAACACAAGGATGCCTAAGGGGGGTGCGGCGATAATGAGCGCTGAACGGGTAGTGGTGATCGGCGCGGGGATGGGCGGCTTGGCCGCGGCGATAGACCTTGCGGTGGCAGGCCTTGAGGTCGTCGTCTGTGAAGCCCAAGCCTATCCAGGCGGCAAGATGCGTAGTGTTGAGGTTATGGGACGACCGGTTGACGCGGGTCCGACGGTTTTCACCTTACGCGCTGTTTTTGATAGTCTTTTTGATCATGCAGGCGCAAGTTTCGACGAACACGTCCCCACCGAAGCCATCGGCGTGCTCGCCCGTCACGCCTGGGACGCCGAGACCCGGTTTGACTTGCTCGCCGCGCCCGACGCCGCACGCGACGCGGTGGCCGAGTTCGCCGGCGCCGCCGAAGCGCGCGGATTTGACCGGTTTCGCGAACGCGCCCAAACCATGTTCGACACCCTCGACGCGACGTTTTTACAAGCTCAACGCCCATCCATGGTCGATTTCGTCCGCCGGATTGGGTTGAGCCGCCCGGGCGCGCTTTTTGGGCTCGATCCGCTATCCACGCTCTGGACGGCTTTACGGCGGGATCTCAAGGACCCGCGTTTGGTGCAGCTCTTTGGCCGCTACGCCACCTATTGCGGCTCCTCGCCCTTCGCCGCGCCGGCCACGCTGATGCTCATCGCCCATGTGGAGCAGGTGGGCGTCTGGAGCGTGAAGGCCGGCATGCAAGCGCTGCCCCGCGCTATGGCGGACCTCGCCCAAGCGCGCGGCGCGCAAATCCGCTACGGCGCGCCGGTGCGGCGGATCCGGGTCGAGGACGGACGCGCGGCGGGGGTGGAGTTGGCGGACGGCGAACCGATCACCGCGGGCGCGGTCGTCTCCAACGCGGACGCCGGCGCTTACGCCCAAGGCTTACTCGGCGAGAGCGTGCGTCAGGCCGCGGGCCCTGTGCGACCAAAGGATCGCTCCTTATCCGCGCTGGTGTGGACGGCGAACACCCCGACCTCGGGGTTTCCCTTACCGCGCCACACCGTATTCTTCAGCCGCGACTATCGGGACGAGTTTGTCCGCCTATTCGACCAAGACCGCCTGCCGCAAGAGCCCACCGTTTATGTGTGCGCCCAAGACCGCGACGATGACGCGCGCTCGCCTGACGGCCCGGAACGGCTTTTAATCCTGACTAACGCGCCCGCAGTCGGTGACCGCGACGGATTAAGCCAAGAGGAGATCGCCCAATGCGAGGCGGCCACATTCGACCAACTCGCCCGATGCGGGTTGAGGGTGGAGCGGAGCCCGGAGCGGGTCCGCTTGACCGATCCTGCGCAGTTTCATCGGCTGTTCCCGGGGACGGGGGGCGCACTATACGGGCGGGCGACCCACGGGCCTTGGGCGACGTTTCAGCGCCCGGGAGCGCGGAGCCGGCTGCCGGGTCTTTACCTGGCGGGGGGATCGATCCACCCCTCAGCGGGGGCGCCGATGGCGACGTTGTCGGGTCGGCTGGCGGCCAAGCAACTGCTCCAGGACCGGTCTTCGATCAAGCGGTAAGCCCGGGCGGGTATTTGTGGTGGTATGTGGACGCAGTCAGCGATGATGGGCGCTGTGGGCTCTCAGTCATCGCCTTCGTGGGCAGTGTGTTCTCGCCCTATTACTATTGGGCGGGGCGAAAACAGCCTGAAAACCACGTCGCCTTTAACGTGGCGCTTTATACGCCAAAGAAAAAATACTGGACCATGACCGAGCGCAGCCGCTCAGCGCTCGACCGCGACGCCGCCCGCTTCGCCGTGGGCCCCAGCGCCATGGCGTGGGACGGCCAGACCTTGCGCCTCGAGCTCAACGAGCGCACCACGCCCTGGTTCCAGCCCTTGCGCGGAACCATCACCCTGCACGCCGAGGCGCTGAACCCGGAATTATTCACGCTCGACGCCCATGGTCGGCATCGCTGGCGGCCAATCGCGCCGTTTGCACGGGTGGAGGTGGATTTCACCCACCCCGCGCTCCGTTTCAAGGGCCATGGTTATTTCGACACCAATGAAGGCGACGAACCCATGGAGGCCGGGTTCGACACCTGGGATTGGTCGCGCGCCAGCCTCAGCGACGGCGCGGGCGTCCTCTATGACGTCATCCGTAAGGGCGGCGAGCGTGCGTCGCTCGCGTTCAAATTCGACAAGTCCGGCCGGGCGGAGCGGTTTGACCCACCCCTGCGCCGACCTCTACCCGGCACGTTCTGGGGCGTAGACCGCGCGGTGCAGGCGGAAACCGAGCCGAAACTGGTGCGCACCTTGGAGGACACCCCGTTTTATGTGCGCTCTCAGCTTGAGACCACGCTGTTGGGCGAAACCGTAGAAGCCGTGCACGAGAGCATGTCCCTGCCCCGCTTCGCCTCGCCCATCGTCAAGCTGATGCTACCCTTCCGAATGCCGCGCTTGGGCTAGGGATCATTCAGCGGGAGTGGGCGCGAGCACCTCGGCTTGGTTGTCGGGCTGCGCTTCGGCTTTCGCCGCTTCCGCCTGGGCCTTGGCTTTGCGTTCGCGCATTTCTTCGAGTTTGGCGAGGCTGCGCAATTGCCACCAAATCAGCACGAAAAACATCGTAAAGCCGAACACCAAATCGATAAAAAAGAACGTCTTTGTGCTGATCATCGGCTCATTACCTCCTTCAATCGCACGCGCTCGGAGTCGCGATACCTCACCCCTAAAGAGAACCGGACGCCGATCGAAATCAGCATGAATTGCAGTCCGCCAAGATCGAACATCGTCAAGCCGGCGGATGGGCCCAGCACGAACACCCCCCAATTGGCCATAACGTTGACCACGATCAGAAACGCGATCATCACCATGGGGCTGGCTTCGGCCATCATTTCCAAGCGCTCATCGCGCTTGGGCGGCGGGTCAGCAGCCCGTTCGCACGCCAGATAAGCCAAACCGTATTCGCGGATTTTAACCGCTTGGAGGAATTGCCAAACGCCGAAGGCGAAGGCGGCGAAACCGAGCCAATAGCCCATGGCGCGCTCCCATCGTTAGGCCTCGAGCGGGATCATAGACCCAGCCGCGCCTGGCGCGCGATCACAATCGCTCGCGCTCAACCCCGCTCGGCGGCGTTAAACCGAGACCGGCCAGCGGCGCGCTTTCTCGCGCGCGTCCAGGTCGACCATCAGATCGAGCACCCAGCTCACCCGCTCCTCAAGCGCGGGGAACAGGCCGTCCGGAGCCGTGGCGCCGGCCTGCTCGGCCGCCTCCACAGCGTCGACAAGGAATTGGTTTGCCGGCAAAGCCGGTTTCGGCTCGGCCTCAATCCTCCGGCTCGCCTCGCTCCGCGCCCGCGCCAAGAGGGCGAGCTTACGCGCAGGGCCGGTGAAGGCGCGCGTGGTGACACTGTCATAGCCGTTGCGCGCGATCTCCGCGCCGATCTCTTGGTAGAGCAGCGCGGCCGCGTGAATGCCGAGCCGGCAATCATACGGCAATTGCGTGATCCCGGGACGCGCACGACCATAAAGCCGGGTCGCTTCGTCCAGAAGCCGTTTCACGACCTCGCCTATGGCGTCAGAGAAGACCGGCTCGGCGAGGAACGCCTCAGGCTCCAACCCCGCCGCGCGCATCCAATCACGCGGTAAATAAAGCCGGCCCTCCCGGGCGTCCTCGCCCACATCGCGCGCAATATTGGTCAACTGCATGGCCGCGCCCAGATCACATGCGCGCGCCAAGACCGTCTTGTCGCGCACGCCCATGAGCAGGGTCATCATCGCGCCCACCGCCGCGGCGACCCGGGCGGCGTAGTCGAGCACATCGTCTAAGCGCTCATAGACCCGCTCGGTCTGGTCCCAGCGCAAGCCTTCGAGCAAACCCTCCGGCAGCGCGCGCGGGATGGCGTAGTCGCGCACCACATCGGCGAACGCCCGATCGACGGGATGGTTGAGCGGGCGCTCGCGATAAACCGCGTCCAACCGGTCGGCCAAACGGTCGAGCGCCGCAACCCGATCCGCACCGGTGTCCGCGGCGTCATCGGCCGTTCGGCAAAAGGCGTAAAGCGCATAGGCCGGCTCGCGCACCCGCTTGGGCAACACCAGCGAGGCGGTGAAAAACGACTTTGATCCGCCGCGAATGGTGTCGCGGCACTTCGCCCGGTCGCCCGGGCTGGCGAAGGGTCGATCAGACGTAGACCGACGCATCGGGCACCACTTCGTCGAGGATTTTAGCCGACATTACCACCCCCGGCACGCCCGCGCCCGGATGACACCCCGCGCCAACAATATAAAGGCCCTTGAGCTCCTCGCTCTTATTGTGCGGCCGGAACCAGGCGGACTGGAACAGGCTCGGCTCGAAGCCGAAAGCGGCGCCGTTGAGCGAGTTCAACCGGTCACGGAAATCCAAAGGCGTCATGATTTTCGAACTGACGACCGCGTCCTTCAGACCCGGTAGCAGGGTCTCGCTCAACCGCTGCTCAATGGCCTGGCGATAGGGTTCAGCCTGAACGGTCCAATCCACATCGGCCTGCAAATGCGGCACCGGCGAGAGCACGTAAAAGGCGTCGTGCCCCGGCGGTGCCAAGCTCGGATCCGTGGCTGTGGGTCGATGCAGATAAAGGCTGAAATCATCGGCAAGGACTTTCTTGCGGAAAATGTCGTGCAAGAGCTCTTTATAACGCGGGCCGAGCACAATCGAGTGGTGCTCCACGTCGTCATATTGCTTGTTTGTACCAAAATACCAGACAAATAAACTCATTGAGTAATTATAATTTTTCAGGCGGCGCTCATGCCAACGCCGAACATTATGATTACGCAGCAAATGTGAATAGGTGAAACCGGACTCCGCATTAGACACCACGATGTCCGCGTCGACGGTCTCCCCCGTCTTCAGCGTCACGCCGGCGGCCTCGCCGTCACGCACCAAGATTTCGTCCACTTCGGCGTTGCAGCGCACAGCCCCGCCCTGCCCCTCAATCAGTCCGACCAGGCCTTGAACGATCGCGCCGGTGCCGCCCATCGCGGCATGAACGCCCCAATTCCGCTCAAGGTGATTGATCAGGCAAAAGGCCGCGGTGGTGTTAAACGGATCACCGCCAATCAGCAAAGGATGGAAACTGAACACAGTGCGGAGTTTTTTACTCTTAAAAAACTTAGACACCATTTGATAGACACTCAGGTGTCCGCCGACCGTGAATATTCGCGGCACGGTGATAATGGACTTACCGAGCGAATGGAACGCCTGAGCGCCGAGTTGCTCAAAGCAAACCCGATAAATCTGCTCGCTCTTCTTCAGGAACCGGTTGTAGCCAGCGACGTCGTCGGGCGCGACGCGCGCAACTTCCTCGCGCATCTTGTCCACGTCACGCCAACAGCGCACCTCTTCGCCGTCATCAAATCGCATGACGTAGAAGGGATGGATCTCGCGCATTTCGAGATCATCACTCATTTTTTTGCCGCAGAGCGTCCAAAGCTCTTCAAGCAAGAACGGCACGGTGATGATCGTTGGCCCTGCGTCGAAGGTGAACCCGTCCTGGCGATGCACATAGGCCCGGCCACCGGGCGCATCGAGTTTCTCGAACACGCTGACCCGATAGCCACGCGCGCCAAGCCGAACCGCAGCGGCTAAACCGCCAAAACCCGAACCAATCACCACCGCATGGGGACGCGGGTCGGTGAGGTCTTTGTGAGGATCTGTTTGCTTAAGCATGAGTGATATAAGAGGCCGTAATGGGGGTGCTGACAAGCTGGAGACCCTGCGGCGCAACGTCCGAAATCTTACCGATTAGAGCGTTTTTCGACCGGAATGAATCGCGAGGGGATTCCCACGGTCTATGATTTCTGATTCAGAATCCGTGCTGGTGAAGGAGGCTGGCATGGATGGGACAACCACTCTCGATGGATTTGCGTTCGCGGCTTGTTGCGGCAGTTGACGAGGGTATGAGCTGTCGTGCTGCAGCGGCCCGATTTGGCGTTGCGCCATCGACGGCGATCCGCTGGCATGCGCAGCGGCGGGAGACGGGCGACTTTGCGCCGAAACCGCAAGGTGGCGACATGCGCTCACGCCGGGTTGAGGAGCGTGCGGCAGATATTCTCGCCATCTGGGAAGAGCGCAAGGACATCTCGCTTGATGAGCTTCGCCGGGCATTGGCCGAGATCGGTCTGATCGTCTCCGTGGCGGGTTTGCATCGCTTCTTCGTGCGCAGGGGAATGACGCGCAAAAAAAGACGGGCCATGCCATCGAGCAGGACCGCCCAGACGTCCTGAGGCAGCGCCGGGACTGGTTCGAAAGCCAGATCGATCTGCAACCGGAGCGCCTCGTCTTCATTGACGAAACATGGACCGCCACGAACATGGCCCGCAGCCATGGCCGCTGCCCCAAGGGCGAGCGATTGCGAATGGGCTTTCCACATGGTCATCGCAAGACCACCACGCTGGTCGCCGGTCTGCGTATGACCGGCATGGTCGCGCCGATGGTGCTCGACGGCCCGATCAATGGCGACTGGTTCGAAGCCTATGTCACCCAGGTGCTCGTGCCCGAACTGCGCCCCGGCGACGTCGTCATCATGGATAATCTATCGAGCCACAAGCGCACGGCGGTTCGGGAAAAGATCGAAGCAGCAGGTGCAACCCTGCGCTTCCTCCCGCCATACAGCCCCGACTTCAACCCGATCGAAAAGGCGTTCTCCAGGCTCAAAGCCATACTCCGCAAGATCGGCGAACGAACCGTCAGCGGACTGTGGGACCTGATCGGCAGGCTCGTCGACATCTTCCAGCCAGACGAATGCCCCAACTACTTCAGCTCTTGCGGTTATGATCCAGAATGATCGAAAACCGCTCTAA
>JBHJGU010000066.1:0-32664 GCA_050331475.1 Maricaulaceae bacterium | reverse complement strand
AATGCTTTTTTCTTGCGGAGTTGGTATATATGCACGTGGTGGCGTCTTTTATTGTGTTCTACTTCTTCTTCATTGACGTTTTGAAAGTGGGGGGTCTCGCCGTGTACACGGCCGCGATTGGGGCCGCCGGCTTCGACGATTTGGTCGATCCGGGCCTGTGGGTCTGATCTAACCTTCGGACTGGGTTTAAGCGGCAAGGGGTCGAGCGTGCTCGACCCCTTGCGGCGTTAAGCCCTGCGTTTCCCCGCCGCGGTCCTGCGATTTCGGCGGGAGCTTGCGTTGTTCGAGTGGGCGATCCGGGGTAAAAGGCCCTTGTGAAATTCAACGTTCAGGCGGCGAAGGATCTTCGTGGCCTGTTTCGTGCGGGCGGATATGTCAGACGAACGCGCGCTCGCGCGTTTCAGGCAGCGGATAGGGGTGGTTAAGTCATGGACAGCCAAGATTTTGACATGTTCGAAGTCGCTAACACCGTCGCTGCGGAGGGCGTGGAGTTCCAAACGCCGGTCACCGCGTCCTTAGAGGTCGCGCCGACACTGTCGGCGACCTTGATCAGCACGGCGTTTGGCACCGACACCGCGGAAATCGTTGCGGTGGACGCGGCGTCCGGGCAATTCTTCGTCGCCGGCGGCGAGTTCGTCGATATCTTCGACTTGGCCACCGGCGAGCAGATTACGTTCCTCGATGTGGTCGGTCTTGGTGTGGCGACGGGCTTGGGCTTTGACGAGGCCACCTCGGTGGCGGCGTCCAATGGGCTGGTGGCTTTCGCCGCGGATGCGGGCGACGATCCGGCCGGCCTGGTGTTTTTCGAGGCGGATAACCCTGAGGCCACCCTGTCATTCGTCGAAATCCCCGCCGGCCCTGATGCGGTGACCTTTACCCCCGACGGCGATTTCGTGCTCGTCGCCATCGAAGGCGAGGGCGATGACTTGCCCGGCGGGGTGGCGATCGTCACGGTGGCCACCGGTGAGGTGGATTTCGTCGGCTTCGCGAACTTTGAAGCCGACGCGGACGCTTTGATCGCCGAAGGCTTCCGATTGTTCTCCGAAGACGGCGGGGACATCTCTGTCAGCCTTGGGACGGAACCGGAATTCGTCTCGGTGTCCTCCGACGGCAATTTCGCCTTCGTCAGCTTGCAAGAAAACAACGCCATCGGGGTTTTGGACCTGACGCTGGCGAGCCCGGCTTTCACGGACATTATCCCTCTCGGCACTCAAGATTTTGACGCGCCGGGGGTGGCGTTTGACGTCAGCGACGAGGATGGCGGCGCCAATCTCGCGCCTGTGCCGTTTGTTGAAGGGTTCCTCCAGCCCGACGCCGTGGCGAGCTTCGACATTGATGGCGCAACCTTCTTCGCGATCGTCAATGAAGGCGACAGCTTCGACGACGATGTGGTGCGGATCGAAGACGCGGTGCTTGATCCGACACTCTTCCCGGATGCGGCGACGTTGCAGTTGCCTGAGAATTTGGGCCGTTTGGAAGTGTCTTTGTTTTCTGGGGACACGGACGGGGACGGCGACTTAGACGAATTATTGGCTTTTGGCGGCCGGTCGTTCTCGATCCTCGACTCCGAGGGCAATATCGTCTTCGACAGTGGTTCGTTCATCGACGAATTCCTCGCCGCCGAATTCCCCGACCTGTTCAATGATGCGCGCAGCGACGACGCCGGCGCAGAGCCTGAGGGTGTCGTTGCGGGCGTGATCGACGGCGAGACCTTTTTGTTCGTCGGGTTGGAGCGATCGGCCTCTGTGTTGATCTTCAATGTGGAGGACCCCACGGCGCCGACCTTCGCCGGCATTGTCGAAGTTCCGTTCGATCCGGTGGAGGGCGAAGACCTTGACGATCTCGTGTCGCCTGAAGGGCTCGCCTTCGTGTCTGCGGCCGACAGCCCCACGGGCGCGCCGTTGCTGCTGGTCTCGGACGAGGAACAAGACGTCACCTTCACCTTCGAGCTTGGCGCGATCGCCGACGATGTGGGCGCGACGGATGGCGACGATGACTTAGTCGGAACGGAGGGTGATGACTTCATCGACGGTCTGGGGGGGAATGATGTCATCGACGGTTTGGGCGGCGACGATGTTTTGATCGGCGGCCCGGGATCGGACGTGATCGCAGGCGGCGACGGCGATGATATCATCGCGCCGGGTGTCGGCGCAGATGTGGTCGATGGCGGCGAAGGGTTCGACTTCGTTGATCTCAGCGACATTCCCTTTGGCGTCGAGCTGAACTTTAACACCGACGAGATCGCTTATGTGAACAGCGCGGGCGTCACGGTCGTCGATGTGGTTACCGATGTTGAAGGCGCGATTGGCACGGATTTCGACGACGCGTTCCAAGGCGACGGTGAGGATAATGTTTTCGCTGGTTTTGGCGGTGATGATATTATCTTCGCGGGCGCAGGCGATGACTTAATCTTCGGCGGCGACGGCTCAATCACGGGCTCCGGTAATGACATCATCACCGGCGGCGACGGCGACGACATGATCGCGGGCGAAGACGGCGTTGATTTTCTCGCGGGCAATCAAGGCGATGATTTCATTGTCGGCAATACGGGCTCGGACATCATCCAGGGCGGTTTTGGCGACGACATCATCGACGGCGGCGATAATTTCGACTTCTTGTTCGGCGGCGAGGGGTCGGACACGATCTTGGGCGGCAATGGCCAAGACACCATTGGCGGCGGCGCGGGAGCGGACTTTATCGAGGGCGGCGACGGCGCGGATACGATCAACGGCGCGGCCGGGGCCGACAACATTCAAGGCGGCGCGGGCGCAGATACGATCTTGGGCGGCGAGGGCGACGACGTCATCGCCGGCGGTCTCGGCGCGGACGTCATTGACGGCGGCGCGGGCGCGGATACGATCGTGGGCGGCTTGCTGGGCGGTTTCGCCGGGGACACGATCAACGGCTTGACCGCGGACGACATTTTGCTGTTCACCGGTGACGTGTTTGAAGCGGATCAAGTGACGATCGGCGCAGACGGCGTCACCTCGGTAGACTTGGATGGGGACGGAGCGTCGGACGCCAGCTTCACCCTGGGTATCGCTGCAGGCCTGGACGTGGTCATCACCAATGATGGGGTGAACACCACATTCGCCTTTGAAGTCGCTGCACCGCCGGCGACAAGCTTCGCGCCGTCGCAGGAGCAATTGGATGGGTTGATCGAACGCGCGGCGTCCTTGATCGATTTCCTCAACAGCGGTGGGCAAGCGGCGCCGAGCCTTGGGGCGATCCTTGAGGCGAATACGACGGCGCCGGAGGCGGGGACGGCCGCTGAGTCGGCTGGGATCACGCAAATCACCGACGATCCGTTAGGCGCGTTGATCCATCCGCTGGAGGACCCGGTCACGCTGGCGGACTTCTTGGTCGGTTAAGAGGCCGTCGGTTGCAATGAGCGGGGCCGGCCGGTGGGTCGGCCCTGTTAATGTTTACGGCACGGGCCGAGGGGCGGCGGCGCGGTGTTTGCGTGGAAAGTTGGTAGGGTTATGCAGCCAGACCGTCCCCGGCGGCGTGAGATTTCCTTAACTTGGTGCGCGCTGTGGGCGGCGTCGATCCTTGGGGTTATCGGTTTCGGCGCAAATCCGGGTATGGCGCAAACCGCGACCGAGCCCCCCGCCCTCGACAACGACGCCTTGGTGGACACGATTGATCCGCGCTCGCTGGTTGAGCCGCGATCCGCGGATGCGATCCTCGACGAATTAGCCGACGAATTAAGGACGTACGATCCCGCTCGCGATTTGGCCAACCAGGCCGCGGCCCTGGATGACGCGCTTCGCGCCGCCGCTGAGAATATCGACAGCGAGGTCGAGGTCGAACGTATCGTCGCCAGCTTTATCAGTGATCGCGCTGAACCTTTCCGCGCGATTATCGCGCAAACTGTGGCCAATCATCCTGACGTTCGCGCCGCCTTGTCGCGCCAATCTCAGGCCGATGAAACGGTGATTGAGACGCGCAGCGCGCTGCGGCCGCTGGTTTCCGCCGGCATTCGGTCCACCGCAAGCCAGTTTAACGGTGCGGACGACGATTTAGACGGGCAATTGCGCGGTGATGGTTTCACCGTGGAGGCGGACGCCTTCATTCGGTTTCGCCAGGTGTTGTTCGACGGCGGCGCGGGACGGTTCGACTTGCGCGCCGCACGATTGGAGGCTGAAGCGGCGCGTTTCGACCAGCTTGGCGCTGTTGGCCAAATCACGCTGGAGGCCATCCAGGCTTATTTCCAAGTCTTGGGCTTCCAAATCGTTTTGGATCTGTCTCAAGTCCATGTGGCTCAGCTCGAAGCCGTGCGCGACCAGGTGCAAGAGCGCTATGAGTTGGGCGGATCGACGCTTAGTGACCTCGCGCGCGCGGACGCCGACCTTGCCGATGCGCGAACGCGCCTGTCCGCGTCGCGCCAACGCCTGGCCGAGGCTCAGGCGGACTATCTGTCGGTGTTTGGCGCGCCTGCGGGGCGCTTGAGTCTGCCGCCCCCGCCCGCCAGCCTACCCAACGACATTGATCGCGCCGTTGAACTCGCCCTGATTGACGCCCCCGCCCAACGCGCGGTGCGCGCCCAATTGCGCGCCGCGGAACAAAACCGCAAGGCGGAGCGGGCTCGTGGCGGGCCGTCGGTGTTGTTTGAAGGCAATGCATTGAAGTTTGACCTATTTGAAGACAATGACGCGTTCGGCGTGACCGGTCGGGTGATCGCCAGCTATAATTTGTTTGAAAGCGGGGCGCGGCGGGCGCGAACCCGCCGGGCGCAAAGCGTCGTTGATGAGGCGCTCCATCAAGCCGAAGCCACCGCTCGCGACATTGAGCGCGAAGCCCGGGTCGCCTACCGTAACGTGCAAAGCCTCATTGCCGAACGGGCCAGCGCGCAATTGGCCGCGCGCGCGAACGAGGAGGCGCGCGTGGTGACGCTCGAGCAATTCAAATTGATCGGTGGCGATTTGCTCACGGTTCTAAACGCCGAGATTAACGCGCACTTGTCCGCGACCACTTGGGTGGAGACCCTCGTCAATCTGGAGATTTCGCGGTATCGATTACTCGCGGCGACAGCCGGCGTCGGCGCGTATTTTGACCTGTCCGCTTTGGAAGCGGCTGTGGCGCAATGGGAGAGCGAGCGTGACTGAGCCCACCGGCCAGCCTCAGCGGCAACCGCAGCCCGCCAAGGATGAAACGGCAGAAGCCGCCTCCAGCGCCCCACCGGCGGAAACGTCGAACGTGGCCCCCGCGGCCGAACCGGCTTCGCCGGGGGAAACCGGGCCTCAGGCGCTCGGCGTGATCACGCCAAAAACCGTCGAAACATCAAGCGCGGCGGCGACGCCGGGGACAAAACCCGCCGCGGGGCATTGGTTTTGGGGCCCGTTTGCGAAAAGCTGGTGGATCTACGGCCAAGTCGCGCTCGCGGCGACGGTGACGAACGTGTTCGCGCTTGGGTCCTCGCTCTTCATCATGACGGTTTATGACCGCGTCATCCCGAACAATGCGATCGACAGCTTGGTGGCTTTGTCCGTCGGCATGGCGATCGTCATTTGTTTTGACTACGCGATTAAGATGTTGCGGGCCTATTTCATCGATATCGCAAGCCAACGAACCGATATCGAAGTCGGCCATCGGTTATTCGATCATATTATGAACATGTCCTTGGCGGCGAAAAAGTCATCATCGGGTGCGTTCGCCGGCACGATGCGTGAATTCGAAACCTTGCGAGATTTTTTCACCTCAGCAACATTTGTAGCGGTGGTGGACTTGCCGTTTATTTTGTTATTCCTTGGTGTGATTTTCGTGATTGGCGGGCCGTTGGTCCAAGTCCCGGCGGGGGCGATCCCCGTCGTACTCATCGCCGCCTTGATCGCGCAGCCCATGATGGCGCGGCTGTCGAAAAAGACCCTGACCGCGAACCAACAGAAGCATGGTGTTTTGGTCGAGGCGATCAGCGGGCTGGAGACGGTGAAAACCACCGGCGCCGCGCCGATGATGGCGGATCGCTGGGGCGCGGGCGTCGCCCATTCGGCCTATGTGGGCGGGCGCACCCGGGTGTGGTCGCAATTGGCGATGAACGCGGCCGCCTTCGCCCAACAAGCCACCCAGGTCGGTATTGTGATTTACGGGGTGTTTCTGATCCGCGAGGGGGCGCTGTCCATGGGGGCGCTCGTGGCGTGCGTGATCTTGTCGGGTCGGGCGCTGGCGCCATTGGGTCAGCTCGCCAGCGTGCTCTCGCGCGCTAACCAGTCCTGGGCCTCCTATAAAGCGCTCGATGCGGTGATGAAAACCCCGCGCGAGCGTCCGCCGGAAACCGCCACGATCAAACGGGCGCGGTATCAAGGCGCGTTGGAGTTCCGCAATGTTGTCTTCAAGTATGAGGATCAACCGGTTCGGGCGCTCGACGATATCTCCTTTAAGCTCGCGCCGGGGGAGCGTGTGGCGGTGCTGGGCCGCATTGGTTCGGGTAAATCGACGCTCGCGCGGCTGGCGCTGGGCCTCTATCAACCTGAAGAAGGCTCCGTGCTCGTGGATCACACCGAGCTGCGCCAACTCGACCCCGATGACTTTCGGCGCAATGTCGGCGCGGTTTTGCAGGACGTGTTCTTGTTCTCCGGTACGATCCGAGAAAACATCCTGATCAGCGCGCCCGAGGCCGGTGACGACGCCATGATCGAGGCGGCGAAGCTCGCCGGGCTGCATGACATGATTGGCCAATTGCCCTCCGGGTATGACCGGATGCTGGCTGAACGCGGCGAGGGGCTGTCCGGCGGCCAACGCCAAGCCATCGCCATCGCACGGGCCATCGTCAAGGATCCGCCGATCTTGATCATGGACGAGCCGACCTCGGCCATGGACGTGCGCTCGGAGACCGCCTTCATCCAGCGCATGAAACCGATCGTGGCGAACAAGACGGTTATGATCGTCACCCACCGGACGACCATGCTGGAGCTTGTGGACAAGATCATCGTCGTCGAACAAGGCAAGATCGCTGCGGCTGGCCCAAAAGAGCAAGTGCTGCGGTCGCTGGCGAATGCGCGCAATCCCAACGCCCAGCAGCAGCGTCCCGCTGCGGAATAGCGCCGCCATTTCAAATCTTTGACGCTGACCCGAGGCGCCGTGATGACCACTCTCAGCTCCGCCCAAAACGGTGAAATTCCCCGGCCGACAGCGGCCGCGAATTTGTTGCTCTACGGCGTCGCGGTCGCTGTGGCCGTATTGATCCTTTGGGCGTCAATCGCAGAGTTGGACACGGTCACCCGCGCCCAGGGTCGCGTGATCCCCTCCCAACAAATCCAAGAGATTCAAAACCTCGAAGGCGGTATTCTGCAGGAAATCATGGTTCGGCCCGGGGAGCAGGTCGCCCAAGGCCAAGTGCTCATGCGGCTTGATCCAACACGGTTTTCCTCGGAGTTCCAGCAAAACAACGAACAGCTTTGGGGATTGCGCGCCCGGCTCGCGCGACTTGACGCGGAAGCCGCGTTTCGACCGCTGACCATCCCCGAAGACGTCCAAAAGGCCGCACCGGACGCCGTGCGCGCTGAGACCGATGTCTACGCCGCTCGAAAGAAAGACTACGAAGCCCGACTTTCTGTGCTTAATGCGCAATTAGAGCAACGCCAAAAAGGCCTCGCCGAAGCCCGCGGCGCCGTTCAGGCGGCGCAGGACGCCGTCGAACTCGCTGAGGTGGAACTTCAGCGCATCGACGCCATGGTGCAGCGTGGGGTCGAGTCGGAGTTAGAGCGGCTGCGCGCGGCGCAACGCACCAGCGCGGCGCGCAATGATCTCGGCGCCGCCCGGTTGTCGGTGGACAGCCAATTAGCCGCCGTGGCCGAAGTCCGCGAGGAAATCGCCGCGCTCCGCGAGCAAGCCCAAGCCGAAGCCGCCCAGGCGGGCGCGGATGTGCGCGCGGAGATCCAAAGGCTTCAAGAGGCGATCCCCGCTTTCGTCGACCGGGTCAATCGGACGGAGGTGCGCTCGCCGATCGACGGGGTGGTCAACCGCGTCCTTCGTTATGCGGTTGGCGCGGTCGCCCAACCGGGGGAAACCTTGGTGGAAATCGTTCCCTCCGACGACACGCTGTTGGTGGAGGCCGAAGTTTTGCCCGCCGATATTGCGGGTTTAGCGGCCGGCGATGACACACGCGTGAAGATCACTGCTTATGACTTCGCGAAATTCGGCGCGCTTGAGGGGGAGGTCGAGCGCATTGGCGCCGACGCGATCACTAAAGAGGATGGCGAGCGCGTTTATCTTATTAATGTTAGAACTTACACGGATCATTTTCTTGACGATAAGGGGGAAAAACAACCCGTTATTCCCGGAATGATCGCGGAAGTTGACGTATTGACCGGCAAGCGAACGATCCTCGACTATGTTCTCACGCCATTCACGCGTGTGCGTGACCGCGCCTTCCGGGAGAGTTAAAGATAATTTGAGGGGCGCTGCGATAAATTGACAGTCTAGGCGCCGGCGAATTTCGCCCTTTGGAGGTCGCAATTAGTTTGAGTCACCAACCCCAGCGCATCCCCCTCATGGCCCATTCACTCGCCGCATTCGTGGACGCCGATGCTTTCGCCCCGATTTTGGATGAGGTGGACCTCGGTTTGTATCTCGCGGATCGAACGGGGCGATTGTTATGGGCGAACCAAAAGCTCGCCGATCTTTTGGGGGTGGCGGACGGCGAAACCCTCGTCGCTCAACAATGCGCCGTCAATTCGGGAATCGGGTCGGCGGCGCCGCAAACCGCGTTACGCCCCGCGGGCGCGGCAGAGGAGGCGGTCGTCCGCCGAATTGTGCACCCAAACGGTACGGTGACTTGGCTGGCGGACACCGCGCGCGGGACAACCGGTCGTGATGGTGCGATCACTATTCTCGGCTCGGTCGCGGACATTT
Organism: Maricaulaceae bacterium; assembly: GCA_050331475.1. GTDB lineage: Bacteria > Pseudomonadota > Alphaproteobacteria > Caulobacterales > Maricaulaceae > JBHJGU01. Next base: position 23,811 of record JBHJGU010000066.1, on the reverse strand, counting down.
CCGATTATATGCAGGCGCGCGAAGCGGTGGCGCGCACAGAGCGGCAATTCCAGGATCTGATCAACCATGCGTCGTTTGGCATGTACCGATCCAGCCTTGAGGGACGGCCGATTTGGGCCAATCCCGCCTTCGCGCGACTGATGGGTTTTGAGAGCCCGGAGGCCTGGTTGAAGGCCGCCGTAGACATCGGTCGGGAATGGTATGTGGATCCGGGTCGGCGGGCGGAGTTTTTCGAGGCGATTGCGGAGACGGGTCAGGTGACCAATTTCGTCTCTGAGGTGCGGCGGCCGAAAACCGGGGAACGAATTTGGGTGTCCGAGTCCGCACGCCGCGTAGACCCGCAAACCGGCGGCGCGCCTTATTACGAAGGCTCGGTCGAAGACATAACCGCCCAGGTTAAGACCCAAGCCGCGCTGCAACGGGCCGCTGAGGAGGCCGATCGCGCCAATCGGATGAAGAGCCAATTCCTCGCCAGCGTCAGTCATGAATTGCGAACTCCGCTCAATGGGGTGTTCGGCGCCCTGGCGGCCATCGAAAAAGCGGATGAGGACAACACCGACTTAGGCGACCATGTGCGGCTGGCGCGCGCGGCCGCGGAGCAATTGCTGTCGCGTTTGGACGATGTTTTGGATTTTTCCGACATCGAAGCTGGGCGAATGTTCGTCTCCGAGGCGCCGTGTCGTCCCGCGGAGATCGCCCGAAAAGCGCTGGAGCGTTGGCGGCTCGAGATCGAGGGTCGGGGGCTAACGCTGATCGAGGAGATTGACCCCAGTGCGGAGCGCCGGGTTTTGAGCGACGCCCGCCGGCTGGGCCAGATCCTTGATAAGCTGTTGTCCAATGCGGCGAAATTCACTCAATCCGGTGCGGTCACCTTGGCCGTCGCTCTGGACGAGCAAGCCGGCGGTGAGGCGGATATTCGGTTCAGTGTGACCGACACCGGCCCCGGCGTGCCCCAAACCGCGCGCGAATTGGTGTTCGAACGGTTCGTCCAGCTTGACGGCGCTTTAAACCGCGCGCGGGACGGCGCCGGGCTTGGCCTGGCGGTGGCGCGCGAACTGGCGCGGCGGCTCAGCGGTGATGTAACCTGTGAAGCCGCCGAGGCCGGGGGCGGCGCCGCCTTCCACGTCAACCTGCGCGCCGGGATTGTCGCCTGCGCGCCGGTGGCTGCGGCGACGCCCGAGGCCCGCATTCAGGGCGCCCGGCTATTGTTGGTCGAGGATAATCCCATCAACCAAAAGGTCGCCCGGGTCATGCTCGAAGCCTTGGGCTTCACCGTTGACGCGGCGTCCGACGGACTTGAAGCGGTCAAGGCGGTGCAGACGAATACCTATGACGCGGTCCTCATGGATGTGCAGATGCCGCGCATGGACGGCTTAGAGGCGACCCGGCGCATTCGGGCGCTGGGTGAGCCGTTTACCGGGCTGCCGATTTTAGCGGTGACCGCCAACGCCATGGAAGCGGATCGGGCGGCTTGCTTATGCGCGGGCATGAACGATTTCATCGCCAAACCGGTCAACCCGGACGTGCTGGAGACCGCGTTGCTTCGATCCTTGAGCGTCGCCGCAGACGCTTAGTCCGTCGTTTCGGGCGGATATACCCGCCGGCCGTCAACGCGCAGTTCGAAGAGGTCCGGTCGCGCGTAATGGCCCGCGGGATCACAGGCCGACTTGCACTTCCGGATTAGATCGAAATCGACCTCGGCCGTCAAAAGCTCTTCCTCTGCGCCGGCGAGTGCAACGATCTCTCCGCGCGGATCGATGATTGCGCTCGCGCCGTCGTGCTCGAACAAGGACAGGGGTTTGTATTGCTCGGGCACATCCGTTTGGCGGCGTAAGCCTGCCGCGGCGATGACATAGGCCCCCGCCTGGCTGGCGAACGCGCGGGAAAGCAGGTGCTGGCGCGCCCAAACCGGCTCAGGCGGCGCTTCTGGAGGCTCGCGCCCGGGCCAGGCGGCGACGTGGATTTGCGTGCCTTGGGCGATCAGCGCGAAGCCGGGCAGCAGAATATTGTGCTCCCAACAATTCAGCCCCGAAATTCGTGCATAATCGCGCGGATGAACCGTGAGACCCTTTACGTCGCCGTCCATCCAGACCGAGCGTTCGTGGTGGGTGGGTTTAACTTTGCGGTGACGGCCCAAAAGCGTCCCGTCAGATGCGATGAACACAAGGCTGGCGTAAACCGAGCTCGCCGTGGGCGCATAACGCTCCGCCACCCCGATCACCACATCCACGCCGGCGGATTTCGCCGCCGCCGCAATCGCGTCGATCTCCGGTCCGGGCACGGTTACCGCGTTGGCGAGGTAATCCGCCGCCGCCTCCCACCAGAGCGGGCTGAGCGGCGCGTCGATAAAAAACGGATAACCGGGCAGCCAAGATTCGCCGAACGCCAACAAGCGCACGCCCTGTTCGCCCGCGCGTCGGATCCAGTCGCACGCGCGCTCAACGCCCTCCTGGACGTCGAAGAACGGCGAGGCGGCTTGGGCCGCGGCGATCTTTATGGTCATAGGGCGGCTCCGGGACCCGGTCTGCGTGCATGAGATGCGCGCTTAGACCACGCGCGCGGGCGCCGCGCAACGGACACGAACACGCGCTCGGTCCGTTGCGGGCGGCCACGCTAGGGCGCCGCGCTTGTTTCCGGCTCCGGATCGGTCGCTTCGTTCAGGCCATAAGCCTCGAACCAGGCCAGAATGTTTTGCACCTTAGCGAGCAATTGTGAGGGACGATTGGCGATGCCATGGGAGGCGCCGGGCACCCGGATCAATCGCGAGGGCACCTCGCGCAGTTGCAGTGCGTGGTAGAACTGCTCGCTCTCCCAAATCGGAGTGCGCCAGTCCGCCTCCCCCGTGATTAACAGGGTGGGCGTCTCGACGTCGCCGACATAGGCGAGCGGCGAGCGCGCCCAATAGCCTTCCGGGTCCTCCCACGGGGCTTGATCAAACCAATACTTCGAAACGAAGGTGGAGATGTCTGCGGACAGCGCAAAGCTGAGCCAGTTGATTACCGGCTTCTGCACGGCGGCGGCGGCGAAGCGGTTGGTGTGCCCCACAATCCAGGCCGTGAGCACCCCACCGCCCGAGCCTCCGGTGACGAAGAGCCGCTCCGAGTCGACATAATCGCGTGCAGCCATGGCGTCGACGAGGCTCATGAGATCGTCAAAGTCTTCATTGGGATAGTTGTTGTTGATCTCATCGCCAAAAGCTTCGCCATAGCTGGTGGATCCGCGCGGGTTGGCGTAAACGACAATCGCTCCGGCGGCGGCGTAGAGTTGGACTTCCGCAGAAAACCGCGGGCCGTAATTGGCGTAGGGTCCACCATGGATCTCCAGGATGAGCGGATAGCGCTTTTCCGGATCAAATCCGGGGGGGAACACGGCCCAGGCTTCGATCCCCAGCCCGTCAATCCGCGAGGGCGTGACGAATTCCTCGATCGCGCCAAGGTCTTTGCGACCGAGCAGGTCTTCGTTGAGCTGGGTCAATTGGCGCGGCGTCTCTCCCGGCGCGCCGACGATGAGGTCTGCGGGCCGGTCGAAACGCGTGGTAACCGAGGCAAAGGTCCCGTCTTCGGCGAGCGAATAAGACGCTCCGCCGTAAGGTCGACCCAGGGAATAGCCGCCTAAGTTCGACGCCAACCGCTCCATACCGCCTTCTGGCGCGATCCGCGCAAGGACGGTGTCGCCTTCGTCGTCAAATTGCACGTAAATCCAGGCCCCGTCGGCGGACCATTGGGGGTTGGTGATGTCGCGCTCTAAATCGGCGGTTAGCGCGCGGACGTTCGATCCGTCTGCGTCCATGACGTAGAGCTGGGTCACATTGTGCCCCGTTCGGTCATCGTCATAGCCGGTGAAGGCGATGAACTGGCCATCGGGGGACACCGAAGGCGCTGTGTCGGGACCATCACGATCGGTCAGCGGGCTGACAACGCCGGTTTCAATCGCCAACGTATGGATTTCGGACTCGTTGGGATCGCGGATTTCCGCCTTCTCCTGGCGGTTCGCGACCGCGATCAGGTGCGCGCCGTCCGGTGTCCACTCTAGCCCGTCATAATCATAAGCGTCTTCGGTGAGCCGCAGCGGTGCGCCCCCTTCGGCGGGCACGATGAAAACCTGAGTTGCGCCTGGATCGGTAAACCCGCGTCCGTCAAAACGGTAATCCAGACGGTCGATGACTTTGACTGGCTCAGCCCAGTCCGCGCCTTCGGGCTTGGCCGGCAAAGGGGCGGGGCTGGGATGGGCGTCTTTTACGAATTGGGTAAAGGCGATGGAGCGACCATCGGGTGCCCAGGCGATCGATCCGGGGCTGGCTTCCAATTGGGTCAGTTGCGCGGTCGCCCCGGTGGCCATCCACATCACATGAAGTTCTGGGCCTTCCTCAGTCACGCTGACATACGCCAACCGATCGCCGGAGGGCGACCAGCGCGGGGAGAACGCGTCCTGGTCCGAGGGCAGGGCGAGAGGTTGGTGATCGGACCCGTCGGCGTTCACCGACCAAAGCCGCTGGCGCGCGCCGTCGGTCATAATGTCCATGGATCGGCGCACATAGACCACTTGGGTTCCGTCCGGCGCGATCTGCGGATCAAACGCGACCTCCAGGTCAAAGACATCGCGCGGGGCGAATCTGTCGACTTCGGCGTGGGCGGCCCCAAGCGCGGACGTCAGTCCAGCGATAAGTGATAACAGCGTGCGCATAATGGCTCCCCTTTCGACGGTTGATCCGTCTGTCCTCTCCAAGGCGCAGGAACGCTAGCGACCCAGCGCGCCGCTGACCAGGGGAACGGTTCGCCCATCTGGACGCGTCATCGTGACACAAAGATCACACATCGTGAAAATGCTCATCAACCCGGCGCGCGACTGTCGATAACCGCATAAGGTCATTGCACAATGCGTTCGAACCGGTGTGAGTCGGAAGGCTCAGACACCGATGACATCAGCGGCGGAGCCTATTCCGAACGCTGGGAATCCATGGGAGGCCATACGTGATTTTTCCGGCATCGCGCTTGCGCGCGTCTCTTTTTGCAGCGACGGCTTTGGCGGCTTCAGGCGGCTCTACCGCTTTCGCGCAGGACGCCGCGGATCCCGAAACCGTGCAGACGACCCAGTCGACGGTCGAGCGGATCGTCGTCACCGCCCAAAGACGCGAGCAGAATTTGCAAGACGTCGCGGTGGCGGTCGCCAGCTACGGGGCCGAGCAATTGCAGAACTCTGGGGTCAACGACATTAAGGACCTCATTCAGCTCGCGCCGAGTTTGAACGTCACCTCGACGACCTCCTCGGCTATCACCTCCGCGCGGGTGCGCGGCATCGGAACGGTGGGCGACAATCCGGGTCTTGAATCCTCGGTCCAAGTGCTCATCGACGGGGTGATCCGCAGTCGTAACGGCGTGGGCTTCGGCGAATTGGGCGAGGTTGAGCGCATTGAATTCCTGCGTGGCCCGCAGGGCACGTTGTTCGGGAAGAACACCTCCGCGGGCTTGATCCACGTGATCACCAAAGCGCCGGAGGACGAATTCGAAGTCACCGGCGAGTATCAGGTCGGCAATTTCGGGCTCCAGCGCGGGGCGGTTGGGGTCAGCGCGCCCTTGACCGACACACTGGGCTTCCGGGGCTATTTCGTCCGGGAGAACCGGGATGGCTTTTTGGATGTGGAGACGGGGAACGGCCCGCGGACGTCCACGGAAAACGACGATTCGAATTTTTGGAGCTTCCGCGGGCAGTTCTTTTGGGAGCCCAATGAAAAGTTCAGCGCCCGCCTCATCGGGGATTACACCATCCGCGACGAGGATTGCTGCTTAGGCGTGCCCACGGTGACGAATTCCATCACGCCGCTGGTTAACGCGTTGGGTGGTTTGGATCCCACCGAGACGCCGTTCTCCAACCCCGACCAGTTCACCGACTTTGATCCGTTCGATCGGGTCGCCAACGCCAACCGCGACACTGAGCAAGAAATCCGCGACACCGGGGTGTCGCTGCAGCTCGACTATGATTTGGGCTTCGCGACCTTGAGCTCGATCACGGGCTATCGGATCTTCGATTTCGATCAAGGCCAGGACGTGGACTTCACGTCTGCGGATATCGCCTTCCGGTCGGAAGATCTCAATGGGTTCGATTTCGACACCTTTACCCAAGAGATCCGGCTTGCCGGGGACTACAACGACTTCTTCTGGCAAGTGGGCTTCTTTTATCAGAACGAGCAGCTTGAACGTCGCGACGCCATCCAGCTTGGCGGCGAGTTCGAAGAGTTCATCGCCGGTCAATTGACCGCGGCCCTCGGCGCGCCCGACTTTACCTTCATCTCAGACTTGACCAACGCCATCGGCGTGGGGGCGTTTGCGCCCTTTGGCGTTGGCCCCATTGACGGTTTCGTGCCGTTTGCGGCCGGGGCAGGCTTGCCCGGGGATGGCGGCAATCAGGGCGACGTGTTTAACCAGAGCCTGAATTCCTTTGCGTTTTTTGGTCAAACGACGTGGAGCGTCTCCGATCGCACCGAAGTCACCGCGGGTCTGCGTTTCACGCGGGAGGTCAAGGACGCGACGGCGGATTTCTCCGAAGGCGTTGGCCCGGCGTGCGACGTTTTTGAAAGCCTCTTCGGCTCCGCGCTCGATTTCGGTCTGCCGGAAAACCAGTTAACGCTGGTGAACCTGGCGACTGCGGTGAACGCCTCGCTCGGCGTGCCGCCGGGCGTGCCCGGGCCGGTCACCCCAACCCTGGCCGGCACTATTGCGGGGTCGACTTGCTTGCCGTTTGTGCGCGACGTCTTCGCCGAAATCGGTATTGACGACAGCCGGACGGAGAATGAGGTCACCGGTCATATTAGCCTGAGCCACCGTTTGACCGACGATATCCTCGGCTACGCCAGCTATTCGCGCGGCTACAAAGCGGGCGGGTTCAACCTCGACCGTTTTGTGACCTTGGCTGATGGGGTGACGCCGGTGAACTTCACCGAACTGCTTGAGTCTGGCGAAGGGCTGGACGCGCAGTTCGACGAAGAAACGGTTGATTCTTTCGAAGTCGGCTTGAAGACCGGCTGGTTTAATAATCAACTGCTCTTGAACCTCACCGGCTTCTATCAGATTTTCGACGACTTCCAGTTGAACACTTTCTCGGGTGTGTCGTTCTTTGTCACCTCCATTGACGAAGTGATTACGCGCGGCTTCGAGCTGGAGAGCTTGTGGAACCCGCCAGCAATCGAAGGTCTGTCGTTGACCGGCAATGTCTCCTTCAATGACGCCTTCTTCCAGGAGTTCCCGCTCACCGGCGTCGTTGAGGTGGACCAATTGTCCGGCGCGCAAGCTTCGCTGGCGCCGCGTTGGACCCTACAAGGTGGCGCGACCTATGAATGGCCGATCCCGAATTTCGACGATCTGGTCGGGCGGTTCCACATCGACGGTCGGTTTGTGACCGAGTTCAACACCGGCTCCGACCTGGACCCGCAGAAAGTCCAAGATGCGTTCGGCACCATCAATCTCCGGCTCGCATTGGGAGAGGCGAACCGTCGCTGGTCGGTCGAGCTATTTGCGCAGAACGTCACCAACGCCGACTTCTTCCAAGTCGTGTTTGACGCGCCCTTGCAAGCTGGCCCCGCGCCGGGACCGGGCGACGACGCGTTTAACGCCTTCTTGGGCGCGCCGCGCACCTGGGGCGCGCGTCTGGCCGCGCGCTACTAACCGGCGCGTTCATAAGACAGAAAAGGCCGGGGGCGCGCGCCTCCGGCCTTTGTTTTTGCGCGATGTTCTGGGGCGCAAACGCGCTCAGATCGTCAGGTGATTAATCGACATCGCCCGACGATCTAAAGTCTTAAAGGATCGCGCCGGATATCGCGAAAAACCGGGTTCCACTTTTTCGCCCGGCGCTTTAATCCACCAGCGTTTTAATCCGCTCATAGGCGGGCAGGGTGAGAAACTCTGCGAAATCATCCGCAAAGACCAGCTCGCGCATAATCTCCACCGCGTCGGCGTATTTCAGGCGGTGGTAGCCTTCCGATCCCACCTCATCGCGCAATCGCGCGGCGCAGTCGGCGAACGCGGCCTCTAGCCGGTCCGTGTCGATTACCGAGCCGTCGGAGGTGCGCGCGGCATGGGTGCGCCATTGCCAGAGCTGAGCGCGGGAGATTTCCGCCGTCGCCGCATCCTCCATGAGATTGTGGAGTGGAACCGCTCCCTGGCCACGCAGCCAGGCTGCGATATAGCGCACGCCCACATCCACATTGGTGTCGACGCCCTCTTGGGTGATGGCGCCGGGGCAGGGGGCGAGCAGCTGGGCTGCGGTCTGTTCGGCGGCGCTTTGCTTGGTGAGCTGGTTCTGATCGGGCATGACCGCGTCGAACACGGCGCGCGCGGCCTCCACCATACCCGGATGCGCGACCCAAGTGCCGTCATGGCCGTCATGGGCCTCCCGGACCTTGTCTAGGGTCAGTTTTTCAAAGGCTTGCGCATTGGCCCGATCGTCGCCTTTGATCGGAATGAACGCGGACATGCCGCCCATGGCGTGCGCGCCGCGACGGTGGCACACTGCAATAACCCGTTGGGCGTAGGCGCGCATAAAGGGCGTCGTCATGGTGACTTGTGCGCGGTCGGGCAAAACCTTCTCGGGATCGGCCTTGAACCGCTTGATGTAACTGAAGATGTAGTCCCAGCGACCGCAATTTAGCCCGACAATGTGATCCCTCATGGCGTGGAGGATTTCATCGAGTTCGAAGCTCGCCAGGATGGTCTCGATCAGAAGCGTGGCGCGTGCGGTCCCACGGTCAAGCCCGAGGGCATCCTCAGCGGCCGCGAACACCTCGCCCCAGAGCGCGGCTTCGGCGGCGCCTTCCAGCTTGGGTAGGTAGAAATACGGCCCCGTCGCGTTGGCTTTCAGCGCGGCGTGGTTATGGAACAAGTAAAGCCCGAAATCGAACAAGCCCGCGGACATCGGCTGGCCATCGATCTCCACATGGGCTTCCTCTAAATGCCAGCCGCGCGCGCGGACGATCAATACCGCGGGATCGTCGTTTAAGGCGTAGGCTTTGCCCGATTTGGGGTCCTCAAATCGAATTGTGCGGTTGACCGCGTCGCGCAGATTGATCTGGCCCTCGACCATGTTCGCCCAGCTCGGGCTTGAGGCGTCTTCAAAGTCCGCCATGAAACAGGACGCGCCGGAATTGAGCGCATTGATGACCATTTTCCGGTCGACGGGGCCGGTGATTTCCACCCGCCGGTCGCGCAAATCCTCCGGCGCCGGACGCACGGTCCAGTCCTCCGCGCGAATCTTCGCGGTTTCGGCTGGAAAATCCGGACGTTCGCCCTGATCCAGCCGGGCTTGACGCGCTTGGCGCGCCTCGAGCAGCGCGCGGCGGCGGGGGCCAAACCGGCGCTCCAAATCCGCGATAAAGGCTAAAGCCTCGGGGGTCAGGATCGTGTCATAGCCCGGCTGGAGCGGGCCGCGCACCCGCACGCCTTGGGGAAGGGAGCGTTCGTTCATAGTGACCTCAAAACTGTGTCAGACCGGATGCAGGGGTTGGGAGGCGAGCACTAGCCCGTCCTCATCCGCGTAAACCCAATCGCCGGCGTGAAAAATGGTGTCCGCAAAGCGCACCGCCGGCCCGCGCGCGCCCAATCCCCGCTTGTCTGACCGGCGCGGATGCACGCCCAGCGCTTTGACGCCAACTTGGGCGGCGGCGAGTTCGTGGACATCGCGCACTGCGCCATGCACCACGACGCCCGCCCAGGAATTGTCCTGGGCCAGCTTGGCGAGATTGCCGCCCACCAGCGCGCAGCGCAGCGACCCCCCGCCGTCGACCACAAGCACGCGGCCCTGGCCGGGTTCCTCGAGCGCCTCGCGGACTTTGGAGTTGTCCTCAAAGCACTCCACCGTCTCGATGGGGCCGTGAAACGCCGACCGGCCACCGAAATCGCGCCACGGCATGACGATCACTCGCGCGGCCGTCCCATGAGCGTCGCAGATATCGGCGGTGCGGATGACGAGATCTCTGGGCTTGACGACCAGGGTCATAGCAACTCCCCAGGGTTGGCTCAGGAAAAAGCGCGCCGGGCTGGCCGGCGCGCTTGGGTGCGGGGCTTACTCCGCGGCTTGGAATTGAGCCGCTTCAGTGGACTCGCCCATCGCGGTGGTCGACGCCTCGCCACCTGACAACGTCTGATTGACCAGATCGAAATAGCCCGTGCCCACTTCGCGTTGGTGACGAGTAGCGGTGTAACCATCGGGCTCGGCGTCGAACTCGGCTTGCTGCAGCTCGGAATACGCGCCCATGCCGCGGGCTTTGTAGCCGCGCGCCAGCTCGAACATGCCGTAATTGAGCTGGTGAAAGCCCGCCAGGGTCACGAACTGGAATTTGTATCCCATCGCGCCAAGCTCGCGCTGATAGGTCTCGATGGTGTCGAGATCGAGATTGGCGCGCCAGTTAAACGACGGCGAACAGTTGTACGCCAAGAGCTTGCCAGGAAACTTATCATGCACCGCCTCGGCGAAGCGGCGCGCTTCGTCCAGATTAGGTTTCGAGGTCTCCCACCACAGCAGATCGGCGTATTCTGCGTAGGCCAACCCGCGCTTGATGCAGTGATCGACGCCCATGCCGGATTTGAGCCGGAAGAAGCCCTCCGACGTGCGGCCCGCGTCAAAATCAATGAATTCGTGGTCGCGCTCGTCCACGTCCGAGTTGGGGAGGGTGGGGCGTGCGGCGGCGGTCCGTGCGACGAGCAGCGTGCCGCCCCCCGCCACGTCGGCGGCGAGCCGGGCGGCGTTGAGATTGCGCTCATGGGCGCGAGTAGGCACCAGCACCTTGCCGCCCAAATGGCCGCATTTTTTCTCCGCCGCCACTTGGTCTTCGAAATGCACCCCGGCGGCGCCAGCCTCGATAAAAGCGCGCATGATTTCATAGCAATTCAACGGCCCGCCAAAGCCGGCTTCCGCGTCCGCCACAATGGGGGCGAACCAATCGCGGGTGGGATCGCCTTCCGCGCACTCGATTTGATCGGCGCGTTGGAGCGTGCGGTTGATCTTGCGGCAGAGTTCCGGCGCGGAGTTCGCCGGATAAAGCGATTGATCGGGATACATGGCGCCGGCGAGGTTGGCGTCCGCAGCCACTTGCCAGCCCGAAAGATAAATCGCCTTCAGGCCCGCGCGCACCATCTGCATGGCTTGATTGCCCGAAAGCGCGCCCAACGCATTCACGTAATCCTCGGTGTGCAGGAGCTCCCAGAGCTTGTTCGCCCCGCGTTCGGCCAGAGTCTGGGCGATCGTTACCGAGCCGCGCAGGCGCTGCACTTCAGCGGCCGAATAATTGCGCTTAACGCCGGCAAAGCGCGACTTCGGGGCTCCAGGGATTAAATCCTCAAACGTTAGGCTATCCACCGCCATGGGGTCCTCCAAACGACCAATGTCGACTATGTAACGCTACAACACATACACTGCGCCGCAGCATCGCGTGAATGGGTTTCGTCGCAATCAGTTACGTGTCAAATTTTGTAATAGAAATCCGGGGGTGTTTGTAAATGTGTGAAGTCGCGCAGTCCTTAGCCCGGTCGTTGAGCGGGCGCGCACCATGAGCGCGCGCAGCGGATACGCGGGCGCGCGCATTCGTCGGCTTCGACGCGAACGGGGCTTAACCCAGGCGCAAATGGCGGAGGGCTTGGGCGTTTCGGTGAGTTATCTCAACCTGTTGGAAAACGATCGCCGACCGGCGACGCCGCGGGTGGCTGACCAGATGCGCGCGGTCTATGGGCTGGATCTGTCGGGCCTCGTCGCCCCAGGCGAACCGCAATTGCTCGACGATCTGCAGGAGGCGGCTGCGGAGCCTGCGCTCTCAGGGTTCGCTTTAGAGCGGGAGGATCTGCGCGCTTTCATGCGGCTGGCCCCGCGCGCGGCCTCCGCTTTCGTCCGTCTGAATCAAGCGTATCGCGCGGCGGCCCGAACGGCGGACGGTTTAGCCGAGAAGGCTGTGGAGCGTGCGGACACGTTCGGCGCGCCGTCGCCAAGCTTGGCGGTGGAGGAAGTGCGCGACGCGCTGATCCGCAATGAAAACCACTATGCGGAACTCGAAGCGGCCGCCGAACGGCTCAGTGCGGAGGCGCGGATCACTGTGCGCGCCCGTGCGGCGCGATTAGAGGATCGGCTGGACGCCAAACACGATGTGCGGGTCACCATTGCGCCCGCTGACGTGATGCAAGGCGGTTTACGCCGATATGACCGCCATGCGCGCCGACTGTTGCTCTCAGAAATGCTGCCCGCCCACGCGCGAGCCTTCCAGATGGCGAGCCAAATTGCGCAGCTCGAGTTTGACGACCTGATCAATGCGCTCGCCGAGCGTGAAGCGTTTTCCAGCACGCCTGCGTTGAAGCTCTACAAACTTGGACTGACCAATTATGTGGCCGGCGCCGTGATGGCCCCGTACGGCCCGTTCCTCGAAGCGGCGCGGGCCTCTCGCTATGATTTGATGGTGCTGCGGCGGCGGTTCGAAGCGAGCTTTGAGCAGATTTGCCACCGTCTGACGACCCTGCGCCGCCCCTCCAACGCCGGGGTTGCGTTCTTCATGATCCGGGTGGATGCGGCGGGCAACGTGTCTAAGCGCTTTGGCGGCGGTGTGTTTCCGTTCGCGCGGACGGGCGGCGCGTGTCCGCGGTGGAACCTGTTCGAAGCGTTTCGCTCGCCGGGGCGTTTGCTCGCCCAGTGCGTGGAGCTGGCGGACGGTCGACGTTATGCGACCTTGGCGCGGACCGTGGAGCGGGACGGAGGCGGATTAGGCGAACCTGCGCCAGTCTTTGCGATCGGCGTGGGATGCGAGGCGCAGGAGGCTGACCAGATCGTGCACTTTGACCGCCTGGGTTTCGGCCGGGACTTTGTCGCCGAACCGATCGGGGTCACCTGTCGCCTCTGCGATCGGGTGGACTGCGCGTGGCGCGCCGCTCCCCCTTTAGCGGCCGGGCTGGAGGTCGACCAAGACCGTCGCGGGGCCACCCCGTTTACGTTTCGCAAATAAGCGCCGTAATTGGCTCGATTGCGACGTCGAGGCCTTCTCGAGAATCAAAAACTTCCGCTACACTGCGCCCGGTTAAGTGGATTGCTTCGCTTTGGGAGGACGTAATGACGGAATTGATAATGGCCGCTGTGGTGATTGCGACGCTGTATTTCGGGTACCGCTATGTTTTTAACGACACCGAGACAGGCAACGCGTCCAAATCCGACGATAAAGCGACGCCGATGAAGGCGACCGCGGCAAAAGCGGAGACCAAAATTAAGCCCAAGTCGGCCGCCAAACCTAAGGCGGCGTCAACGCCAAAAGCCGAGCCTGCGCCGAAGTCGACCCCAGAGCCCGCTCCCGCGCCCGAGCCGACGCCCGTTGCGGAGACGCCGAAACCTAAGCCCGCGCCCGCAGCGTCCCAAGGTCCCGACGATTTGAAAAAGATCAAAGGCGTCGGCCCCAAACTGGAGGAGAAGCTCAATAATATCGGCGTCACCTCTTATGCGCAAATCGTGAATTGGACAGCTGCCGATATCGCCCGCGTTGATGGCGAACTGAATTTTAAAGGCCGGATCGAGCGGGACGAATGGCAAGCCCAGGCTCGGGCGTTGATGGCCGAGCGTTAAGGACGCCCGTAAAACCGCGTCCCGAAGGCGTTTAGCCAAGTTTCGGCGGCCACACGCGCCGGTTCCTCCCCACGCGCCACCGCCGCACGCAGACGCTCGCGTTCTTCGATGAGTTCACTGGCGCTCGTGATCATCTCGCCGATCCCTTCAGAAATAAGGGCATCGAACCATTGCGCGTTTTGACCGGCTCGGCGTTTCTCGAACGCGCCTGTGCGGTCCCCGAACCGCCGGTGCTGGTCGATAGCGGCCCATAACTCGGCAACGCCGCTTCCGGTTAGCGCGGAGAGCACCGTGACCGACGGGACCCAGCCATCAGACCGCGCGCTGAGGATTTTTAGCGCGGCTTTATGGTCTCGCGCTGTCCGTTCGGCGGCCGCTTTAAGCGCGCCGTCCGCTTTATTGACAGCGATGATATCGGCTCGCTCCAATAGCCCCTTTTTTAGGCCTTGCAATTCGTCCCCGGCGCCCGGCTGCATCAGCGTGACGAAGGTGTCGGTCATGTCCGCGACTAAGGTTTCGGACTGACCCACCCCGACGGTCTCCACGATCACCACCTCATAGCCCGCCGCTTCACAGAGCAAGATCGTCTCGCGGGTCTTCGCGCCTGCGCCGCCGAGCGCGCCGGATGAGGGGGAGGGCCGGATGAACGCGTGGGGATCCACCGCCAGCGCGCCCATGCGCGTCTTGTCGCCCAAGATCGAGCCGCGGGTGGCTTGGCTGGAGGGGTCAATGGCCAGCACGGCGACCTTCAAACCCTGGGCTGTGAGGCTCAAACCCAGCGCCTCGATCGTCGTGGATTTACCGGCCCCGGGCGGTCCGGTGAGCCCGATCCGATGCGCGCCGCCCGTTCGGGGCAAGAGCGCTGACAACAGCGCCCGCGCCCGGTCGCGGTGGGCGAGACGGTGGGACTCGACCAGCGTAATGGCCCGGCCCAGCGCTGCGCGGTGACCGGCTGTCAGCGCCGCGGCGAGGTCGTCGTCCGCGCGGCTCATGCAAACGCCACGACCAAAGCGTCGCCATCCCGGGCTTTGGTGTCTGGATCAAGGCCCCGGTTCGCCGCGACTCCGGCTTGCGCGCTGACCGTGGTACTAAGAGACAGGCCGCCGCTGTTCCGTTGTGCGATCAACGCGTTTTTGCGGATATCCCAGCCCATGGCGCGGAGTTTAAGTCAGCCCCCACCGCTGCTCAAATCGATTGGGTGATCACCGCCGTGCCGGACACCGAGACCATCATCATCGAGCCTTGCTCGCCGATGACCTCATAGTCGATGTCCACGCCCACGACCGCATTGGCCCCCATGATCTGCGCACGCTCGGCCATTTCCGCCATGGCGGTGGCGCGCGCTTCGCCCAAGGATTTCTCGTAGGCTTCAGAACGTCCTCCGACAATGTCGCGGATGCTGGCGAAGAAGTCGCGGAACAAATTTGCGCCTAAGATCGCCTCGCCGACAACAATGCCGAGATAGGTTTTGATCTGTCGGCCTTCGAGGCTAGGCGTGGTGGTCATGATCATCAGAAAGCTCCGCAGGCTTAGCTTGAGGTTTGCTCATTGAGCCGGGCGATCAGGTTGAGGCTCGCCTTGGCGATCACCGTGCCCGGGGGGAACACGTCCGCAGCCCCCATCGCTTGTAAGGTTGGCACGTCGTCAGGCGGCACCACGCCGCCCACCACGATCAGAATATCTGAGCGGCCTTGATCGGCGAGCGCGTCGCGCAAGGCCGGCACCAGGGTCAGATGGCCGGCCGCAAGCGAGGAGGCCGCAACGATATGGACATCGTTCTCAACGGCCTGACGCGCGGCTTCTTCGGGGGTTTGGAACAGCGGGCCAATGTCCACATCCCAGCCCAGATCGGCAAAAGCCGAGGCGACGACCTTCTGGCCGCGATCATGGCCGTCCTGGCCCATTTTGGCGATCAGGATGCGCGGCCGTCGGCCGTCAGTTTCTGCGAAATCGTCGGCTGCGGCGCGCGCCTGCAACACCGCGTCATTGCCGGCCGCCGCGCGCGCATACACCCCGGACACGGACTGAATGGTGGCTTGGTGGCGGCCAAAGGCGGCCTCCATGGCGTCGGACATTTCCCCCACCGTGGCTTTGGCCCGCGCCGCGTCGACGCATAAGGCCATAAGGTTCCCCGCCCCCGACCGCGCGGCGGCTGTCAGCGCGTCGAGCGCGGTTTGGGCGGCCGCGCTGTTCCGGTCGGCTTTGAGCTGTTGAAGGCGCGCAATCTGAGCGGCCCGGACTTCCGCATTGTCTACCTTCAAAACGGGAATGTCGTCGGCCATGTCCGGAGGGAAGCAATTCACCCCAATGATGGGCTGCGCGCCGGTGTCGATCCGCGCTTGGGTCTGGGCGGCGGCCTCTTCGATGCGCAGCTTGGGCAGCCCCGCTTCGATGGCTTTCGCCATGCCGCCTTGGGCCTCGACCTCTTCAATGTGCTCCAGCGCGCGCACGGCGAGATCATGGGTTAGTCGCTCGACGAAGTACGACCCGCCCCAAGGGTCGATGGTGTCGCAAACATGGGCTTCATGCTGGAGCACAAGCTGGGTGTTCCGCGCAATCCGGGCGGAGAAGTCCGTGGGGAGCGCCAGCGCTTCGTCGAGCGAATTGGTGTGCAGGGATTGGGTGTGCCCGTCGACCGCGGCCAGCGCCTCGATCGTGGTGCGCACGGCGTTGTTGAACACGTCCTGGGCGGTCAGCGACCAACCCGAGGTTTGGCAATGGGTGCGTAGGGCC
Source organism: Maricaulaceae bacterium (assembly GCA_050331475.1). Classification (GTDB taxonomy): domain Bacteria; phylum Pseudomonadota; class Alphaproteobacteria; order Caulobacterales; family Maricaulaceae; genus JBHJGU01. The sequence goes on along the minus strand of JBHJGU010000066.1, from coordinate 7,503 downwards.
AGGGATTTTTCCGCCTTGGGCGTGAATTCGGCTTGGATCAGCTTCGCCCATAACAGGCGCGCGGCGCGTAGCTTAGCGATCTCCATAAAATAATTCATGCCGATGCCGAAAAAGAACGATAGCCGCGGCGCGAAGGCGTCCACATTCAGTCCGGCGCCAACCCCGGCGCGGACATATTCGATCCCGTCGGCGAGCGTGTAAGCAAGCTCCAGGTCCGCCGTCGCGCCCGCTTCCTGCATGTGATAGCCAGAAATCGAGATCGAATTAAACTTCGGCATATGTTCGGCCGTGTAGGCGAAGATGTCCGAAATAATGCGTAAGCTCGGTAGGGGCGGATAAATATAGGTATTCCGCACCATGAATTCTTTGAGGATATCGTTTTGGATCGTGCCCGATAGCTGGGCCGGCGCCACGCCTTGCTCCTCCGCCGCTGCGACATAGAGCGCAAGCACCGGTAAAACCGCCCCGTTCATGGTCATCGACACGCTCATGGCGTCAAGCGGGATGCGATCGAACAGAATGCGCATGTCGTAAATTGAATCGATGGCGACCCCGGCCATGCCCACATCGCCGACGACCCGGGGATGATCGGAGTCATAGCCCCGGTGGGTGGCGAGATCGAAGGCGACCGACAGCCCCTTCTGCCCCGCCGCCAAATTCCGCCGGTAAAACGCATTCGACGCCTCTGCGGTTGAAAAACCCGCGTATTGTCGGATCGTCCACGGGCGGGCGGGGTCCATCGTGGGGTAGGGTCCGCGCACGAACGGCGGCGCCCCGGGCATGGTGTCCGCGAAATCCACGCCCACACGGTCTTCCGGGCCGTAGCGCGGTTTAACCATCAAGCCCTCGGGCGTGTCCCACCCTGAAGCCTCCGACGACCTCGCGTCCGCCGCAGGGGCTAGCGTGTCGAAGTCCAGCGCCGTGAAATCGGGGCCGCCGGTCATGGCGCGCCCGCCTTCCGCTCCAGCATGCTCATCGCCGCGTCAAGGGCTTCAAGCGCGTCACAGCCGGCGAAGATATAGCGTTCGACCCCGGCCGCGCGCCAGGCGGTGTCGTGGTACCCAGGTTTGCCCGCGATCCAGACCGGCGCGACGGTCGCCAACGCGCGGGCGGCGGCGTCTGCGTGCTCCGCATAGGCTGCGTCCTCGCCGCAGAGCACGATTAAACCCGGGTCCGCCGCGCGTGCGGCGTCCGCCAGAGCCGGTGCGTCCAGGCCGGCCGGGCCTTGGATCGGATCGAGTCCGCCGGCGCGGAACAGGTTCGCCGCGAACCCGAGCCGCGGGGTCGCGCGATCCGCTCGGCCCAACACCGCAAGCCAGACCTGACGGTTGTTCAGATTGGCGGCCCGCTCGCCCAACGCCTCGAAAGGCGCGCTCAATCGGATTCGCGTTAGCCCATCTGACGCCCCCGGTGCGATCCGAACGGCGAGGCCGTCACGGGCTTGGCTTAGCCGCCCGGCCCAGTCGTGCGCCGTCATGACCTCGGCGGTATTGGGCGGCTTAACGGGGGACGGCTCCAGCTTTGGCGGCGTATCCTCGAGCGGCGGAAAATCGCTGACACCGATCAGTGCGTCGCGTCGTGTTGCGATCCGGTCATGGCGGATTTGCGCGGTGGCTTGCACAGCGTCTGCGATCGAGCCCGCTTTGAGCGCCGCAAACCATCCCACCTCGGCTTCGATCGCTTGCAGGCGCGCCCAGGCGGCCCGCGCGGTCTGGTCGGTCAAAGCCTCGATGGCGTAAGCGCCGGCGGCGGGATCTTCGACTGCGCCTAGCCGGCTTTCATGCATCAGAACCAGCCCCGTATTGCGCGCCAGTCGGCGCGCCAAAGGGGTCGTCCCGCCCAAAGGATGGGTAAACGGAACCAAAGCCAGCGCGTCCGCCCCGCCCAACGCGGCGGCCGTCGCGGCCAAGCTTTGACGCACCACATTGGTCCACACATCGCGCCGCGTTAGCATGCGCAACGAGCCGGCGGCGTGCAGGCGCAGACCCACCATCGAGTCGAGCCCGAAGGCGGCGGCGATGCGGGCGAGCAACCGCCGCGCCGCGCGCAACTTCGCCACGCCGCCCGGGACATCGGCGTCGAGTTTAAACCGCGCCTCGATGCCGGCAAAGGCTTGAGCGGGGGGCAGTCCCGCATCGATTTGCGCTCTAAGGAACGCCACGGTTTGCGCGGCGAACCCGGCGAGCTCGTCGACTGCGCCGCCGCCGGCCTCGTGGATCCGGTCCGCCGCGTCAGCTGCGTAAACCCGCACGCCTGGCGCGGTGTCCACCGCCCATCGCGCCAGCGCAAGGCTGTCGGTCATCGCTCTAGGGTCTGGCGGACTCAATCCGCAGCCTGCGTCAAGCTCGTCAAGCGGCGCTCCGGTCGTCTCTAACCAGCTTATGAACAGGGCGGCGGCGTCGAGCCCCTCAACGCCGCGCCAATAAAGCCGCACAGGCGCGAGCGCCAAATCGACCCCGGCTAAAACCTCAGCGAGGTCGTGCGCGGTTCGAACAGCCACACCGTTCTCCCCGGTCGGGTCGAGCGCTATCGCCAAGGCGCTCGCCCCCCCTTCGAGCGCTTCTAACGCGTGAGCGTTCGCGCGGCCCGGGTCGGCGGTGTCAATCCAGGCGTCGAGATGCCAGGCGCGATGGGCGTCGACCGGAGATCGCCACAGCAAGGGTTCCGGGGCCGGCGCGTCCTGCGCGCTCATAAACGGGCCGCGCGTCAGACCGTCGAGCGTCCGTCGCGTGAGGGCTTTGTCAATGGAGCGACCCGCGAGGGCGGCTTCCGCCCGCGCCCGCCAAGCCGCTTGATCGTAAGAGGCGAACGCATCGGCCAGCGGTCGAACCGGGCTGTTTTCAGCGGCCGTTGGAGTGCGTGTCATGACCGACGAGATGGCCTTGGCGATGGGGTCCGGTCAAGCGGGGTCCTGCGGATAAATCCAATTAATCCCCCGCGCGTTGGTTCCGCGGACACTGCGGCGAGAACTGTGTCGACTTACGATCGGTCAATAGCGGCGGAAAGGTTGGGTATGTTGTGGGCGGATTGGCGCGATGCGCCGTGGGACACGGCGCGGTGGCCGAACTTCACCCCCGCCGAGCTCGCCTGTCGCTGCGCGGGCCGTCACTGCGTTGGTGAGTTTTGGTTCGATCCGGGGTTTTTCGATGCGCTGCAGCGACTGCGCGACGCCGTCGGGCGGCCATTGCGGATCAATTCGGCCCACCGCTGCGGGGTGTGGAACGCGATCGTGGGCGGGGCGCCGTTATCCGCCCATCGTCGGATTGCGGTGGATGTCGCGTTGGCCGGCCATGACCGGTTCGCGCTTTACGACCAAGCCTTGGCGAGCGGTTTCCGCTCCTTCGGATTTTACCAAAGCTTTCTGCATATGGATCAACGCCCCGGTCGCCGCTGGTGGTCGGGCGAGCGCGCGAGGCGGTTATGGATGAGCTAGCGAGTTTCGGGGCGAACGCTTTATCGGGCGGGCTGTTCGGCGTGGTGGGCGCGGCGCTGGGGCGCGTTGCGGGGTTTTTCGAACGACGCAGCGAACTCGCCCATGAGCGGGCGCGGTGGAACCATGAGCGCGAACTCCACCGGCTGAACGCCGAACTGCGCGTGGAGGAGACCGAACGCGAAATTGCGTTGGCTCAAGTGGAAGGTCGCTATGACGGCCTGCGCGAAAGCTTGCGCGCGGCGAACGCCCCGCCAAGCTATCCTTGGGTGAACGCGGTTCGCGCCATGGTGCGCCCGGTGCTCACGCCCTTGTTGTGGGCCGTTTATCTTGCGGTGTTGTTCGCGGTTCTTCGTGACCCGGCGGCGATTGGCGCGAGCGCCCAGGCGAAGGCGGATCTGATTGAGTATTTCGTCGCGAACATCGCCTTCGCCGCTAGCGCGGCGACGCTTTGGTGGTTTGGCGACCGCGCGCCAAGACCGCCTGGTATCACAGATCGGTGAGCGGAAACGGTCGCTGGCAACGAATTTCAAAAACTCGCGATTGAGTGCACAAAGAACCCTTCATCATCGAGATTTTGAACATAAATAACTTTATCTAAGCGTCCACTAGGTGGACAATTGATCAAAAAACGCGCCTAAACCCTGATTTGCAGCACGTAAGCGCACATTGAACCTTTGGTTTTGGGGCGCATCAATGCAATTTGGTTGGTCCGCGCCACTCGGCGCCAAGGAAGATTGCGACCCGATGTAAACGCGCATCGGGCGACGGTCGACCAGAGCTTGAGATAATGGAGAATGAGCGTGAGTGCAGAATTAGAGACCGAAGGCCCACATCCGATCGACGTTCATGTCGGCGCGCAGGTGCGTCTGCGCCGGATCACGATGGGTATGAGCCAAGACCGGCTGGGCCGGGAACTAGGCGTCACCTTCCAACAGGTTCAGAAGTACGAGCGTGGCGCCAACCGCCTCGCCGCTAGCCGGCTTTGGGAAGCCAGCCGCGCATTAGACGTGCCGGTGAGCTTCTTCTTCGAGGGCTACGAAGGCCCCATGGACCATGACGCCGCCGCGTTGAAGGAACTCGGCGACACCGAGCTGGTCTATGACTTTATCAACTCGCCGGACGGGGTGGAACTGGCCTCCGCATTCGCGAAAATTCGCTCGGCCAGCCTGCGCGGAGGGCTGCTGCATTTGATCCGGGCTTTAGCCGAGGAAAGCGCTATGGCGCGGGCGGCGGAGCGGAATGCGGCGTCGGCGCTCAACAGCTAAGCCGCCTCAGGTTCGAGACGCGGGTGCGGGCGGATCCGAAAGGGTCCGCCCGCTTCGCGTTAGCGGAAGGCGCTAGGACCCGCCGCCTTGATTGGACGCCGGGGCCGCGGCGCGCGCCGTCCTGTCCGGGGTGTTCGCAGCCGCTTCGATCTGCGGTTTGACGAATTTCAAAGTGTAGCGGTCTGACTCGCCGATCTCACGGATTCCATCCGGCGTTTCATCGCCCATCGCCAAAGTGGGCGCCAAGGTCCAAACCCCGCGCGGATGGTCCGCCGTGTCAGCCGGATTGTTGTTCACATCCGAGGCGGCGACGAACTCGAAACCGGCGGCTTCCGCCATCTCAATCGTCAGCGATTCCTTCACATAGCCGGTCCGCGCGCGTTCGGGTTGGTCGCGGTCTTCGGGCAGGCGGTGCTCCACCACGCCGAGCACGCCGCCGGGCTTGAGGATGTCGTAAAACGCCTGAAACGCGTCGGCTTCGAAGCCCCCGCCCATCCAATTGTGCACGTTGCGGAAGCTCAGCACCATGTCCACCGGCTCGGGCGCGGCTTCGGTCAGGGGCGTGGGCGGATCAAACGTGGTGATTTTCGTGCTGGCGTAGACGTCTGGGTTCTCGACCAGCTTGGTCAAAAAAGTCGCCACCGCACCGCGGAAAAACGGCGCGCGGGTGTTGTTGATGTCATATTGCGCTGCGTAGAGCACGCCGTCTTCGGCGAGCACCGGTCCGAGGATTTCGGAGTACCAACCGCCGCCGGGCGAAATCTCGACCACGCTCATATCCGAACGTAGGCCAAAGAAAGCCAACGTTTCCTTGGGATTGCGGTAGGCGTCGCGTGCCTTGTTGGAGTCCGAGCGGTGATCGCCGGCCAAAGCCGCGTCGATTTTTTCCGCCGTGGTCGGGTCAAGCCCGTCGACGGCATGCCCGCCTTCGGCGCCGTGATGGGCCAAAGCCAGCGGCGCGAAGATGGCGAGCGCGCCGCCGAGCAAGCCCGCGCGCACAGAGGAGTTCAAATTGGCCATGATCGGCCCCCTTATCGGTTGAGAAACACGCCGCGATCTTGTCTCAGCCTCTCGCGATAAGCTCAAGCCAAGCTCGCGGGAGCTTGAACGCCTCGCGCTGGGCGCCTGCGCATCAGCGCCAGTTCGAGACGCAAGGGATCTTCGAAACGTCACAGCGATCGGCATAGCGGCGCGCGATTTCGGCGACCTCGGTCAGCAAGCCCGCCTCCAAGGTAATCGGTTTCAGCCCTAGCCCCAAAAACCGCTCATTGGAGACGTGAAGATCGTTTTCGGCGGCCTCATTGCGCGGGTTCTCAACTTGAGCGACCTGCGCTCCAGTCAATTTGGCGATCATTTGCGCGAGGTCCCGCACCCGGTGGGTTTCGGTCATTTGGTTGAGGATATTCACCCGCTCGCCCTTTTGCGGGGGGTGTTCGACAGCGAGTTCGATGCACCGAACCGTATCTTGAATATGGATGAAGGCGCGGGTTTGCCCGCCGGTGCCGTGAACGGTCAGCGGATAATCGACGGCCGCCTGCATCAAGAACCGGTTTAACACCGTGCCGAAATCGCCGTCATAGTCGAAGCGATTTATGAGGCGCGGGTCTTGTTTGGTTTCTTCAGTCTGTGTGCCCCAAACAATCCCTTGATGAAGATCCGTGATCCGGATGTGGTCATTCTTATTATAGAAATAGAAGAACAATTGATCTTGAGTTTTTGTCATATGATAGATTGAGCCCGGATTGGCTGGGTACAAAATCTCTTGTTCGTGCGCGCCGTTCTCTGTCTCCACTTGAACGCGCAAATAACCTTCTGGGATTTTCATTCCCGCGGTGCCATAACCGTAAACCCCCATCGTGCCGAGATGGATTAAGTGCGCATCCACCCCGGACTCCACGATCGCGGCGAGCACGTCATTCGTGGCGTTAAGGTTGTTGTTGACCGTGTAGCGCTTATGCCACGAAGACTTCATGGAATAGGGCGCGGCGCGCTGTTCGGCGAAGTGGATGATAGCGTCGGGCTGTTCGTCTCTGATCAGCGTCAGGAGACGATGGTAGTTTTCGCCGATGGTGATGTTATGAAACGGAATAGATTTGCCAGAAATCTCTTTCCACGCGGCCAAGCGCTCAGAAATCGGACGGATCGGCGTTAAGCTTTCAACTTCTAACTCGATATCAATTTTACGACGGGATAAGTTGTCAACGATGATGACGTTATGGCCGCGGGCGGACAAATGCAGCGCCGTGGGCCAGCCGCAAAATCCATCGCCTCCCAATACGATTATTTTTCCCATGTCGGTCTTTTCGATGCCTCGCCGGTTTAGAAGCCTCGGGTGATAGCGGTGTGGCCAGAGTGTGGCAAGGTGATCGCACCGCGGTCTGTGCCCGCCCTACGGGTGTGGCCTCGGTTCGGGGACCGGTTAGATCGGTCATTTAGACCGTGTTCGAGGAGGCGCGCATGGACATCGTCATCGATCCGGCCAAGCCAAAGATTTTTTCAGCACGCCGATTTGGACGTTTAACCTCCGCGATCACGAAGCGATGAACGCGCAGGCGCTGGCTTTAATGAAAACGCTGGAGGCGCGTGATCCGGGGCAGAGAAAATCGAACGTCGGGGGGTGGCACAGCTCCGATCAAATTCACCGACGCCCTGAGCTTAAACCGCTCGTCAAGGCGATCGCTAATATGGCGAACCGGTGCGCGGCGTTTATGCATTTCGACATTGCGAACTAAGACATCGCATTGTCGAATATGAGGTTTAATTGCAATGGACCCGGTGCATTCAACAAGATGAATGACAATCCGG
>JBHJGU010000065.1:0-18313 GCA_050331475.1 Maricaulaceae bacterium | reverse complement strand
GCCCCGCCCCGCTCACGGCGCGCCCTCCGGCGGCGACCGGCCCGCGTCGGCGAACGCCGCGCGCGCGTGGGCGGTGCGCGCCGGCTCGATCTGATCCCAGCTGAACCGCCAGGACCAATTCTCCGGCTTGACGGCGCCGGGAACGTTGAACCGCGCCGCGTCGCCCAAGCCCAACAGATCCTGCATTTGCACGATCGCGAGATTGGCGCCCGAGCGCGCGGCAAGCGTAACAAAGGCGCGCGAGGGGTCGGTTTCGCTCGCCACGCTCTTAAGCAAAGCGGCGCGACACCCGTCCGCCGGCTCGGGCGGTTGAGGGGTCATGCCGCCTTGGTCAAACCAGCCCTGTGCGGTGGTGTTGTCGTGACTGCCTGTGTAGACGACCGCGCGGGCGCGATGGTTCGCCACCGAACGGTCGCCAACCAGCGCCCCGTCATGGAGTTCGGACTGCAAGATAATCATGCCCGGCAGATCGAGTTGATCGCGCAAGGCGTAAACGTCGGGCGTGATCAACCCTAAATCCTCGGCGACCAACGGCAGGTCGCCAATGGCCGATCGGATCGCCTCGAACACTGCCGCCCCCGGCCCGTCGCGCCAAGCGCCGTCCGGCGCCGCAGCCCCCCCAGGGATCGCCCAATATTGGGCAAAGGCGCGGAAATGGTCGAGCCGGGCGATGTCGACCGTAACGACCAGACGTCGGATGCGCGCGATCCACCAAGCGTAATCCTCCCGCGCCATGGCCGCCCAATCATAAAGCGGATTGCCCCAATGCTGGCCCTCAGGGCCGAATGCGTCAGGCGGACAGCCCGCCACCGCCAGCGGAACGCCCTCAGGCGTTAGATCAAAGAGCGCGCGATGCGCCCAAACGTCCGCGGACGCCATGGCCACGTAAATCGGCGCGTCCCCAAAAATCGCCAACCCTTGGGCATGGGCGTAGGCGCGTAAATCCGCCCATTGCCGCTCAAACAGATATTGCAACGCGTTGACCCGCGCGATCGCGGGGGCCAGCCGGTCGCGCGCCGCCTCCAGCGCGTCGGGCGTCCGATTGCGCAGGCCCTGGGGCCATTGCACCCAATCCAAACCGCCTTGCTCCGCCCCGATGGCTGCGTAAAGCGCGTAATCATCGAGCCAAACCGGCCCGGCGTTATCGACGAAATCGCGATAGTCGGCGTCCTGCGCCAAACCGTCCGCCAGCGCCCGGTCCGCCGCTTTGGCGAGAACGCGCGCGCGCAACGCCCGAACTTGGGGGAAGTCGATCCGAAGCGCATCGCCGCCTCGCAGCGGTTCGAGATCGGCCTGGCTCAACCAGCCCGGCTCCAAGAACGCCTCTATCGACAAAAGCTGCTCATTGCCCGCGAAACTGGAGACCGCGGAATAGGGCGAGGCGTCGCCATGGGTGGGGTTGAGCGGCAGGACCTGCCAGACGCCCGCGCCGAGCTCGGCGAGATAATCGACAAAGCGGCGTGCATTCGCGCCGATCTCGCCCACGCCGAACGCCCCGGGCAATGCGGTCACATGGGCGAGCACGCCAGCCTGGCGCCGGGAAAGATCTGAGAACCGGCTCACAAAACGCGCTCCCCAGGGCTCCATTCAAAAACGGAAAGCGAATAGGGCGGCGCTGACAGTATGGCGCCCGTCTCCAAGGCTTCCGGCGTCCCCAAACCGGTGGCCGCCGCCAAACGCCAGCCCGTCCCGTTTGGGGTCGGCGGCGTTTGAAAGGATGCGGGCGCGTCGGTCGGATTGAGGACCCGCCAGAGCTGGGCTGCGCTCGGGGCGTCTGCGTTAACGAGCACCCCCGCCATGGGACCCTCTGAAGCGACGGCGCCCGAAGGCGCGCGCCAATCCTGGCCCCGCGCGCCAGACGTCCCGCCCAGCAGACCCGGGTGACGCCGACGCAAGGCCATAAGATCCGCCACCAACGCGGTCAGCCGGGCGCCGACAGAGGTGTCCACCTGGCGCCAATCGAGCCAGCTTGTGGCGTTGTCTTGGGCGTAGGCGTTGTTGTTGCCTCCCTGGGTGCGGCCAAACTCGTCCCCGCCCAACAGCATGGGCGCGCCAACCGCTAAGAGCGCGCTCGCCAGCATATTGGCTTGGCGATCCAGCCGAGCCGCGGTCACGGCCCGGTCATCGGTCTCCCCTTCGACGCCGAAATTGTCGGAGACATTATCGTTATGGCCGTCGCGATTGTCCTCGCCATTGGCGTGATTGTGCTTGTGGGCGTAACGCACCACATCGGCCAAGGTGAAACCGTCATGGCATGCAACGTAATTGACCGCCCGTGCAGGCGCTGGCTCGCCGAACACCGCCGCCCCACCGTCCAGCGTATCCGCAAGCGCTGCGCCCGCGCCCGCATCCCCGCGCCAATACCGTCGGATGTCATCGCGCGCCTTGCCACTCCATTCCCGCCAGGGCTGGGGGAACCGCCCTGCATGCAGGCCTCCGGGGCCGCAATGCCACGGCTCAGCGATCAGTTTGACCGATTGAAGCGCGGGATGCCCGGCCAGCTCGGCGAAAAACGGTGCATCGGGGTCAAACCCATGATCGGTCAGACCGTGCACCGGGGCGATGTCGAAGCGGAACCCGTCCACGCCATAAGCCTCAACCCAATGGACCAAGCTGTCCAAACACCACGCCCGCACCGAGGGTTCGCGGAAATCCACCGTCGCGCCGCAATCTGTGAGATCGTCATACCAGGCGGGGTTTTTCGAATGCAGACGATAGAAGCGGCAGTTGTCCAACCCGCGCCAGCTTAAGGTCCGCCCGCCCACACCCCCTTCAGCGGTGTGGTTATAGACGACGTCTAGGATCACTTCGAGCCCGGCGTCATGGGCGCGGTCGACGAACCGAGCGAACGCCGCCGGCCCCTCCGGCCCGCAATACAGGTGATGGGGGGTAAAGACGTTGATCGGATTGTAGCCCCAGTAATTGGTCAGCCCCGTGGCGTCTAAATGCGGCTCATCAATAAAGGCTTGGATTGGCAACAGCTCAAGCGCGGTGACCCCCAGCGCTTTGAGGTATTTCAGCCCCTCCGCGTGGCTGAGCCCGTCAAACCGCCCCCGTTCGGCCGCGCTCAGCCAAGGCGCGTTTTGCGTAAAACCGCGCACATGGGTCTCATAGATCAAGCTCGCGCCCCAATCCGTGCCCGCGCACGCCCGCGGACGGCGGATCGAGCGGGGATCGAGCGCGCGCGCTTTCAGCATGCTCGCGGCGTTGTCGCGCGGATCCGGCGCGTCCGACCCGCAGAAATGCTCCGGCCCTGGAGTGAAATCACCCGCGAGCGCTTTCGCGTAAGGATCGAGCAGCAGCTTGCGCGGGTTGAACCACAACCCGCGATCCGGCGCGTAAGGCCCATGGGCGCGATAGCCGTAGACCAGCCCGGCCGCCGCGCCCTTCAGGAAAGCAGTCCAGCGGCCCGCCCCGTCCGAGCTCAACTCCACCCGGTCGGTCTCTTGGGCACCGTCTTCGGTAAAGAGGCACGCTTGGACCCGCTCCGCGTCCGGCGCGTCAACACTCAGGCTGACGCCGTCAGCGGTCACATAGGCGCCGAGCGGGGCGGCTCCGCCTGGGCTCAAGGTGGACACGCTCATCCGCCGATCCTTTCAAACATGACCGCGCTCAAGGCGGGCGCTAAGACATCGCGCAATTTGGGCTGCGGCTCGGCGACGCGCACAACGGCGGACCCGTCAGACGCTGAGGACGCGATCAGAGGGCGGTAGAGCCCGCCAGTTGGCGCAGGCGCGTCGACGCGGGAGCCAACGGGGCCGAGATTGACAAGACTGACAAAGGCTTGAACGCCTTTAACCGCGTGCAGCACAGCGATCGGTCCCGCGCCCGGGTCACACGGCGGGTGCACGCTCAACCGCCAGCCCATCCACCCGCCGGCGCGCCGACGCGCCGCGAAAGCAGCGCGCACCGGCGCGCCCAGCCGCGCCTCACCCTCGCCCATGACCCAATCGGCGGGCAAGGCGATCGCGCCCGGGCTTAACGCCGCCAACAGAATCGCCAAGGCATGCTGTTCGACGCTGAGCCCGCTAAGCGCATCCGCGTCGAAGCGGCGAACCGGATTGGGCTCGCCCGGCTCGAACGCAGCGGCCAGCGCCCGCGCGGCCGCTTGGGACGAGCCCGCGTCGGCGATGGCGCGGGCGACCGTCCGCGCCGCCCGCTCGCTTTCAACCCCCGCCGCGCTTAACCCGCCCGCCCGCGTCGGCGCGCCAGCGAACGGCCAAGGCGTATCCGCGTCCAGCAGCAGCGATTGCGCGCCGCCGCGCTCGAGGCATTCGCCGATCCGGCGCAACACGTCGCCAGCGTCCGGGTCGAGCCCGCCCTCGACGGCTCCGCGCAGCCAAGCCGGCGCCCCGCGGACCCGGATGGCCGCGTCGCCAAAGCGGTCGAGCCAATAAAGCGCGTTGGCGACTAAATAATTGGCTACCTCATAGCGTGCGCCGTCAAAGCGCAAAGACCCGCCATCCGGTCCCGGCGCCTGCTCATAAAGGCGCGATCCGTCATAAACGCTGAGCCCAGCGTCCGGCGCGATCGGGTAGGGCCGCCAGTCCAAGCAAGCGCGCACACCAAAGCGCTGCAGCGCCTCGGCCGCCTCCGCGACACCCTCACCGGCCTGGGGGTCAGCAAACATCGCCTTAACGCCCTGGGCCGTGCGCGCATAGGGCTCCGGCAGAAAGGCGAGATCCGCGCCAAAGGCGGCGAGTTGCGCCGCCGCCGCATCTGGCGCCGCAAGCATCAACGCTTGGGCGGCTCCCGGGACGGAGACATCGACGCAGACATCCACGCGCCCCGGGGCGAACGGATCGGCGCCGGCGAACCCGGTTGGCGGGTCCACCAGTGGCCGCAGCCCCACCGCGCTTTCGCCCGCGACCGGTTCGCCGCGCAACCGCGCCACGCCGAGCCAGTACGGGTCCAAAGCGAATGCGTATGGATCTGGCCGGCGCACGCCCGCGTTAAGGCGGTTTTTGGGAGCGACGTCAAAAGCGTAGGCCGCACCGAGCCCGACGCCGGGTAAAAAGATCTCCCAAACGCCCGCGTCATGGCGGTACCGCATCGGATGGCGGCGCGGGTCCCAATGATTGAAATCGCCCACCACGCTGACCCGGCCCGCATTGGGCGCCCAGACCACGAACACCGCGCCCTCAACGCCGGCCGTCACCGCGGTGCGCGCGCCTAACACCCGATAGGCGCGCCAGCATCGTCCGCCCTTGAGCGCGAAGATCGTTTCCGCGTCCAACACCAGACCGAATTGATAGGGGTCGCAAAACCGCGCCATGCGGCCCTCGGCGTCCCAGACTTCGAGTTCGTAGAGCCCAAGCCCATCGCCGCTGGGGTCGTCGGCGGCGAACATCCCATCGACGTGCACCCGGTCGAGCGCGAAGGCCGGCGCGTCGGCGGGCAGGACACGAACGCTCTGAGCGCCGGGTAAAAACGCGCGGATCGTCCGCCGACCGTCCGCGCGCCGATGCGCGCCCAAAACGGCGAATGGATCGCTATGGCGAGCCTCAATGAGGGCCTCCACATCGGCCGGCGCGACTATCGGGTCCGCCGCCCTCATCGTCGCTGGAGACGCGCTCACGCGGCCGCCTCCCGCACCGCCAAGGCCGCAAGGCGCAAGGCCTCCGTGACGGTGGAGAGGACGATGGCGTCCGCCCCGACCGACCAAGGCCCGCCAATCCCGCGCGCAGGCGTAGGCAGGGCCAGGGAGCACGCCGCCGCTGACGCGCCGTCCCCCGGCCCCACGCAGAGCGACGCCGCGCCCGCCGCGCGCGCATCCGCGAGTGCCGCGAGCCCCGCAGGCGAGGCCGCCGGGTCGTCAAGCGCCAGGATCAAAACATCTTCACCCGCCGCGCCCGCAGCCCCCGCCAGTGCGGCGGCGCCCGACCAAGCCTGGGCGCGCCACCCAGACCGGGCCAAGCGATCGGCTGCGCGGCGGGCGCAAGCCTCCTGCTCGCCCTCCGCCCACACCCAGACCTGGGGCGTGCGCGCCAAAAGCTCCGCGGCCGGACCCAGTGTTTCCGGGGTCAGCTCCGCGCGCGCGCGCTCGATCGCCGCGCTCACGGCGTCGAGGGCGAGTGCGGCGGCCTCAAAAGCGTTTGGCTGGGACGCGCGGTCGGGTTCGTCACGCGCATCGGGGGCGAGACGGCCCAAATCTCGGGCGATTTGGTGTTTGAGATCTTGGAAGCCAGAGCACCCCACAGCGCAGCAGAACCGCACCACGGTGGGTTCGCTGACGCCGGCGCCGCCGGCGATATCATTGATCGAGGACCGCGCGACCACGGCCGGACGGGTGAGCACAAGGTCTGCAACCCGCCGTTCCGATCGGCGCAGGCTCTCGGTCAGTGCTTCGATCCGGGTTAAGATCATGATCGCGCCGCGTCCCCAAGCAGAGCTACAAAATGAGCCATGCAGCCAGAGAATTGCAAGAATGCGGTAATTTTGCTACGCGCATTTGACATTGATCCGAGCGCACGCGAACCCTTTTTGCAGTGGGTCGCGAAAGAATGACGCACGGACGCACGCGGGAGGTTGACGTGTCTGGGAGCCAAAACGGAGCCGCTCGGGTTCCGAGCCCAAGCCCATGCGGGCGCGTGGATCACCAGGTCGGTCATGGCTGAGATCGCGCTGCGCGACGTCGCCAAAGCCTATGGCGACACCCCGGTGATCACGGACCTCAGCCTGGATATCGCGGATAAGGAATTCATGGTGTTTGTCGGCCCCTCGGGCTGCGGCAAATCCACGGCGCTGCGCATGATTGCAGGGCTTGAAGCGTTAAGCGCGGGCGAACTCTTTATTGACGGTCGCCAGGTCAACCGGTTGGCCCCGAAAGACCGCGACGTGGCCATGGTGTTCCAGTCCTATGCGCTCTACCCGCACATGAGCGTGGCGGAGAACATCGCGTTCGGTCTGAAGGTGCGTAAAACCCCGCCTACGGAGATCCAAGCCCGGGTGAGCGAAGCCGCGCGCATGCTCGAGTTGGAAGAACTGCTCGAGCGGAAACCGAAGGCGCTTTCGGGCGGACAACGCCAACGGGTCGCCTTAGGTCGCGCCGTGGTGCGCAATCCGTCGGCGTTTTTGTTCGACGAGCCGCTGTCGAACTTGGACCCTGAGCTGCGCGTCACCATGCGGGCGGAGATTACGGCGCTGCAAAAGCGGCTGAACGCCACCATGGTGTATGTGACCCACGACCAGGTCGAAGCCATGACCATGGGCGATCGGATCGCCGTCTTAGCCCCGCTCTCACGCGGGTTCGCGCGTAATTTAATGCAGGTGGGCCGGCCCATGGAGGTCTATGACAAGCCGGCGAACACGTTTGTCGCCCGCTTCATTGGCCAACCGAGCATGACTTTGCTGGAGGCGGTGGTCACCGACACCGGACGATTGGCGATCGGGGATCAAACCTTGCCCGCGCCTGTGGGGTTTGATCTGGGACCATTGAGCCGCCCCGGGTCGACAATTCTCGTGGGCGTTCGGCCCGAACACGCCCGGCCCGCGCCCCTGAGCCATTGGACCGAGGTCGGCGCGCTGAACGCCACAATGCGGGTGGCCGAAGCCTTGGGCCATGAAAGCATTTTCCACATGCGCGTGGGCGACACCCCGTTTATCGCGAAGTCGACGGGCCGCAACGCGCCGCCGCGCTTGGGCGAAACGGTGACCTTGAAGATCAATCTGCAGCGCTTGCACCTGTTTGACCCCGACACCGGCGAGCGGTTGCCCGATGCGCCGCTCGCTTTGGAGGCGACGGCGTGAAACGCGTCGCCGCAGCATTGGGGGTGGGGCTTCTAGCGGCCTGCGGCCCCTCAGAGCCTGCGCTCACCGAGCTTGTCTTGTGGCACGCCTATCGCGGGGCGGAGAAGGCGGCGCTTGAAGCGGTGGTGGACATCTATAACGCGGACGCCGCCGAGCGCGGGGTGCGACTGAAGACCTTAGCGGTGCCGTTCGACGCTTATGCGGACAAGATCTCCGCCGCCGCCCCGCGCGGGCGCGGACCGGATTTGTTCATCTTTGGCCATGACCGGCTGGGCGGCTGGGTGGAGGCCGGCGACACGGTGGAGCCTATCGGGTTTTTCGTCGACGACGCCATTACCTCGCGGCATCCGCCGGAAATGCTCGAACCGCTGACCTATCGTGGCGCGCTTTACGGCCTGCCGGTGAATTTCAAAACCTGGGCGCTGATCTATAATCGCGAGCTGGTTCCAGACCCGCCGCGCACGACAGAGGATTTAGAGCGGATCGCTGCGCCCTTGACCGACCTTGATCGCGGGGAGTTCGGATTTTTCTATGATTACAACAAGTTCGACTTCCACGCGATCTTGATCAACGGCTTTGGCGGCGGCGTGTTCGAAGGCCGCGCCCAGCCGGCGATCAACCAAACGGCCAATCGGCGCGCCTATGAGCAATTGTTACGCTGGCGCAACGATCTGGCACTGATGCCGCCCGACCCTTCAAGCGCGCTGGTCGCCTCGCTGTTCAACCAGGGCCGGGTGGGCATGACGATTTCGGGTCCTTGGTTTTTCAGCGAAGCCGATCCGGCGCTCGACATTGGCGTGGCGCGACTGCCCCAGCTGAGCGCGGCGCAGGACGCGCCCATGCGGCCCTGGCTGATCGTGGAGGCGGTGTTCGTCACCGCCGGCGGCCAGAATGTGGACGCGGCGTTCGACGCGGCGACCTTTCTCACCAGCGCGACCGCGGGGCGCATTCTCGCCCGCGACGGCGGTCAATTGCCCGCCAACCGCGCGGTGCTGGACGATCCGGAGCTGGCGGACGATCCGGTGATCAGCGGGTTCCGCGACCAACTCAACGCTATCGCCGTGATGCCCAACGCTCCGGAAATGGCCCTGGTTTGGAGCCCCGCAGAAGCGGCGACGTTGAAAATCCTCCGCGGCACGAATTCACCGGAAGACGCACTCGATGAGGCGCAAGCCTCCCTGACGGCCGCCATTGACGCTTTGAACCGGGTGCGCTGAGCCATGGTCGACCTCACCCTTGCGCCCACCGACACCCTCACGCGCGCGGTGACCCGACCGGTCTTGGGCCTGGTGGCGGGGCTGTTGGTCATGGGCCTGGTGCTTGGCGGCTTCGCCCAGGCGCGCAGCGACCAAGCGCGCCGGGACTTGACCCAGCTTAAAGCGGCCGCGGACGTAGCGAGCTGGCTTGAGACCGGCTCCATAGCGGTGGACACGCCCGGTGATGAACCCGAAAGGGTGCGCGTGGTCGACGCCGCGCAAAAACGGGTGATGGTGGACACCGCTGCTGAGACCGGCGAGACGCCGCGGCCGCTGACCCGCGCGGAGAAGCCGCTGTTCGACGCAGCGCTGCAGATTCAAGCCAACAAGGAGGCCAACGCGGAGCCGGGCGGCCGGCCGCGGCCAGAGGTGCTGTTCGCCCAAGACGGCGATCGCGTCTTCGCCCGGGGCGGTCTTCAAGTCGGTGACGCGCCCGCGCTTGTGGAGGTCGCCCGACGGATCCCGCCCGTCCAAGGCCTGTCCGCATTTTGGCAGACGGTGATTTATTTCGGCTTCGTCGCGTGCGTGCTCGGTCCGATCCTGCCGTTTCTCAGACGCCAAATGCCGGACTGGGGGTTTTGGACCGCCTCGGGCGTGATCGGTTTGGTGCAAGTGGGCGGGCTGGCCTTACATCTGAATAAATTGCTGACCGATGCGGGCGCAGGGGTGCTGGTGCGCACAGGCGCGGTCGCCTATCCGAACATGGCCATTGAGGTGTTGTTCAGCCTGATTGCGGGGGGCGTTGTCGGTGTGTTTGTCGCCTGGGGCGGGGTCGGGAAGCTGCGCGCGGCCATGGCCGAGCACGGCGCGGCTTACGCCTATATCGCGCCCGCCGCGATCGGCATGTTGGTGTTGGCGTTTTTCCCGTTCTTTTTCGGGGTCGCGTTATCCTTCACCGACACGACTTTGTTCAACCAAAACGCGGACTTCCAAGACCGCTTTGTGGGTCTGAGCAATTACACCGCGATCTTAAGCGATTTCGATCTGTTCCGGTCCGGCGCGGACGGCGCGGTGATCGACTATGAAAATTTCTACTGGACCTTTTTCGTCACCCTCTTGTGGACTGTGGTGAATGTAACCATCGGGGTGACGGTGGGGCTAGGGCTGGCGTTACTGCTCAACACGCCGGGGCTCAAGTTCAAGGGTCTCTACCGCACGCTGCTGATCCTGCCCTGGGCGATCCCGAACTACATCACCGCCTTGATTTGGAAGGGCATGTTCCATCCCCAATTCGGGGTGATCAATCAGGGTCTGGTTCTGGTCGGGCTCGAGCCGGTGGCGTGGTTTGACGGCGTGGTCAGCTCGTTTATGACCGGCATCGTCGTCAATGGCTGGCTAAGCTTTCCGTTCATGATGGTGGTCAGCCTGGGCGCCCTACAGTCAATCAATCAAGACCTCTACGAGGCCGCGCGGATCGAGGGCGCAAGCCCTGTCCAGCAATTCTTCGCCATCACCCTGCCTGCGCTGCGGCCGGCGCTCGCGCCTTCCATCATGCTTTCGGTGATTTGGACGTTTAACATGTTCAACGTCATCTATTTGGTGTCCGGAGGGGAGCCGGCCGGCGCCAATGAAATCCTGATCATCCAGGCCTATCGCCTCGCCTTTGAGGAATATCGCTACGGCTATTCGGCCGCGTATGCGGTGGTGATTTTCCTGCTCTTGTTGGGGCTCACCTTCACCCAAAACCGGGTGAACAAAGCCTCGGAGGCGGCGGCGTGAGCGCGATCGAACCGCTTAAGCCTCGCTGGGGCCGACACCTATTTCTCAGCGCGTTCACGCTCTTGGCGCTTTATCCGGTGTTCTGGGTGATCGCCATCGCGTTGTCGGGCCAACAGGACCTTGCGCTCTCCACCTTGCCTGCCGATCCGGGACTATGGGACCGGGTGCGCGCGGTTCTGCCTGTGCCCGATCAAGTGTCCTTGACGAATTTCTCCGGCGTTCTGGCGGAGCAGGCCTTGGGCCGCTGGCTGCTCAATTCGCTGATCGTATCGGGGCTGACCACCGTGGTGGGCGTCATGCTGGCGTGCACCGCGGCCTACGCCTTCGCCCGGTTCCGCTTTCCCGGCCGGCGTGCAGGCATGGTGATGTTCCTGGTGGGTCAGATGTATCCGGTCACCCTGATGATGGTGCCACTTTATGTAATTGTGGTGGAGTGGTTGAACTTGGGGAATGGCTATATCGGGCTAGTGCTGGTTTATTCCATAACCTCCATCCCGTTCTGTGTATGGATGTTAAAGGGCTATATCGAAACTATACCTTATGAGATCGAAGAGTCCGCGTTAATGGACGGCGCCTCGCGGTTTATGATTTTCTACCGCATTGTTTTACCACTCAGCCAACCTGCAATTGCCGTGACCGCGCTCTTCTCCTTCATGACAGCTTGGAACGAATTTATTCTCGCCGCCATCTTTATGGAGCAGGAAAGCGCTTACACCGCGCCCGTGGGCTTGCGGTTCTTGGTGGGTGACTACACCGCCAGCTGGGGGCATTTCGCCGCTGGCTCCATTATTGTCTCGCTGCCTGTGGTGGCGCTGTTCTATGCGCTCCAACGCACCCTGGTCTCGGGCCTGTCCGCGGGTGGGGTGAAAAGCTAACCGCGAAGGAGAGCGCCCATGCGCACGCGCCGGTGCAAAATCCTCACAACCCTTGGACCCGCAACCGACGCGCCGGGGCAACTCACGCGCATGGTCGAGACGGGGGTGGACGCGGTACGGCTGAATTTCAGCCATGGCGACGCGCAAGATCACCGCAACCGGGCTGACTTGGTACGCCAGGCCGAGGCGCAATCGGGCCGGTTCATTCCCATTGTGGCGGACATGCAGGGCCCCAAATTGCGGGTGGGAGCCATGCCCGGAGGCGGCTGCGCGCTCAGCGTCGGCGGACGATATCGCATAGTCATGGCCGCGGAGTCCCAAGACGCGGACGTGATCCCGCTGCCCCATCCGGAGATCCTTCAGGCTCTGAAGCCAGGAGACGCCTTGTTGTTTGACGATGGCAGGCTGCGCGCGAGCGTTTTGGAGGCTGACGGCCAGTCCGCGCTCATTCACGCCGGCACGCCGGGGACGCTGACCGACAAGAAGGGCGTCAGCGTGCCCGGCCGCGAGTTGCCGCTCTCCGCGGTGACGGACAAAGACCTCGCCGATCTTGAGACCGCCTTGTCGCTCGGCGCGGATTACGTGGCGCTCAGCTTCGTGCAACGGGCCGAAGACGTGGCCGAGGCCAAGGCGATTATCGGCAAGGGCGCGCGCGTCTTGTCAAAGATCGAAAAACCGCTCGCCCTACAGCATCTCTCGGCCATCATCGAACAGTCCGACGCCATCATGGTCGCGCGCGGCGATTTGGGCGTGGAGCTAAGCTTCGAACAAGTGCCCATCGCCCAGCGCCGGATCATCGAGGCCAGCCGCGCGGCCGGCAAACCGGTGATCGTGGCCACCCATATGCTCCAATCCATGGTCGAGGAGGCCGCGCCCACCCGCGCTGAAGCCACCGACATCGCCACCGCCGTCTATCAAGGCGCCGACGCGGTGATGTTGAGCGCGGAGACGGCGGTCGGCCGGCATCCTTTAACCGCGGTGGCCGTCATGGATCGGGTTGTGCAAGCAATCGAGGCGGATATGGCCACAGCGCCAATGCCGCCCGCGCCGGGCCCGTTGTCGGAGGCGAAGGCGGTGGGCCGTGCGGTGGCCGATCTCGCCCAAACGTTGACCGCGGACCTCGCGGTCGCGTTTTCAGAATCCGGCGCCACCGGGTTTGCGTTGGCCGAGGCCCGACCCCGATGTCCGCTCCTACTGGTCACCCCCCATGCGCGGGCGGCGCGGGCGGCTTCGCTGGCGTGGGGGGTGGAGGCGCGGCTGGGCGCGGAGGTCGCCGATTTCGACGCGTTGGTCGCGCAAGCGCGCGCGGCGGCCTTGTCCGCGCTCAATCAGGACACCGCGCTAATTGTGCTCGCCGCGGGCTTGCCCATCGGACTTACGGGGCAGACAAATCTCATTCACCTGGTCCGCGCGACCCGTTAAGCCGGCTCAGCGGTCGGTGACGGTGACGTCGAGCGCCATACGCGGGTGGATGGCGCAGCGCACTTTGAAAAACCCCGCCTCGTCGAAAGCGATGTCTGTGGCCGAGCCCGGCGCCTGGTAGTGATCCTCCAACCGAGTCCCGTCTTTGAGCACCATGACATTATGCTCCACGGGATCGGCGTTGAAGAACCGCAGCACGGTTCCCGCGGACACATCCAGCGTCTGTGTTTCAAACCGCAACGCTCTTTGCTCAATAAACACGCGTGCAGACGCCGCGCCCGGCGGCGGCGCCGTGAGCAAAGCGAACAACCCCAACCACGCCGCGCAGGTCAGACCAAGCAATCCGATCAGGGTGCGTTTCATGGGGCCGCTTCCGCGGTCACCAGGGGGCGGTCTTCGGTGAGTGTGTGGAGGAAATTGACCAGATCCTCCTTGTCCTGAGCGCTTAAGCCGATGGGGCGGACTGCGGCCGACAAGCTACGCCGGGGGACAGCGCCGCCGTCATAATGCTCGATCACCGCCTCTAAGCTCGGCAGCGACCCATCATGCATATAAGGCGCGCGGATGGCGACATCGCGCAGGGTCGGCGTCTTGAACGCGTGCTCGAGCACTTCGATGCCGGGCATCACCGCGCCCCGCCCACGATCGGCGTCCGGCAGCCCAATGTCGTGAAACCCGTCATCGGTGAACCGCCACCCCTGATGGCACGCCACGCAATTCGCTTTTCCGGTGAACAGCTCAAACCCGCGCTTGGCGCTCGGGGAAATCGCCGTCTCGTCGCCCCCCACCCAGCGGTCGAAGGGCGCTTCACCCGATACGATCGTACGTTCGAACGTGGCGAGCGCGCACAACACGCCCTCCAGGCTCACACCCAGGCCGGGAAACACCGCCTCAAACGCCTCCCGATAACTCGCGTCCGCATTCAATCGCTCTAGGATCATCGTTTCGGACGCGGCCATCTCGTCATCCGAAACAATGGGGCTCAAGGCCTGCGCCTCCAGCGTCGCCGCCCGACCATCCCAGAAGTAAACCACGCCCCAGCCCACATTCAGCAAAGTCGGCGTGTGCCGGCTCATACTGTCGCCGCGATGGGTCGCGGACAGCGCCGCGCCGTCCTCCCAACCCCGGTCCGGATCATGGCAGGTGGCGCACGACACGTTGTTGTTCTTTGACAAAATCGGGTCGAAGAACAAGCGCTCCCCTAGCGCACGCTTGGCGGGGCTATAGGGGTTTCCCTTGGGGAACGGGGCCATGGTGGGCTCACGCACGAACGTATCGCGCATGGCGAGGAGGCCCGCGTCTTCGTCCGCTTGGCATCGCGCCCAAACGCTCCAGCCGGAACCGACGAGCAGCCCCAGACCCACAATACAAAAGAGTAAAGCGGTTATCCGCATCATTGAGTTGACGCTTGATCCCGTCTAATTGCTCACGTTCAGTCAAGAGATAACACGAAATCTGGAAGAACGAGTGAATGGCCAAAAGAATTTTGCGTCTAAGTGAAAACTATTCGCGCCTCGCGATCGCGCTACGGGGGCTCAATCAACCGGGCCTTCCATTCGCGCCTAGCCCCTCTCTGAGCTGTTCGATATCCGCCAATTTGGCCTCGAAGGGCGCCCAGTCGTCGCGCTCGCTAATGTCTTCCCAAATCGCCTCGATATCCTCATAGCTCAGCGTCACTGGGTCGGGGCGTTGAAAGACCGGGGCCGAGAACCGCTCCGGTCGGTCGGGGGTCCGCGCGTCAAGCTGAGCCCGCCAGGCCACCCAGGTGGGCTGGGCGTAAGTCGCCGCGCGTGGGCCCGAGCGTGCGGGCTCTGGCCGGGCGGAACCGCCGAAATGGTCGAAAAACGTCTCCGCCCAAGGCGCTTGGGTCTTCTGCAACACCTCTAGACCGTCGCGTAGGAAGGCGTCGTCTTCGGCGCGGTCACCGGTGGGCTCCACGCCCAGCCGGGCATGCCAGGCGCGGTTCAACGCCGTCGCATAGGCGTCCGAAAACGTCTCAAGCGCGGCGATCAAGGGGGCGTCCTCGCTGATCAGACTGAGACACGCGCCCAATTGTTGCAGATTCCAAAACACCGCGTGGGGTTGGCGGCCAAAGGCGTAAAGTCCCGTATGGTCAAAATACGCCGCGGTATATCCGGGCTCGAAGTGCGGGAGAAACCGATAGGGTCCGTAATCAAAGCTCTCGCCGGTGATGTTCATGTTATCGGTGTTCAGGACGCCGTGCACGAAGCCCGCCGCCATCCAGCGCGCCGTCGTCTCCGCGCACGCCTGCACCGCGGCCGCAAGCAGGGCCGCAGGCTGATCCGCCGGGTCCGCGCGGACGTCTGGATAGTAAAGCTCCAAACAATGGGCGACCAGGGCGCGGAGATGATCCTTCGCGTCGAAATAGGCGTGACGCTGGAAGGTGCCGAACCGAATGTGCGAATGGGACAACCGAACCAGCACCGCGGAGCGCGTCGGGCTGGGCTCGTCATCGCGCCACAGCTTTTCGCCAGTCTCGACCAGACTGAACGCCTTGGAGGTGTCCACTTCCAAGGCCTCTAAAAAAGATGCGGCGAGGACTTCACGTACGCCGCCCTTAAGGGTCAGCCGCCCGTCGCCGCGGCGCGAATAGGGCGTTTGGCCAGAGCCCTTGGTGCCGAAATCCAGCAGCCGTCCGCGATCATCGCGCAATTGGGCGAACAAGAAGCCCCGCCCGTCGCCAAGCTCAGGGTTGTAGGCCTGAAACTGATGGCCATGATAGCGCATGGCGCGGGGCGGCGCGATATTGTCCGGCAAGGGCTCAAACCGGCCGAAATGGCGTATCCACTCCGCGTCGCTGAGCCCGGAAAGACCCACCCGCTTGGCCCAGCGGTCATTGCGATGGCGCAAGACCGTTTCAGGGAACGCCGCCGGGGCGACAGCGTCGGAAAATTCTGGCCCGAGATCGGGAAACCGGGGGTCAGCGCGATAGACGGGATCAACAGGCATAGTGTGGCCCTAAGAGGGTTCGGCGATGGATCAGGATAGGGAGCGCCCGAGCGCTGTCCCAGCTTTCTCTAAAGCCTCATGCGCCGTATCGAACACCGCCGTCAAATTTAAGAACCCATGGGGCATGCGCGCGTAGTCCGCGGTCTCCACGCCAACGCCGGCTGCGCGCAACCGATCGACATAGGCGCGCCCCTCAGCACGCAACGGATCCAACTCCGCGGTCAAGACATAAGCCGGCGCAAGCCCAACCAGGTTGGATTCAAACAAGGGCGAGACCCGAGGGTCGTGCGCGAGCGCAGGATCTGTGAGGTAAACCTTTTTGATCTGGTCAAGAGCGAGGTCGGCCATGGGGCCGCCTTGAAACGGCTTGGCGCGCGCGTGATCGGTTTGGACGAGTTGGAGTAGCGGATAGAGCAAGAGCTGATACCGCAAGCCCGGTTCGGCGCGCAGGGCCTGAGCGAGCCCGGCGGCGAGGTTTGCGCCCGCGGAATCTCCGCCCACCGCCACGCGGGTCGGATCGATGCGCCAGGGATTATCCGCGCTCAACGCCGAACGGAGCGCGGCTCGCGCATCCTCCCATCCGGCGGGAAAGGCGTGTTCGGGCGCAAGTCGATAGGCGACGGACAAAACGCGAACCCCGGAACTCGCGGCTAAGCGCCGGCAAACCCCGTCATGGGTGTCCAACCCGCCCAGGGTGAACCCTCCACCGTGGAAATACACCAAACCCGGCCCAGCGTCGGTCCCCGCCGCTAATGGCGTGTAGAGCCGCCCCGGCCGGTCGCCCGCGCCGCCCGGAACGAGAACGGGACGCACGTCCGCCAAAGCCGGCGCCGGACCTTCCAACTGCGCGACCGTGCGCGCCAGCGCCTCGCGCGCGGCGCTCAAGTCAAACCGCGCGCTAAGCCCGGAAAAGGCGTCACGAAACCGCGAAATCGCCTCACGAAATTGCGGATCGATCGCCATAGCCCGGTTTTAGCCTTTCATGATCCCTGCGAACCGCTTGCGCGGTCAAAGCCGTCCTGCTTCAGTCCGAACGCAAACGGAAGGCGACCCTTGATAGCGCGTTTCCGCTTTCGACGGGGCGCTTTCCACGGCGCGTGTCGCACGGGTCGATGAAAAGCGTGATGAAACAAGCGTTTTGGAGCGCGGCGTGTCTAACGGTCGCGGCTGCGGCCCAGGCCGAGACCCAGACTGACCCGCCAACGGAGCCGGATTTACCGCCTCTGGCCGCGCGCATTCTCGAGGTCGCCTTGACGGAGGGCGATGCGCAGAGCTTGCCGGTCGCCATTGCGCTGTTGCTAGGCGCTGAGCCAGACACCGCCCCGGCGATTGAGCAGTTTCTCGCCATGCGCGCGCCGGACCGGGCTGACCTCTGGGCGGGCTTTTTCTCACCCGACCCTGCGGCGGATCCGAAACCGCCAATGCCCGAGACACTCGCGCAGACCGCTTTGCAGACGTTTCGGCTGGGCTTCTTTAATCCGCGAACCTGGGACGGCGAAATCGGCTTCGGTGGCGCCTTGCTAACCGGTAACACCCAAGAGCAAGCGCTTAATTCGCGACTGAATGCGAACCGCCGTGTGGGTTTGTTCGAACACGACGTGAATTTTCTGGGCGAGTTCGCGCGAAACCAGGAGGTCGTGACCCAGCAGCGTCTCCAAGCCAGCTATGGCGTGCGCGGAGATTTAGGCGAGCGGGTGTTTTTGCTGGGACGCGTCGGCGCCGAGCTTGATAATTTTGGCGAATTCACGCGTCGGCTGACGCAGACCGTCGGCCTAGGCTATCGAATTTTCGAACGCGAGCAGCTCAACTGGCTTATTGAAGGCGGCCCGGGCTCCCGTCAAACCCAATTCGCCGACGGAACATCCGCCACGGAAATCGTTGGTCGACTATCAAGCGTGTTTGCCTGGACCTTCGGCGAGGGGGCGGAGTTCACCCATCGCTTGGACGCCTTCGGCGGCACGAACACCTCAACGTTGGAAAGCGAGTTTGCGGTGACGGCGAAATTGACGGAGCGGTTTTCCGGCCGCGCCTCGTTTTTCACCGAATTCGACACCGGCGTGCCCGAAGACCTCAGCAATCTGGACACCGCGACCCGGGCCAGCTTGGTGTTTAACTACTAAGGCGTTTTGAGCAAAAGTGTACGCGGTTTTGCGGTTCGAAAACGCGTTAAGGGAAGTTTTATCGTCATCTACCCTGTTTGTTGGGCGAGTTGAGCGTCTCTGATTTTGGCGTTTGCGAGGGTTATGAGCTTTCGCATGACGGCTGTGAGGGCGGTCATTTTGGGTTTTCCGTTGGCGATGAGGCGTTCGTAGAAGGCTTTGA
>JBHJGU010000064.1:0-11400 GCA_050331475.1 Maricaulaceae bacterium | reverse complement strand
GCTAGAGCTTGGTCGTGGATATCCCCCAATATGTGTATTCTTTTGACGGCCGGGTGGTGGGCGCCCCCACCTAATTTATCACAAATTTATGCGTAAACCAGACGACTGTGCTGGCGGATAACAAGGATATCGTGATTCTGGGCGGGCTGATCCAAGAAGATGAGCAGATCGCGACGACGAAAGTGCCCTTACTGGGCGATATTCCGGTCCTCGGCCGCCTGTTTCAAACCGAAGCGCGCAGCGTGGATAAATCGACCCTAATGGTGTTCATCCGACCGACCATAATTCGCACGCCGGAGGAGCAACGGCGCGCTACGGCGATCAAAGAAAACTATATCCGCAGCGAACAAATTGTGCGGACCGGCGGCACGGAGCCGAGCTTGGACCGAATTGTCCGCGATGTGTTAGGCTCAGGCGCCGCGCCCGGAACGCCTTAGCGCGTCGGAGACGCTCGTCGCGGCGCAGGCGGAGATTGGATGCACGATGACAGCGCGCGCTGACCCGGTCCTCGCTTACGGTTTCGCCAAAGACCAAGGCGTGGTGTTGCTCGACGGTCGGGCGGATGGACCCGCGGTGCTGGGGGTGCGGCCAGACGCCCCGGGGCCGGCCATCCTAGAGGCGCGACGGGTGTTGGGGCGCCCGGTGCGTTTGAGCCCGATGGATGCGGACGCCTTTGACCGCACGCTTTCAGAGCTTTACGCCAGCGCCGGGTTTGAGGGCTCGGATTTTTCCGACTCCGTGAGCGAAGAGGATGATCTGTCCGCGCTCGCCGAGGGCCTGCCGGAGACTGCGGACCTGTTGGACACCGACGACAATGCGCCGGTGATCCGCCTCATCAACGGATTGCTGTCCGAAGCCGTTAAGCGCAAAGCCTCCGACGTCCATGTGGAGCCCTATGAAGATCGGCTTTCGGTCCGGCTGCGCGTGGACGGGGTCTTACAAGAGGTGTTGTCCCTACCGCGCAAGCTCACCGCCGTGATCGTTAGCCGGATCAAGGTGATGGCGCGGTTGGACATTGCGGAGAAGCGCATCCCCCAGGACGGTCGGATCTCGCTCACCCTCGGTGGCCGGGCCGTCGATGTGCGGGTGTCCACTCTGCCCGCCCGTTATGGCGAACGGGTGGTGATGCGACTTCTGGACAAGGACGCCGCGCGGCTCGACCTTGTGGATCTCGGTATGCCGGAGACGACGCTGGAGCGGTTCGCCTATGCGCTGGCCGAACCCAATGGCGTGATCTTAGTGACCGGTCCGACCGGTTCAGGCAAGACGACGACGCTTTACGCCGCGCTGGAGCGGCTGAACGATCAAAGCCGGAATATTCTCACGGTTGAAGACCCGATCGAATACGGCCTGAACGGCGTGGGTCAGACCCAGGTCAACGCGAAGGTGGGTTTGAGCTTCGCCGCCGGTTTGCGCGCGATCCTACGCCAAGACCCTGACGTGGTTATGGTTGGCGAAATCCGCGATGTGGAGACGGCGCAGATCGCGGTGCAGGCCAGCCTCACCGGGCATTTGGTGCTCTCAACGGTGCACACCAATTCCGCCGCCGCCGCCGTCACCCGGCTGCGCGATATGGGCGTTGAGCCGTTTCTACTGGCGTCGACCGTCCGTGCGGTGCTCGCCCAGCGCCTGGTGCGCCGGTTATGCGACCACTGCAAAACGCCCTATGCGCCAACGGCGCGCGAACGGGCGCTGTTGGGCGTGTCCGCCGACGATGAGCAACCGTTCTATCGGGCTAAGGGATGCCCCGAGTGCGGCGGGCTGGGCTATCGCGGCCGGATCGGCGTCTACGAGCTTTTGGTGGTGGACGAAACCGTGCGCCAACTCATCCATGACGAAGGCCAGGAGACCGCCATTTCGGCGGCCGGTCTAAAAGGGGCGGATACGCTGTTGCAATCGGGCGCCCGGTTAGTGCTGGCGGGCAAGACCTCGGTCGATGAGGTGTTGCGGGTCGCGCGGACAGGAGGGGACGAGGATGGCGACGTTTGACTATGTCGCGCTCGATCCTGCGGGTCGGCAACGGCGCGGCGTGGTGTCTGCGGATACGCCTAAGGGCGCGCGCCAGACCCTCAAACGACAAAAACTCACCCCGCTCAAGCTGACCCCGGCCTCGGGCGGCGGCGCGGCGGGGGTGGGCGCACTCAGCGGCCTGGCGGGGTTTTGGGCGCGGGCGCGAGCGTCGAAACTCAGCGCGAAAAGCGTTGTCGTGTTCACCCGCCAACTCGCCATGCTGATCCGCGCCGGCGCGCCCGTGGAGGAGGCGCTGAGCGCCGTCGCCGCGCAAGCCGACACCGCCACGGCTCGCAAAACGGTCTTCGCCGTGCGCGGAGCGGTGACCGAGGGCCGGAGCCTGTCTGACGCCTTAGCGCGGGAGAATGCGGCGTTCCGCGGGCTCTATCGCGCGATGGTCGCCGCGGGCGAAGCGTCCGGCGATTTGGGCTATGTGTTGGAGCAACTCGCCGACTATCTGGAGAAACGCCAAGCCATGGCGCGGAAAATCCAAGCCGCGCTCATCTATCCCGCGGTTTTGGGCCTGGTCGCAATGTCCATCGTCACCGCTCTGATGGTGTTTGTCGTGCCCCGCGTGGTCGAACAGTTCGACACGCTCGGTCAGGACCTGCCTGCGCTGACCCAAGTCATGATCGCGATCTCGGCGTTTTTACGCGGCTATGGGCTGATCTTGCTTTTAGGACTGGCGGCGGGGGGCGTCGCTTTCGCCCAAGCTTTGCGTCGCAAACCCGTCAAACGGCGCGTTGACCAGGTGTTGTTACGCGTGCCCCTCATCGGTAAGGCCTTGCGCGACGTTATGGCGGCGCGGTTCGCGCGCACCTTCGCCACCCTGCTGGGCGGCGGCGCGACCGTGTTGGACGCGCTCGGCGCGGCGCGGGGCGTACTGGGCAATCTCGTCGCTCAAGAGGCGGTGGACGCCATGATCGGATCGGTGCGCGAAGGCGGCTCCATGGGCGCGGCCATGCGCAAGACAGATGTGTTTCCGCCGCTCTTGGTGCATCTGACCGTCAGCGGGGAGCGCTCCGGAGAACTTGCCGCCATGATGGGCAAAGGGGCGGACTATCTTGAGTCCGAATTTGAGACGTCCACCGGGCTCGCGCTCAGCCTTCTCGAGCCCGGCATCATCGTGGTGATGGGCGGGCTTGTCGCGTCGATTGTTCTGGCCATCATGCTGCCGATCTTGCGGCTCAACAGCCTCGCCGTGCTTTGACCCGATCTGAGTCTTGAGGAGAGCGACATGACCGAACCCACGCCCCCCCGCCGCCCCCATCCGCGCCGTCGCGCGCAGGCCGGCTTCTCGCTCGTTGAATTGATGGTGGTGATTTTCATCATTGGCCTTTTAGCGACGGTGGTGCTGGTCAATGTGCTGCCCAGCCGCGACCAAGCCATGGTGGAGAAAGCGCGCGCCGATATTCGTCAGTTAGAACAGGCGCTGGAGATCTATCGGTTGGACCTGATCGAATATCCCAGCACCGATCAAGGCTTGGACGCGTTAGTCGCCGCCCCCGGCGATCTCAGCCGGCCGGAACGCTATCGCGACGGCGGCTATATCCGTCGGCTGCCGGAGGACCCCTGGGGCAACCCCTATCAATATCTGTTCCCCGGCGAACAGGGCCAAGCCTTCGACATCTTCTCGCTGGGCGCGGACGGCCGCCTCGGCGGGGAGGACCTTGCCGCCGACATCGGCAATTGGGCGCCCGAAGAGGCGGGTCTCTAGACGCCCATGGCCCGCCCTCGCGCCCAACGCCGTCGCTGGAGCGCCGGCTTCACCCTGGTCGAGGTGATTGTGGTCGTCGGCGTTCTCGGTTTGGCCGCCGGGGTCGTTGCGCTCACCTTGCCCGCACGCGAGGACGCGGCGGAAACGGCCGCGCGCGCCTTCGCCCGAACGCTGGATCGGGCCGCCGACCAAGCGATCATTTCCGGCCTACCCGTCGGCGTTCGAATCACCGCGCGGGGGTATGCGTTCGCCGAACGCCGGTTTAACCGCTGGCTGCCCTTGAGCGCGGATCCGTTTGCGCCCGCGGCCTGGCCTGAGACCGTGTTCGCCAGCGTTATCCGCACCGAAGCCGAAAGCCGCGCCCGACGCGAACAGGGCGCCCGGGCGCAAGCGGTCACCCGACTGAGCCCGGACATTCGCTTCGACCCCACCGGCGGGGCGACAGCATTCGAAGTGGCGATCGCCAGCGCCGAGCGGTCCGTCACGGTGCGGGCGGGTTCGGACGGCCGTATTCGCGTTGAGCGGGACGATGGCGGCTAGACGCGGCGCCGCGCCACAAGCGGGCTTCACCTTGCTCGAAGTGATGGTCGCGCTGGCGGTGTTTTCGCTCGCCGCGGTGACCTTGTTGCAAGCGGGCGGGCAAAACGCACGGCTCGCGCGCGTGTTGCAGGAGCGCGCCTTGGCGCAGATCGTCGCCGAGAACCGATTGGTGGAGAGTCTGGCCCTAGAAACGCCCCCCGATCTTGGGGTTGATCGCGGGATTGAACCGCAGGGCGCGTTTAACTGGGCGTGGATGCGAACGGTCGCGCCGACCCCGGACCCCGCTTTAGTGCGCGTGGATGTGGAGGTGCGGCTGTCCCAAGGCCCCGGCGTCGAACCGGGCCCCGTACTGACCAATCTGACCGCGTTTCGCGAGGTTGAGTCATGAGCCGGGCCGGGTTCACTTTGGTGGAGGTGGTCATCGCTTTAGGCGTATTCGGGCTGATCGCCGCGGGGGCCGGGACCATGCTCGTGGGCGCGATCGACGCCCGCGATCGGCTCGGCGCCGCGCACCAAGCGCTCGCAGAGCTCGACCGGGCGCGTGCGCTGCTCAAAGCGGACATCCTGCAAATCGCCCATCGCAGCGGGCGAGACCCGGCGGGCGCGTTTGAGACCTTCGCCCTTACCGGAGGCGACGTTGTGGGCCAGCCGCTTTTGGCGTTTACCCGCCGGGGCTGGGAGAACCCGGATGGACTTGAGCGCCGCTCCAGCCTGGTGCGCGTGCGCTACGGGTTTGAGGACGGCCAATTGACCCGCCAGGTCCGCCTGCGCCCCGATGCGGGTGACGACACCCCGGTGCGCGAGCAGATCGTTTTTGACCAACTTAACGCCATCGAGCTTGCGTTT
This sequence comes from Maricaulaceae bacterium, assembly GCA_050331475.1. Lineage (GTDB taxonomy): Bacteria > Pseudomonadota > Alphaproteobacteria > Caulobacterales > Maricaulaceae > JBHJGU01. The sequence continues at coordinate 6,287 of JBHJGU010000064.1, read as the reverse complement.
CTCGACGCGCAAGGCTGGCGACCGATTTGGCAAGCGGCGCTTACGCCTGGCCGTCTTGATTTGCCGCGAGCGATCCGGGTGCGCATCGACCATCCCGAATTGGGCGAGATTGAGCAGATGTTTCTGACCTCGGCGGGGGGCTGAGCCGTGGACCGGCGGTGGCGCGAGCGAGGGGCGGCGTTGGTGACCGTGATCGTGCTGGTCAGCGTGATGACGACGCTGTCCGTCGCGGCGGTGGATGATATTCGCTTTGCGGCCCGGCGAGCGTCGAACTCAGCGGATCGCGACCAGGCCTTTTGGTATGCGCTGGGCGGCGAGCATTTGGGCCGCGCGGTCTTGGCGCGGAGCGCGGCGTTGGACAGCCGGCGCACGACGCTGAACCAGCCTTGGGCGCGGGGCCAGGTGCGGTTTCCAATCCCCGGCGGGATTATCGAAGGCGAGATCCGTGACGGCGATAACTGTTTTAATCTCAACGCCATTCTGTTCCAGGAACCCAGCAGTGAATCGGCGTCAGGCGAAAACGGCCGCACCCTCTTCGAACGATTGTTGATTGCCCTGGAGTTCGATCCGACGGACGCAGAAGAACTCGCCGCAAAGCTGGCGGATTGGGTGGACGCCGACGACCAGCCCCAATCGGGCGGTGCTGAGGACTTTCGGTATTTGGGATTAGAACCCAGCTATCGCACCGCCAATGCGCCCTTGGGCGAGGTGGAGGAGTTACGCGCGATCGATGGGGTCGACGAATTGATTTACCAGCGCCTGCGGCCTTTTGTTTGCGCACGCCCGACAGACCGTCCGACCCGGCTGAACATCAACACCCTCTCTGTCGACCAGGCGGAACTTCTGGTGATGGCGCTCGGGGAGGCGCTCAACATCGACGTCGCGCGGGAGCTGTTGTTTGAACGCCCCAATGGCGGCTACGCCTCGATCGACGCGTTTTTCGACACCGCTCAGCTCGCGGGATTCCCGGTGACCAGTGCGATCCGTCGACGCTTGAGCGAACGTACGGAGTTTTTCGACCTGACGACCCGGGTGTTCTATGAAAACGCCTATGTGGAGCTGGCGAGCACGGTGACCCTCGGCGCGCAGGGCGAGGTCACTGTGACGGATCGGCGTTTGGGATCGGACCGATGAGCGGACGGCTGACCCTACGACTGCGGCTCGACGGTCGCATTGGCGCGTGGCGCCACGACGCCAAGTTGGGCGAGGTTCGCGAGGGCGACGGCGCGGAGAGCCTCCTCGACGCGGGCGTTGTGGCCGAAGCGTCGGCGGCGGTCTTGGTCCCCGGCGCGTGGGTCAGCCTGCGGCGCGCCGTCGTGCCCTCGCGCAACGACGCCCAAGCGCGCTTAGCCGCGGGTTTTGCGCTGGAGGATGAACTCGCCCGGGACCTGGACGAGGAACACATCGCGGTAGGGCCCTATGACGCCGGGGCGCGCCTAACGGCTGTGATCGACCGAACCAGCCTGCGCGACGCGCTCACGGCACTCGCCGATCTGGGCGTTGAACCGCGCGCGATGGTCCCGGAACCACTGACCCTGGCGCCGCTGACCCCAAGCGCTGCGGTCGTGGCGGTCACACCGGACGCGGTGGTGATCGGATGCGGCGCGGAGGGCGGTTATGCATTGGAGCCTGAACTCGCCGGCGAGCTTCTCGACGCCCTGCTGCCCGTTGATCAACCGGTCGAGATTTGGTCCGCGCCCGCGGCGGCGCCGGAGCTGGATTGGGGGGCGCGCACGGTGGCCAACCGCGCGTTGACGCCTTCAGACATGCTTGCCTCCCAAGCCGAAATCGCGCACAGCGGCGAAGCGCTGAACCTGCTCCAAGGCGCGTTTGCCCCGAAAACCGCGATGGGCGCGCAAGTCAAAGCCTGGGCGCCGGCGGCGGCGCTGGCCGCCGGGGTCGCGCTCTTGCAATTAGCGTCGGTCGCGTTGGAGGCGCAAACCCTAGAGCGCGAAGCGCGCGCGGTGGAGGCCCGCGCCGAGGCCCGGCTGCGCGAGGCGCTGCCCGGGGTGACGCGGATCGTTAATCCGCGCGCCCAACTCCGCGCTGGACTGCAAAGCGCGCAATCGGGCGGCGGGTCCGCGTTCTTGCGTCAATCGGCCCAACTCGCCGAAGTCGTCGCCGATTTCGACGGCGTCGAGATTGACAGTCTTCGGTTTGACGCCGACCGCAATGAGACCGCTGTCACCCTGCTCTATGACGGCTTTGAGTCGATCGACGCGGTGCGCGAAGCGCTCGTCGCGCGGGGCGTGCCCACCAAACCAGGGGCCTCGCGTCAACGCGCCGATAAAATCGCCGGCGACCTGACGGTGGGGGGCTAAATGATGACGTGGTGGCGCGAATTGGCGCCGCGCGAGCGGATGTTGATCGCAATGGCGGCGGCGGTGACGGTTCTGGCGGGGGGATGGCAGTTCGTGGTCGCGCCCGCATTCGCTCACCGGGCGCGGGCGGAGGCGCGCTATGAGGCCGCCCTTGGACTGCTCGCGGAAATCGAAGCGGGGACGGCGCAACTGATCGCCCTGGGCCCGCAGGACCAGGACGGACCGCCCGAGCCCTTGGAGCCGCGACGGCTGCAGCCTGCCCTGATCATCGCCGCGCGCGCCGCCGGCGCGCCGCTTACGCGGCTCGCGCCCGCAGACGACGGCGAGGTGGAGGTCTGGCTCGACGACGCAGAACCCCAAACGGTTTACGGCTGGCTTCAGGCCTTAGAGCGTCAGCATGGCGTGCAAGCGGTGCGCGCAACGGTGCGGCGCAATGACGACGGCCAAACCGTCCGGGCGAATTTCAGGCTCGCCAACCCGAGCGGCCGGCGCTAATGGCGCGCTGGTCCTGGCATATCGCGGTGTTCGTTGCGGTTGTCGTCATCGCGGCCAGCGCAACCTTGCCCATGGGCGCGGCCTTGGCCTTAGCGGACGCCCGCGGCCGGGGGTTTGACTATGCGGGCGCGGCCGGAACGATCTGGGGCGGCGCGGTTTACGACGCGCGCTTAGGCGGGCTTCGGTTCGACCGGATCGCCGCCTTGACCGACCGGCGCGCAATGCTAGCCGGCCGATTGCGGGCGCGCGTGATCGCAGAAGGCGGCGTGGCTGCGGGAACGGGCGTTGTGGATCGCAGCCTTTGGGGCGAGGCCTGGTCGATGGAAGCGGCGCAATTCACCCTAAGCCTGGATCAATTGCCCGGCTTAGCGCCGCGGTTTCGAGCGCCGGGCGCTCAGCTTGAGGTGAGTATGGACCGCGTTCGCTTCGAGAATGGCGCCTGCGTTCTCGCCGAGGGGCGGGGACGCACCGATTGGCTCGCCCGCGGTCCGGCCTCGGGGGTTTGGCTCGGCCCGGACTTGTCCGGTCCTTGGGTCTGTGAGGATGGCCAACTCATGTTGAAACTGGTCGGACGAAGCCAGGATGGGCAGACCGTGCGCGCCGATTTGTCTCCAAGCGGGAACGGCGCGACCCTGCGCGTCGCGTTAACCGGCGCGTCACCAAGCCAAGGCGCCGCGGCGCGACTGGTTGGCTTCGAGGACGCCGGTCCAGACCAATTGGTGTTGCGCACAACGGTGGTTTTCGCCAGTGGCTAAAGGACAAACATAGATGGCTCTAAGGCGATCTTGGATCATCGGCGCATTGGCGGGCGCGAGCCTGGTGAGCTGCGCGGCGCCGCCGAACCTGAACGACCCGGCGACCAATCCCGCCCCGCCGCTTGCCCAACTCGATGACCCAGAAGCGGTGCCGCTGGGCGATTTGCCGCGCCAAGATCTCGCGCCCGGCGAATGCGCATTGTTCCTCTGGACCCGCCGGCAACCGCCGCAATTTGTCTTTATGGGCCGAACCAACGGGGAGGCCTTGCTCGCGCTTGCGGACGGGCCCGCCAAGCTCGAACGCACCGCCTTCACCGGCGAACCGATCCGTCAGCAATTCTCGGAGCAGACGTTTTTTGAGCCTAAAGAACAGCTTGAAGTCAAAGTCTCCGTCACCCGGGGCCGCGAGCTTGATGACGGGGTGACCGCGCCGAGCGGTGTGATCCGGCTCAAACGCGCCTCGGGCTGGCAAACGGTGGTGCCGGTGGGCGGGCTGGTGGGCTGTAAATAAGCGCGGCGGCGTTGAAAAACCTCTCTAAATGCCAACAGACCGTAAGGTCCATTACGACTTGTGCGCTCGCTCTGGTCACACTACATCCGCATCCCATAGGTGCGCCGTCAACCGCGCATCAGGCTTAAGGAGCGCCTAATGCCTTCCCAGCTCGACACAATCCTCGCCGCCTCGCTTTCAGATCTCACTAGCAGTGTTTTCGGTATCCCTGACTCCCTGATCGAGGGGACCGCGGGAGACGATTTGCTGTTCGGCACCGGCGTCGGCGACGTCATTGTAGGCTTTGCAGGGGACGACGTGCTGCTCGGTTTGAGCGGCGACGACACGCTCATCGGCGGACCGGGCTCTGACTTGCTCAATGGCGGCGCAGGTTTCGACATCGTTGATTTCGACGCAGATGATTTCAGCTTCGGCCCCGTCGACCTTACGATAACGGCGGGACAAATCATCGACGATATTACTGGTGATGTTGATACGATCGTCGATATTGAAGAGATATTTTTAGTGGGTTTCTTTAACGACATTAATATCGACGCCAGCACAACGGATGTCGATTTATTTTTAGGCAGTAGTAACGGGAACTCTAATATTTTGGGTGGTTCGGGTGATGATGCGATCATCGTCGACGTTGCTGGAGAGAATACTGTCGATGGTGGGGACGGCTTTGATATTTTGACCTTAGTCGGCCTGCCATTCGACACCATCGATTCAGACGCGCTTGTCACGCTAACCGTCACGGGGACGAGTGCGAGCCTCAGCAATTCGGACGCTGTCACCAATTTCACGAGTTTTGAATCGATCTCTGTATCTGCAGGGCTCGGCGTCGATATTGTTGACGCCAGCGCCACCGAGATCGATCTCCTATTCTCACCGGGTTTTTCGGTCTCCGACACGACGTTTATTGGCGGTTTTGGGGACGATCTCATAGCGATCACCGCCCCTGGGGCCGATTTTGACGGCGGCGCCGGATTTGACGCTGTGGACCTCAGGCCCAACGTGTTGGCGGCGATAGACGGCGGGCCTGAAGCGACCTCGGCGATTACATTAACCGACAGCGCGTTTCTGACGAATACCGAAGAAGCGGTTTCAAATTTCACTAGCGTCGAAGCCTTCGCGATCACGGATTTTGAAGACGACTTAGACGTGGACGCGTCAACCGTAACGTTAGCCATCACCGCCGAACTCGGCGGCGGCGCAGACACAATCGTTTCGGGCTCAGGCTCAGATACGCTCAACGGCCAAGCGGGCGAGGATACGCTGGAGGGCGGCGCGGGCGCGGACTTATTGCTTGGCGGGTTGGGCGCGGACTTGCTCTCAGGCGGGGACGGTGCCGATGCGCTGTTCGGCGGCTTTGGCGATGACGTGCTCTCCGGCGGCGCGGGCGCGGACACCATTGGCGGCGGCGGTGGCGACGATCTGATCACCGGGACCTTGGCCGAAGTCGACGGCGACACGATCCTGAATTTCGACCTGGGCGATGTCCTGTTTGTCACCGGCGAGGGGATCACTGGCGCCGTGTTCGATGCGGACACCGGTACGCTCACTATTAGCAGCGCCGACGAGGACAGCACGCTCGCAGTGGACCTGGCCGCGGGCGCATCCGCTGACTTTGCGGTCGCCTTGGTCGACGGCGGGGTGGAGATCGCCCTGGCCGAGGCGTTCGTCTAAAGCGCGCAACTTCGCACGCTTGCATAACAGGGGGCGCCCGGGGGCCTTTCGGCCCTGGGTGGTGGTTACGCCTTCGGCCCGACCCGCCCTTCGAGCCATTTATTGAGGTAAAGCCCGAGTGTAGGGGCGGGATCGCGCAGGTCGAAGGTCAAATGGCACGGCGCGCGCAGCCCGTCCCACACTGTACGGCCCAGCCACGCGAGCGCGGCGACGCCGCCTAGGCCGTCACGCCGCGCTCGGGCGAGCCCAGAGAGATCGCCCTTGGTCCAAGCATAGCGCACCCCGGTCTTATAGCCCCAAGGCGGGCGCTGAGGTTTCGGTCGCTCGCCCTGGGCCAGCGCCACTTTCCAGAGCGTGAGCGGCAAGCCGCAGGCTTCAACGATTTTGAAATTGGCGCCCAGCCGGGGATTGATCTCCAGAAAGCTGATCGCGCCGGTGACCCGATCCACCATGAATTGCGCGCAGCCCGCCCCGGTATAGCCCAGATGCGCGACCAGCGCTTCGGTTGCCGCTTTGATCGCCGGGGCGGGGGGGCGG
>JBHJGU010000063.1:0-12370 GCA_050331475.1 Maricaulaceae bacterium | reverse complement strand
GCGTCCGCCTCGTCCTGACCGCCCCCGCCTGCGACCGCCTCAGCGTCGAACCCGGTCAAACCGGTCTCCACCGAGCGCAACGCCGTTTGCAACGACTCTTGGAAGGTGCGGCCCATGGCCATGGCTTCGCCCACCGACTTCATGGAGGTGGTCAGATAGGGGTCAACGCCGGGGTATTTCTCAAAGGCGAAGCGGGGAATCTTGGTGACGACGTAATCAATGCTCGGCTCAAAGCTCGCGGGCGTCGCGCCGGTTATGTCATTGTCGATTTCATCGAGCGTGTAGCCCACAGCGAGCTTGGCGGCGACTTTGGCAATCGGGAACCCGGTGGCTTTGGAGGCGAGCGCGGAGGAGCGCGACACCCGTGGGTTCATCTCGATGACGACCATGCGGCCATCCTTGGGATTGATGGCGAATTGGACGTTCGAGCCGCCCGGCTGCACCCCGATCTCGCGCAGAACCTGGATCGCGGCGGTGCGCATGTCTTGGTATTCTTTATCGGTCAGGGTCATGGCCGGGGCGATGGTGATCGAATCTCCCGTATGCACACCCATAGGGTCAATATTCTCGATCGCGCAAACAATGATGGCGTTGTCCGCTTTATCGCGCACCACCTCCATCTCGAACTCTTTCCAGCCGAGCACGGATTCTTCGACCAGGATTTCCGTGGTGGGCGAGGCGTCTAGACCCCGCTCGGCGATGATCCGGAACTCTTCTTTGTTGTAGGCGATGCCGCCGCCGGTGCCGCCCAAGGTGAAAGAGGGCCGGATTATCGCGGGCAGACCCACGACTTTCAGCGCCGCCTCCGCCTGCTCCCAAGACCGCGCGATCTGCGCGCGCGGCACGTCGAGCCCGATCTCCAACATGGCTTCTTTGAAGCGTTCGCGGTTCTCGGCCTTGTCGATGGCGTCCGCGCGCGCGCCGATCAGCTCGACATCGAACATGGCCAGCACACCGCGGCGCTCCAGCTCCAGCGCGCAGTTCAAGGCGGTTTGCCCGCCCATGGTCGGCAGGAGCGCGTCGGGCTGTTCCTTCTTGATCACCTTGGCGACCATGTCCGGGGTAATCGGCTCAATATAGGTGGCGTCGGCGAGCTCCGGATCGGTCATGATCGTGGCCGGGTTGGAGTTCACCAGAATGACCCGATAGCCCTCGGCCTTGAGCGCCTTGACCGCCTGAACCCCGGAATAGTCGAACTCGCAGGCCTGGCCGATGACGATCGGGCCGGCGCCGATGATCAGAATGCTTTTGATGTCTGTGCGTTTGGGCATGGTCGGGGGAGGCTCCAAGGCGGACGAGCGCGCAATTCGTCTGGTGTGCGGATAAACGCGCGGGGTTTAGCCCATGCCGAGCGAGGAGGGAAGCGGTTTGACCGCACTTCACGTCCGCGCGTTCAGGGCGCGGATCACGGCGCGTTCGCGGGGCGGGGCGCGGTTAGGGCGTTGGGTGGTCGCCTTATGGCCTCCCGGCCGATGACATAAAGGATTTTAGCGCCTGCGCGTAGCACCCCATTGAGGGTGCCGGAGACCTTCGAGCGACCCGCCGCACGATGATAGCGCGACACCGGAACTTCCACGACTCGGAGGCCTAGGCGGAACGCCTTGGCTTGCATTTCAATGGTCCAGCCGAAATCCCGATCCGCCATACCGAGCCGCGCATAGGCCGTGCGCGAGATGGCCCGAAACGGACCCAAATCGGTGCAGCGCACGCCCCAAATCGCCCGACAGAGAAACGCCGCCAGCCGATTGCCCCATACTTGCGGCGGGGTCAGCGCCCCGGGCTCGCACAGCGCCTTCACCCGAGCGCCGATCACCAAATCCGCCTCGCCGCGGGCGATCGGCGCGACCACGCGTTCCGCTTCAGCGGGATTGTCCGAGCCGTCCGCGTCGAGAAACAGCAACACATCCGCATCGCCCGCCGCGTCAATTCCCGCCAAACAGGCCGCGCCGTAACCGGGTTGGGGTTCGGTGACCACCTGCGCCCCGCCCGCCCGCGCGCGATCAGCCGTGTCGTCTTTAGAGCCATTGTCCGCCACAATGACCGGGTCGATCCAGCGGGGCATCGCCTCAAGCACCGCGGGCAGGGCGTCCGCTTCGTCTCGGGCCGGCAGGATCGCCGCCACCCGGCCTGCGCCTTGGGGTTTGGTCCCGCTCAGGGGAGCAGGCGGGGCGGGCGCCGGCGCGCGCAGCTCCGGCTTGAGCACGGCATCCCACATCAGCGCGGCGAGAATAAACGCGTGCTCGACGCTGGCGACGAGCAATAAACCGGTTTCGTCCCCGGCGCGGCGCAACGCATAGAGCAGATAATAGGCGGGCAGGAAAACCGCTAACGCGCTCGCCGTCGCGCGCGCGCCGGTGAGGGCTGCGAGCGGCAATAGCCAAACCCCATACCAAGGGTATTGCGCAGGGCTCAGGCAGAACACCACGGCGGTGATTAGAAAGGCGCCGCGTGCGCGCGCTCCACCGGGCCGATTATGGCTCGCCCCGATCAGCAGCGCCGCGAGCGCCGCGGTCGCCGCGACGAAACCGCGGGCGAGCCAGTTTGGATCCATCGTCCGGTGAAGCTCAAACAGCCGCAAACCCGCCTCGCTTAAGGCGCTTATCCCGGGGAAGAGAAACGCGTTGCGCGACCAGCCGCTGGCGTAGGCGACAAGCCCGGATTGGTCGTCCAGCCCCGCCAGCGCGAACGGCGCCAAGCACAGCGCCGTTACCCCTGTGGCCAAGCCGGCCGCCCCCAACCAGGCCCGCGGCGCGGTCCGAAGGCTCGGCGCGAGCAGTGGAAACAAGAGCAGCGGCCAAACCTTTACCCCGGCCGCTAGGCCCAGCCAGGCGCTCGCCCAAAGCAGCCGGCCCCGTTCCGCCGCCCACAAAGCCAACAGAATAAAGGCGAACAGGAGAGCCTCGAAATGCGCGCTGTTGGCGATCTCCTTGATCGCCAAAGGGGAGCACCAATAAAGCGCCGCCCATAGCGGCGACCGCCCCCAGCCGCGCAGCAATCCGATCAGCAGCGCCAAGGTCACCAGATCGGCGCACATCAGGACGCTGCGCCAGGCTGGAAGGCTCCACGGCGAAATTCCATGCGCTAGGGCGAAAAACCCTTGAGTGACCGGGGGATAGATTGTCCGCAAATAGGGATAGTTGACCCGGTCCAGCACGACGCCTGCATCCTGGGCGAGCTCGAACCAAGCTGGATCGATCGCGCGACCCCAATCCTCGCCCTGGGCTTCGGACGGGCTGACGGCGTAGGGGTTAAGCCCTGCCGCCACCGCGCCGCCGTCCCAGCGATAGCGATAGTGGTCGTCTTCCCAAATCGAATCGGTGGGCAGAAACAATGCGCGCAGTATAAGGCCGAGCGCAATCATGGCGCCCAGCGTCCGGGCGGTGTCCGGAAGCCGACGGATCGCGAAAACGCCCATGCCGAAGGCGAGCCCCGCGCCGACATAGATCGCGACCATGAGATTGGTCGGGCGTAACGACTGGTATGTGTCCCAAGCGAATTCGGGACTGATAAACGCCAACGCGGCGACCAGAGCGAAAACCGCTCCAGCCGCCGCGCCGGTTACGCGATAAGGGGGCCGGTTAGAGGCGTCGATTAGCTGCCGCCTCCGAAGCCGCCGCCACCGCCGCCGCCGCCCGCGAAACCGCCGCCCGGCGCGTTCTGGAACGACGATGCAGAGGGCTGCGGACGCGGAGCGAAAGCGGCCATGTCGAAGTCGTAGTTGAAGCGGTCAATTTCCGTCCGGCCAGCAAGCCGCTCCGCAGTGCGACCTTCGGCGAACTGCGCGACGTGGGTGAGGATCGCTTCGTCGGACCCGCCAAAATCGTCGCGGTACCAATCATACATGGCAGAAACTTGGATCTTACGGCGGCCGGCTTTCACGCCGTCATTGGAGTTTACGTAAGTCCGGGCCAGGTCGGCCAACTGTTCTTCGACTTTTGCGCCCGTGTAGGCTTCACGACGCAGCGGCGTGGAGCCTTCCGCGCCATAGAACAGACCGTAATGCAGCATCGGCTTCTCGAAATTCGGACGCAGAACGACATTGACGATGTCGTCAATCGACAGCAATTGACCTTCGATCGTTACGGTTTTCTTGGCGAATGGCCCGTCTGTCGCTTGCGGGAATGTGCGGTGACGGTCCACGTCGCCGTTACCGCCGGCATTATAAAGCGTTTTCACGGTCAAGGCGTTGTGTAGGTTCAGCCAGAAGGCCAACTGCTCGTTTTTGTTCAACTGGCTCACCGGAATGCGCTCAAGACCCGAGATGTAGGAGTCGAGCACGCTCAGGGCCCGCGTGTTCAGCGCCTTATAACCGACCAGCGTCCGACCGCGATCCACTTGGGTCTGAGTCTCCAAGAAGACCGACCAAGCTTGGTTATCTAACTGGGCCACAGAGTTTTCGTCGTAAACCGACCAGTCGGCCGCAATTGCCGGAGCGGACGCGCCGAACGCGACCAAACCGAGACCCAACGCTAAGGCCCGCAGACCTGAATGCCCTTTTAACGCGTTTTTCATGCCGCAACTCCCGTCTTTGGCGTGTTTCCTGCGCCGGAACATGGCGCCGACCGACGTTAAGAGAAAATCATGTTCTCTCACGTGCCTGTTAGGCGAGCGCGAGCGCGTTATCTGAAGCCGTGACACCGAGCGATTCAGCGAAACGCTTGAAAATATAAAAAGAATCCCGCGGGCCAGGGCTCGCTTCGGGGTGATGTTGCACCGACGACACCGGTTTGCCCTCGACGCGAAGGCCGCAATTGGTGCCGTCGAACAACGAAACGTGCGTGGCGCGCACACCATCGGGTAGGCTGTCGGCATCCACGGTGAAGCCATGGTTCATCGACACGATTTCAACTTGGCCGGTTTCAAGGTGCTTCACGGGATGGTTCGCCCCATGGTGGCCCTGATTCATCTTGATCGTTCGCGCGCCCAACGCGAGGGCCAGCATTTGGTGGCCCAAGCAAATGCCGAAGATCGGAATGTCCGCGCCTAAGAGGCCCTTGATCAACGTGTCCGCGCCGTTGGCGTAGGTGGCGGCGGGGTCGCCCGGCCCGTTCGACAACACAACCCCAGCCGGCTTCACTGTGAGCACCGCCTCCAGAGCGCTAGATGCGGGTAAGACGACAGTCCGACACCCAGCCGCGTTCAGACACCGCACAATGTTGGCTTTAACGCCGTAATCAATCACCGCCACCAATGGGCCTTCGGAGGCGGGCGGGGCGAAACCATGCTCTCGGCTCCATGTCCCGGTGGCCTCCGCCATGGGTTCGGGCGTGGTGACCGCATTCGCCAGATCCGCCTGAACCAAGCCCGCCCAATCGCGCGCCTGCGCGGTCAAAGCCGGCCAATCAAACGCGCCCTCGGGGTCGTGGGCGATCACGGCGTTAATGGCGCCTTCGTCGCGCAAGATCGCGGTCAGCGCGCGCGTGTCCACACCATATAACCCAATCAGCCCCCTGGCCTTGAGCCACGCGTCTAACGTCGTCTCCGTTCGCCAATTAGACGGCGCATTGGGTCGCGCATGCATGATGACGCCGCGTGCGGCGGCGCGCGCGGGCGGGGAGGCGGCCTCCTCATCGAGGCTGTTCGCGCCGACCACCCCGATATGGGGAAATGTGAAGCACACGATTTGATCCGCGTATGAGGGATCGCACAACACCTCCTGATAACCGGTCATGGCGGTGTTGAAACAAACCTCCCCAACGGCTTGGCCCACCGCGCCGCAGCCAAACGCGCGCACGGTGCGGCCGTCGGCGAAGGCGAGGGCGCCGGTCAACGGTTTTTTCAAGTCTTGAATCGAAGACGATATCGGCATAGCTCAGCAATCTTCCGCGGTGGAGCGTGCGGGCGCAAAGGCCCCGGAGGCAAAGTTGGCGGACGGTAGTGAGGGCGAGGGGCTGCGTCAATCCGGCTGCGTCTGCGTGATCGCAGCGGGCGATCGCCTACGGGCGAACCGACCGCGCGGGCGCAAATTCGGTCCGGTGCGCATTAAAAAACAGCACAATAGCGACACGAGCGGCCACCGCCGTTCGGATAGGGAATGCGTCGGATGAGCTTACGAGAAACGGTCGCCGCGGCGTTGTGCGCCGCCAATGACGGTGAGGATGATGTGCGTGCGGCGACGCTGCGGTTGGTGGCGGCGGCTGTGAAAGAGCGCGACATCGCTGCGCGGTCGCAGGATCGGTGCGATGGCTGCGGCGACGGCGAAATCTTGAAAATCTTGCGCCAACTCGTCAGTCAACGCCAAGAAAGCGCCCGGATCTACGAAAGCGCGGGCCGGCTAGACCTCGCCGAGCGGGAGCGTGCGGAGATCGACGTGATCACAGAATTCATTCCGCGGCCCTTGACCCACGCGGAGACCCGGGCCGCGGCGGCCCAAATCGTCGACGAAATCGATGCGTGCGGGCTGAAGGACCTGGGTCGGTGCATGGGCGAGCTGTCCAAGCGCTTCCCTGAGCGGGTGGACATCGCCCAAGCCTCCGCCGCGGTGCGCGATCTTTTAAGCTGACGCCAGGGCGCGCGCGGAGCGGACGGCCGCGAGATCGCGTGTTGGCGCGCGCGCGGGGTTCGGTCACACTGGTCGCTTGGCGTTTTTTCCGGCAGCTCTGGGGCGCGCGCCTAAATGCGGTTTTCTGAAACCCTGCTTGATGAGATTAAAACCCGGCTGAGCGCGTCCTCGGTCATCGGTCGGTATGTCAAGCTTACGCGGCGCGGGCGAGAATATGTCGGGCTTTCGCCGTTTAACGCTGAAAAGACCCCCTCATTTTATGTGAACGATCAGAAGCGGTTCTACCATTGCTTCTCCTCGGGCAAGTCAGGCGACATCATCACCTTCCTCCAAGAGGTTGAAGGGCTCAGCTTTCCCGAAGCGGTCGAACGGCTGGCCCAAGAGGCGGGCGTGCCCTTGCCCGCCGAGGACCCCCACGCCGCGGCGCGCGCCGAGCGCGTGCGCGGGTTGATGGATTGGATGGAGTTGGCCAACCGCTTCTTCCAGGCCGAGCTGAGCCGAACCCGAGGGGCCGAAGCGCGCCGGTATTTGGAGGGGCGCGGGGTGACGGCGCAGGACTGGCCGCGCTTTGACATCGGCTTTGCACCGGACACGCGCACCGCGCTGAAGGATCTGTTGCTCGACAAGGGCGCCAAACCCTCGGACCTGATCGAGGCGGGGCTGGTGATCGCGCCCGAGGACGGCGGCGCGCCCTATGATCGGTTTCGCGGCCGGATCATGTTCGCCATCCGCGATCCGCGCGGCCGGGTGGTGGGCTTTGGCGGCCGCGCTTTGGCCAAACAGGCCCGGGCCAAATACCTCAACTCGCCCGACGGGGTGCTGTTTCACAAAGGCCAGCTGCTCTACCGCTATCCGGACGCACGCAAAGCCGCCGCAGACCCGAAGACCGCCCATCCCAATCTGATCGTCGTGGAAGGGTATATGGACGCGATCGCCTTGGCGCGTGCGGGGTTTCCCACCGCCGTTGCGGCCTTGGGCACCGCCATGACGGAAGACCAGCTGGAGCTGGCTTGGAAAGCTGGACCGGAGCCAATCCTGTGCTTTGACGGGGATCGGGCGGGCCGGGCGGCCGCCCACAAAGCCATCGATCGGGCGTTGCCACTGATTAAGCCGGAGAAGTCTTTGCGCTTTGCCTTCCTCCCCGACGGGCTGGACCCGGACGATATGATCCGCGAGCGCGGGGCCGAGGCGATGGCGCAAGCCTTGAAATCCGCCGAGCCCTTGGCGGACGTGATTTGGCGGCGGGAAGTCGACGCTGCGCCCTTGGACACGCCGGAGCGTCGGGCGGAGCTGAAATCCCGTTTGCGCGCGATCGTGCAGGCGATCACCGATCCTGACCTCGCCCAAGCCTATCGCGACGCGGTGTTTGAGCGCTATGACGCTGAAATTCGACCCGCACGCGCGCCAGTGGCGCGCCGCGAGGGGGGGCGGTGGCCGGCGGGGTCCGCTCACACGCCCGGCCCCAGCACCGACTTAAAATCGTTGCGCGCGGCCCCGCCGCGCGCGCCGGTTGAGGTGCGCGCGCTCTGTTTCGCGCTAGTCACCCATCCAGACTGGTTAGACGAGGTGATCGAAACCTTCGAAGCCCTGCCGCTCGCCTCTGAGCTTGACAATTTGCGCAACGAAATCATAACAAAAATTTTGGGGACAAGGTCTGTTGACATGGACGGGTTGGTCGGCCACCTCGACCAAAAGGGGTTGGGGTCGCAATGGCGTGATCTCAACGCAGACGCTGTGGTGCGGGCCCAAGCGCCAACGACGGTTCACGGATGGTTAGAGCGCGCCCGCGCGGCGCGCCGGCTTTTCCAGGGCGACGCCGGTTTGCGCGCCGACGCGGAGGCGTTCGCCCGTTCGGCGAGCGCGGAGGCGGAGCGGCGGCTAAAGGCGTCCCGAGCGGACGCCGCGGCGCGCCCGGCTTGGTCGCCGTCGGAGGGTGAAGACACCGAGGACGCGCTAGCGCGCGCCCTTGATCGATTCGAGCGGGTCGACGGCGCCAAACGCGCGCGATCGCGCTAAATGCGTCCAAGGCGGCGCAGACAGGGACGATGGGCGACCGGTCGCGTCGCTTAAGCTTTAGGGTCGCTCACGCGAAGTCGTGGGCGCGGAGGACACGATGACAAAAACCGCGGAAACCGCCGACGCCCCTGAAACCGCCGACGGCCCGCTTCTGGATCTGTCTGACAGCGCGGTTCAGCGCATGATTAAGACGGCGAAAAAACGCGGCTACGTGACCAATGAAGAGCTCAATAAAGTTCTACCCTCTGAGGAAGTGACCTCCGAGCAAATCGAAGACACCATGGCGCAGCTCTCTGAGATGGGCATCAATGTGGTGGATTCCGAAGAGGACGCCGAGGCGGAGGGCGCGGCCGCGGAGGGCGGCCAGAAAGCCGTCGCCAAAAAGACCGAAAACAAAGTCCAAACCGGGAACACGCGCGAAGACGCCGATCGCACGGACGACCCGGTGCGCATGTATCTGCGCGAAATGGGCTCGGTCGAGCTGCTCTCCCGGGAGGGCGAGATCGCGATCGCCAAGCGGATCGAAGCGGGTCGCGACACCATGATTGCAGGGCTGTGCGAAAGCGCGCTGTCGTTCGAAGCCATCATGGTGTGGCGCGACGAATTGCAGAACGGCCGGATTTTGCTCCGCGACATTATCGATCTGGACGCCACCTTCGGCGCCGAGCGCCAGGCGGAGCAAGACGCCGCTGAAGCCGCCCAGCCGGCCGCTGAGGGATCTGACGCAGGCCCCGCAAACGGCGCGGCTCAACAGCCCGCGACCGCCGGAAACGGCGCCGCGACAAGCGAAGGCGCGGACACCACCTCCGCCGACGGCGCGAAAGCGGAGGGCGAACAATCCGATGCGGACGGCGGTGAAGGCTCCGAACGCGCCAATGACGAGGAGGAGGATGTCTTCGACGACGGCGCGAACATGTCTCTCGCCGCGATGGAGGCGGAGCTGCGAGATGGCGTCATGGGCATTTTGGATGCGGTCGCCGATGACTTCGCCAAGTTTCGCGGCCTTCAAGACACGCTGATTGAGGCGCGGTTGCGCGGCGGCGACCTGGATCCGGCCCAACGCGAAGACTTCGAAGCGCTTCAGCGCAATATTGTCGTGCAATTGAACAAGCTGCATTTGAACAACGCTCGGATCGAGGCGCTTGTCGAGCAGCTTTACGCCATCAACAAGCGGTTGATCGGGCTTGAGGGCAAGCTCTTGCGGTTGGCCGACGGGCACGGGGTGCCGCGCTCGGACTTCCTCAAATGCTATTTCGGCGCGGAAATGGACCCCAACTGGGTCGACGCCATGGCCGGTCGGTCGAAGGCCTGGACCCGGTTCGCCGAACGCGAGCGCGAGAAGATCGACAAATTGCGCACAGACATCGCCAATCTGGCCCAAGAAGCCGGTGTGGCGATTGATGATTTCCGCCGCATTGTGCAGACTGTGCAAAAGGGCGAGCGTGAGGCGCGCCAGGCCAAGAAAGAAATGGTCGAGGCCAATCTTCGCCTGGTCATTTCAATCGCTAAGAAATACACCAATCGTGGCTTGCAATTCTTGGATTTGATCCAAGAGGGCAATATTGGTCTGATGAAAGCGGTGGATAAGTTTGAATACCGCCGCGGCTATAAATTCTCCACCTATGCGACCTGGTGGATCCGCCAGGCCATCACCCGGTCGATCGCCGATCAGGCGCGCACGATCCGCATTCCGGTGCATATGATCGAGACGATCAACAAGCTGGTGCGCACGAGCCGGCAAATGCTCCACGAAATCGGACGGGAGCCGACCCCGGAGGAGTTGGCCGAAAAGCTCGGCATGCCGCTCGAAAAAGTCCGCAAAGTCATGAAGATCGCCAAGGAGCCGATCAGCCTCGAAACCCCGATCGGGGACGAGGAGGACTCACACTTGGGCGATTTCATCGAAGACAAGAACGCCATCCTGCCCATTGATGCGGCGATCCAGTCGAATTTGCGCGAGACCACGACCCGCGTCCTCGCCTCCCTGACCCCGCGGGAGGAACGCGTGCTGCGCATGCGCTTCGGCATCGGCATGAACACCGATCACACTTTGGAAGAAGTCGGCCAGCAATTCTCGGTCACCCGCGAACGCATACGCCAAATTGAAGCCAAAGCCCTGCGTAAGCTCAAGCACCCCAGCCGATCGCGGAAGCTCAGAAGCTTTTTGGATAATTAGGATGGTGGACGGTTGTGGTTTTTCTCGCCTGTCAGATATTCATGGAAAGTCGCAGGGTGCGATGATTGAAATGAGTAATGATCGCCGCCTTTAGAGCTGTTGCGATCCACCGCTTTTGGGACGGGTGGGTCTTGACGCGTTGTCTTTGATATCAGTCTACACGCCTAACTGTTCTGGGGATGTGACTTTTTTATAGCCAAGCTCTTGAATAAGAGGGTCAAAAGCGCCTTCGGCAAACACGGTGATAGAAGGTTCCTCCCTTGCGTAACGAGGCGGCGCGAGGGTTATGCCAAGGGATGTAAAGAGTACAGCTCCGAAATTCTTATAGACGTCACCACCCTTAGAAAATAAAAACCGCAGTACGTCTTTGCGTCTAGATTTAAAGAGAGATTTGCCATCGAGTATTAGTGGGCCATGGTCTGGCCAGATGTCCACCTCGATAAGTTTGTTTTCGCAATAGCTGAGTTCGGGGTAAGCGGGATCAAGATGAGCCCTGTGTTCCCATGCGTAACCCGTAAAGAGGGCGAGTTGGTAAGGATCATCTTGGTATTGGTCCTCCGCCGTTATCGCGTCTTCCGGCGGTCCGATCACTTTGGCCACCTCATCCGGCGACATGCCGAAACGTAAGGGGCCAACACTCACTAACGGATCAAGTATCCAGTCCATGGTTCGATCATCCCGGCGCTGTAAGCGCCACGTCAAAGCCCTAGCTGTTCTGGCGAGGTAACCTTTTTATAGCCAAATTCTTCAATTTCGGAATCAGCTATACCTGCTGCCGCCACATTGATCGCCGGCTCGACTCTTGCAAGACGCGGAGGTGCAAGTGCCAACCCCAGAGAAGTAAATAATATAGCCCCGCCGCTATCGTAAATATCACCACCTTTTGAAAATAAAAATAGTAGTACGTCTTTGCGTTTAGTGTCCAAAAGCGATACACTGTCTAACAATAAACGGCCATGTTCTGGAAAAAAATCCGCTTCAACAAGCTGATTTTCGATATAACCCAACTCCGGAAACGGTTTTTGGGTATCCAGCCGGTGTTCCCATGACCAACCTGCAAACGCAGCGAGGTCATCTGGGTCGTTTCGATACTCGTCTTCAGCCCGTACGGACTTTTGTGGCGGTCCGATCACTTTGGCCACCTCATCCGGCGACATGCCGAAGCGTAAGGGGCCGACACTCACTAACGGATCAAGTATCCAGTCCATGGTTCGATCATCCCGGTGCTGTAAGCGCCGTGTCAAAGTCCGAGCTGTTCTGGGGATGTCACTTTTTCGTAGCCAAGCTCTTGAATAAACCGGTCAAAAGCGCCTTCCGCAAAAACATTGATTGAAGGTTGCACCCTTACGAGACGAGGCGGCGAGAGTGTTATGCCAAGGGATTTAAAGAGTATAGACCCAAAATCTTTATAAACGCCACCACCTTTCGAAAACAAAAACCGTAACACATCTTTGCGCTTAGATTTAAAAAGAGATTTTCCGTGGAATATTAGCTGGCCGTGATCTGGCCAAATGTCAACCTCGATAAGTTTATTTTCGCAATAGCTGATTTCGGGGTAAGCGGGGTCAAGACGAGACCTGCGCTCCCATGTGCAACCGGCAAAGAGGGCGAGGTCGTCCGGATCATCACGGTATCGGTCCTCCGCCGTTTCCGTGTCTTCCGGCGGGCCGATCACT
>JBHJGU010000062.1:0-6451 GCA_050331475.1 Maricaulaceae bacterium | reverse complement strand
CGCTTTGGTCCGGTCGATATCCGCGTAAAGCTGGGGTGTTGAGGTTTCGAAGAAGGTGAAAACGCTGGTCAGTCCCGGTTGGGCATTCGCTTGACCGGCCAATTGGAAGGCGGCTTGCTGTAACACGTCCACCCCGCGGCTGGAGCGGTCTTGCACCATCATCCGGAACCCGCCCGCATTGCCGATGCCGCGCACCGGCGGGGGCGAGATCACCACGATAAAGGCTTCGGGTATGGCGGCGAGCCGGGCGCGGAGCTGGTTTAACACTTGATCATAAGTGATCCCGGCGGCCAGGCGGTCTTCGAACGGCGTCATCGGCGTGAAAATCGCGGCCGCATTGGTGGCGTTAGTGAAGGTCGCCCCGCTAAAGCCCGCAAACGACACCGCATGGGCAATGCCCTCAACGCCGCGAATGATTTCGCTCGCCTCTTGGACCACCGCATCGGTGCGCGCGAGCGACGCGCCCGGCGGCAACTGCACCGACACGATGAAATAGCCCTGGTCCTGGGCCGGAATAAACCCAGTAGGCGTGCGCTGGAACTGCCACGCCGTGAGCCCCAACAGGCCCGCATAGAGCAACACCATGATGAGGCTGAACCGGACGATTTTCGAGATGGCGCGACGATAGCCCCCCGCGAGCCGGTCAAACCCGGCGTTAAAGCCACGGAAAAACAGGTTGAGCGGCCGCTCCCACGGCTTGAGCTGTTTGCGCGCGCCCTCCTGAGGCGGTTTCATCAGCACCGCGCACATGGCCGGGGACAGGGTCAGCGACACCACAGTCGACAACACGGTGGCCACCGCAATGGTGAGCCCGAATTGGCTGTAGAATTGCCCCGATATGCCGCCCACAAACGCGGTGGGCAGAAACACAGCCACCAGCACCAGCGAGGTGGCGATCAACGCGCCGCCCACCTCGTCCATGCTTTTGCGCACCGCATCCTTGACCGCTAAGCCGCCGGTTAGGTTGCGTTCGAGATTTTCGACCACCACGATCGCGTCATCCACCACGATCCCAATCGCTAACACCAGACCGAACAGGGTTAGATTGTTCAGCGAAAACCCGAACGCGGCCATGACCGCAAACGTGCCGATCAAAGAAATCGGAATGGCGATAATCGGGATCAACGAGGCGCGTAAGCTTTGCAGGAAAATGAAGATCACCAGGACCACAAGCGCGGCCGCTTGGAAAATCGTTTCGTAGACGGAGTTAATCGACTGTTCGATGAAATTGGTTGGATTATAAACGATCTCGTAGGCCAAACCTTGCGGAAAACTTTCTGAGAGTTCCGCGATCAACGCCTGCACCTCATCAGACGTTTGCAACGCGTTCGAACCCGGACGTTGGAAAATCGCGATCGCCACGGCTTCCCGGTCATCCAGGTAGGAGTTGGTCTGGTAGTCCTGCGCACCCAGCTCCACCCGGGCCACGTCGCGCAACCGGGTCAGCCGGCCCGTGGGGTCGGTCTTAACGATGATGTCGGCGAATTGGTCTGGTTCGGTCAGCCGGCCGAGGGTTTGCACATTGATTTCAAACGCCCCCGGGCTGGGCTGGGGTGTTTGGTTCAAAATGCCCGAGGCGACCTGAACATTCTGCGCCCGGAGCGCGCCCACCACATCGCCAGCGGTCAGGTCGACCGACGCCATGCGTTCGGGGTCGAGCCAAACGCGCATGGAGTAATCGCGCGCGCCAAAGATAATCGTGTCGCCTACCCCGTCGATCCGGCTTAACCGATCCCGGATCTGGAGGAGTGCGTAGTTGGAGATATATAACTGATCGTAGGTTCCATCGGGCGAATTCAGATGGATGACCATCATTAAGTCGGGGGAGTTCTTCTGAGTCACCACCCCCAGCTGGCGCACTTCTTGGGGCAGGCGTGGTTCCGCGATGGCGACCCGGTTCTGCACCAGCACCTGGGCCTCATCGAGATCCGTACCCAAAGCAAAGGTGATGGTCAGGCTCATCCGCCCGTCATTGGTGGATTGGGAGAGCATGTAGAGCATGCCCTGAACACCGTTGATTTCTTGCTCGATCGGGGTGGCGACGGTTTCCGCGACCGTTTCCGCGTTCGCCCCAGGATAGCTGGCGGAGACCTGGATCGTCGGCGGGGCGACCTCGGGATACTGGGTCACCGGCAGGCTGAGAAAGCTGATCGCGCCGATCAACACCAAGATCAGCGACATCACCGTTGCGAAAATCGGTCGATCGATGAAGAAGTGAGAGAATTTCATGTGTCGCTTTGGCGGACCACATCCGGCGCGCCGGGCTCTATCTTGCCCGGCTGCGGGGTCACCGGGGCGCCGGGCCGGGCGCGTTGCAGGCCTTCAATGATGATCTGCTCGTCGGGCGCGAGCCCGCCACGCACCACCCGCAAGCCCTCAATAACGGGGCCGAGTTCCAAAGGCCGATACGCGACGGTGTTGTCGGCCCCCACGACCCAGACGAATTTCCGCGACTGGTCAGACAAGATCGCGGAGTCCGGGATCAGCATCGCGTCGTACTGATCCGAACCCAACAAGCGCAGCCGGCCGAACACGCCCGGGGTCAGAAACCCATCCGGATTGTCGAACACCGCGCGCCCGCGCATGGTGCCGGTGTTGGGATCGATTTGATTGTCGACGAAATTCATCCGGCCCTCGTGGCGGAATTCATCTTCATCGATCAGCTTAACGAACACCGGATTGGCCACATCGCGCGAACTCACCCGCCGGCCGCTGTCATTCAGCCGCAAATATTTGAGGAATGCAGCCTCCGAGGCGGTGAACTCGAAATGGATCGGGTCCAGCGAGACGATGGTGGTCAGCAAGGTCGACTCCGCCGCCCCGCCGCTGACCAGATTGCCGACGCTGACCGCATGATCGCTGATCCGGCCGGTCACCGGCGCACGCACTTGGGTGAACTCCAGATCCAGGCGCGCGGCGCGCACTTGCGCCTGGCCGGCTTCGCGCGCGGCCTCGGCCTGGCGTTCGGCCTGCAGCCTTTGGTCGTATTCTTCTTCGGAAATCGCGTTGCTCTGGCGCAGGCGCTCGGCGCGCTCGCGGTCATTGCTGGCCAATTGCAACCGCGCTTCGGCTTCGCTGAGCTGGGCGCGGGCTTGGTCGAGCGCCGCCTGAAACGGGCGCTGGTCGATGACGAACAGCAAATCGCCTTTTTCGACGATTTGGCCGTCTTCAAAATTTACCGAGTCCAGATAGCCGCTAACCCGGGCGCGCACCTCCACCCGTTCCACGGCCGCGAACCGGCCGGTGTATTCGTCCCATTCGGCGACGCGTTTGACCAAGGGCTGGGCGCCCACCCCCGGGGGCGGGCCTTGCCCGGGTCCCGGGCCGGGCTGCGCTTGGGGGGCGGGCGGGGAACAGCTCGCCAAGGCCGCCAATAAGGCCAGCCATGCGGAGCGGAAACGGACGACGCCAAACCGCATTGGAAACGGTTCCTATCCAATCAACGGGGTCAAGCGCGATAGCCGCCCCCGCACGCGGTGAATTAAGCGAGCGCGCCCGCATCCGTCACCCGCGCGATTCCGCGCAGGGCCGGGGAGGCTCGTTCGCCCCGCAGTTGTCGCGTGCGGCGAAGTCGGGCATTTTTGGCTCAGGTCCCCGTAGCTCAGCAGGATAGAGCATCAGATTCCTAATCTGAGGGCCGCAGGTTCGAATCCTGCCGGGGACACCAACGTCTAATGCCTCACGACTGAAATGACTTTTGGGGGCGTCGGGGTGGGGTCGCCCTAGCCAAAGGGGGCCAGCATGACGCTGGCCTTGCCCTTCCGTGGGGCCTGACATGGCCCTCTGACGCCGCGACAGGCGCGCTTAGCCGGTGACGCGGGCGTCGGCGGGGGGCGAAAACGGCAGGCCCGTCGCCGCATACCGCGCGATGAAGCGTTCCAGCGGCATAGGTCGGGCGAACAACCGGCCTTGACCGTGGCGAAACCCCAGCGCGAGCAGGGCGGCGCGCTGGTCCTCGGTGTCCACGCCTTGTACGATCGCGGACACGCCCAAACCGCGGGCCAGCTGGTTAAACGCCTTCAGCATGGCCCGCCCGCCCGCATCTTCACAGCGCGCGGTGAAACCGGCTTCGATCTTCATCGCTTGAAAGGGGCTGTCGGCCAGACGCGCGAAGGCGGACGCGCCGGCGCCAAAATCATCGATGGCGAGGCTGGCGCCCATCTCGGCCAGCCGCTTGAGGGCAGCTTGCGCCGCGTCGTCCGCCCCGGCAAAGGCGGCTTCGCTGATTTCTAACTCGAGCGTTGCGCCGTCGGTTATCGCCTGGCGCACAGCGCCCTCAAAATTGGCGTCGTTTTTGAGATGAGCCGCGGATACGTTGACGCTGACGGCCAGCCCGTTGGGCGCGCCAGCCGCGCGCCACGCCGCTTGATCGCGCGCGGCTTGGGCCACCGCCCAAACGCTAATATCCCCCGCGAGCCCGCTGGCTTCAGCGACCGGGACAAAATCTTCGGGCCGGACCAATCCGTGCTCCGGCCGCCGCCAGATCACATGCCCCTCCGCCGCGATAATCGCGCCGTCATGCATGTCGACGATCGGCTGATAATGCAGGTAGAACTCTTTGCGTCGCACCGCTTCGCGCAGAGCCGCCTCCAGACGCACCCGTTCGGAAGCCTCGCGCGCCAGCTTCGGCGTGAACACGGCGATGCGGCCGTTGGCGGTGCGGCGCGCGTTGATTAATGCGGCGCGAGCCTGGGCAACCCACGCATCTGGCGCCAGCGGTTCGTCTCGTTGCGCGGCCCCGACCATCAGCCGCGGGGCGGCGCGGCCGGCGCGCCCGCCTTCAAAGGGAGCATCCAGTTGGGCGAAATGGTCCGCCACTGTCGCGCAATCGTCGTCTGAAGGGGAAGCGGGGAGCACCACTGCGAAAACGCCCGCCTCAATTCGCGCGCAAAACGCCGACGGCCCGGCCGCGGTCCGGATCCTCCGCGCCAGATCGCGCAAAACTGTGTCCGCTGTCTCCACCCCAAAGGCCTCGACAATCTCGGGCAAGGCGTCCGCTTCAATCAGATAGAGCGCCGCGCCGGGGCGACGGGCGGCGCGGCTGGTGTCGAGGTGTGTGTAAAGGCCAGCCCCATTGGCCAGCCCAGTCAGCGCGTCGCGCCGGGTCTGAAGGATCGCCAGCGCCAAGGCCGCCGCCACCAGTCCGATCGCGCCTAAGCGCTCGACCTGCGCGCCGATCAAGACATGCTCTGAGGTCATGTAGTCGACGAAACTCCGTGTCAGCCCGCTTTCGTCGGCGCCAAGCACCGCATAGACGGTGAGCCCCGCCCATGTGAGCCCCGCGGCGAAGCCAGCGAACACGATCAGCCGGAGATCCAGCAAGACGACACGCATGGCTAGCAGGACGAAAATCATGTCCGCTGTCGTCGCCTTTAAGTAAAGGCCCGGCTCTGAAGAATACGAGATATGGTAAGAGAACAATAACGCGCCAAGCGCTAGAAAATCTAATGCAGTCCAGACGTAAAACGTCCATCCCGGGGTTGACGTTTTCCAGTTTTGCACCAGCCGTGCGGCCGTCACCGCGACAAAGCCATACAGAATCATCGCCGTTAAACCGGCGCGCCAGCCTTCAGGAGCGTCGACCGGTCGCGGCGCTAAGTGGTAAAGCACCAAGAATAAAAATAAGACCGATAATTGAGCGATGTCGCAGACCAATCGTGCGACCCGCCGGTCCCAGTTAATTCCGCCGCGAGATGACGCTAGGCTGTCGGCGTGATTTATGAACATCGTTTTGCACCAACATGATTTCCCCGTGTGTCTACTGTCTGAGGAGCCGATTAATTTCAGCTTATCGGAGGGGTTGCTCCTGGCCGTGATCCCAGCGAGGGTCGTACTTTCAAGCGGTGGCGTGAGGGCGATCACACGATCGTTATTCAGGGGCAAGGCCAGTGTGATGGATAAAGGCGAAGATCAAGGTGCCTGTACCTCGGATGCTCTGTTGGCCTGGAGCGCGGCGGGCGCGCGGGCCGGGCTGGATGGACATGAGCAATTCATCCGCCGTTTTGGCGCTTCCGACGCGCCGCCTAATGACACTTTATTGATTTTGCACGGCTTTCCTGAATCGTCGTTTTCGTTTCGAAAAATTATCGACACCGCCTTAACTCGGTTCTCGCAAATCGTTTTGGTGGACCATTTGGGTTTCGGGTTGAGCGACAAGCCTTTGGTCTATACCTATTCTTTATTTGAGCAGGCCGACCGGCTCGTTCGTTTGTGGAAGACCTTGGGTGTCCAGGGTGGGCATGTACTCGCCCACGATATGGGCGACAGCATCGCTACAGAACTCATGGCGCGTCAGGCCGCGGGAATGGGTCCCGTCGGGTTCGAGCCGGGGTTGCTAAGCGTCACGGTGACCAACGGCAATAAGGTGATGGAGGAGGCGCGTCTAACGCAGGGTCAAAAACTCGCGCTTAACACGAAGACCGGGACGGCGTTTGGTCAATCGAATGGTTAT
>JBHJGU010000061.1:0-39257 GCA_050331475.1 Maricaulaceae bacterium | reverse complement strand
GTGCGTTACCCCGCCTCCTTGGGCCGCCCCGGCTTCGCCTTCGGACAGGGGTCCTCAGACGGGCCAGGAACCCTAGGGAGCTTCGCCCAAGCCCTCGCCCGGGTCAGGGGCCGTTAATTCCCCCTTACCGAGCGACCGTCCTCTCAACCCCGCACCGGACGGTCCGGAACGCCTTCGCCGGGTTGAGCGGGGCGCAGTATCGGTTGGGATTCAACAGGGGGGGATAGATTTTTCGGATGTCGTGGCGATGACGAAAACTCCCCCCTCCGGCCCTGCGGCCACCTCCCCCGCCAGCGGGGGAGGAAAAAAGCCGAGTTGCCAATGCGTTCCTCCCCCGTTCACGGGGGAGGTGCGGCGCAGCCGACGGAGGGGGCGGACACGGTCGCTTGTCCTCCACCGTCATGGCGAAGCGCGTAGCCGCGCGGCAATCCAGGAAACCGTTGAGCCAAGCGGAGCCGTCGCCTGGATCGCCGCGTCGCCTACGGCGCCGCGCGATGACGTCTATCTCTTAATCGGCGCCCCCGCTCATCCCGCCCGATGGTGGCGTAGGCCTCCGCTGTGGCGTTCCAAATGTCCGGCACATGCCGCACGGGCGTCAGGTCGGCGACTTGGGTGTTGTGGAGATCAAGGGTTTGCAGGTTTGCGAGGTCTTTTAGGGGGGCGAGGTCGGCGACTGTGGTGCCGGAGAGATAAAGCCCTTGCAGGTTGGCGAGGGTTGTGAGGGGGGCGAGGTCGTCAATTTTCGTACCATTTAGATTTATTCTAAATACTTCTTCACACGCCCTCGGGTCCGGCGTTTCCCCGCGCAAAATCATGTCGCGCACTTCTTTCTCACTCAGTTGACGGATCGGCGCGTCGCTTTTCGGCGTTTCCAGGGGCAGGCGATCGTCCGCCGCGCGGGCCCAGAAGTCCGCATCCGCAAGCGGCGGCGCGCCGAAGCGCGCAACCAGGGCCGCCCAGGCTTTAGCGATCGCCCGGCATGCTATGGTGAGCCCTTGAAGGATCGGCTTGAACACGCCCGGCACGACCTGGCCGAGGCCCGCGAGGATCGTTCGCAACAGTCGCGCAATTTCGTCGATGGGGACTTTGATCAGATTGATTTCGATCTTTCCAATCTGATTGACGTTATAGACGGTTTCGATCCCCTGCGCGGTGGAGACCAGCTTTCGGGCGGCCTCGCGCACGGGCTCCGGCTCAGCCGCCTGGTCTGCGGTCGCCTCAAGCTCGGTCCCCGCTTCGCCCAGGGTTCTCGCCGCGGCGGCGATGTCGGATTGTATCTCCACCGGCACGGCGGCTTTCGCAGGCGCGGCGCCGGCCGCGTCCGCGGTGGGCAGGGCGGCGATCACGGCCTCGGCCAGGGCGTAGACTTGGCACTCGATGCGCGCGTCGAAATGCGGAACCGGGCAGGGACCCAGGCCTGCGATCTGCGCCGCTGCCGCACGTTTGACGTCGCGTCGGCCGTCGGCGGAGAAATTTGCCCCCGCGGCGAGCACCCTCATCACGTTACAGAAGGCGTCCACGTCGAACGTGTCGATCCGCTCGGGCACATTAACCGAAGCGATCCATGCCATCGCTTCGGCGGCGATGTCGAACACCGGGTCGTT
Organism: Maricaulaceae bacterium; assembly: GCA_050331475.1. Taxonomy (GTDB): domain Bacteria; phylum Pseudomonadota; class Alphaproteobacteria; order Caulobacterales; family Maricaulaceae; genus JBHJGU01. Next base: position 37,653 of record JBHJGU010000061.1, on the reverse strand, counting down.
GGGGGGAGCGTCGTCGGTCGCCATAAGCTCGCGTTAAACCGGGAACCCTCCGCAAACTGGCATGTCCGCCGCCTGCGCGTCCAGGCGGTTGAACGGTGCGCGCCCCCGGGCGATCGCCTAGAGTGCGCTCACCCCGGGCACATCCGCCACAGTTTCGGCGAGCAGGAAATCCACCACCGTTTTGAGCGCGTCTTTCTCGGACGCGCCCGCCTTGCGTTCAGCGTCATAGAGCGCCAATTGCCGGCAGGCAGCTGAGCCTCGATCCACGATCGTGCGCGCGTGGGCGAGTTCCTTGGCGCAGCCTAAGGCGTCTGCGTCCTCACCGACCAATTCGATGAGTTCCTCCACCAAAGCCGGGAAGGCGGTGAGCTGGCCCCGGCCGAGATCGAGCAACTGCCCGCCCACGCCGACCCGTTGGGCAAGCCAGCGATTCTCGCTCAGTAACGCCATAGGGTAGACCCGCCAGCGCTGGTTTTTGTGCCGGAGCCGGAGCAAAAACCGAATAACGCTTTGATAGATCGCCGCGATGCAGAGCGCGTCTTCAAGCCGGGTGCAGACATCGGTGATGCGCATTTCAAGGGTCGGGAACCGGCCGGAGGGGCGCGCATCCCACCAAATCTTCGAGGCGTCCTCCATCAGGCCGGCGTCAACGAGCTTTTTCACCACCCGTTGGTATTCGCCCCAACTGGTGAACCGACCGGGCAGGCCCGAGCGCGGCATGCCGTCCCACACACAGGTGCGGTAGGATTTCATGCCCATGATCCGGCCTTGCCAAAACGGGGAGGAGGCGGAAAGCGCCAAGAGGTGGGGCAGGAAATAGCCGATCTGGTTCATCAGATCGACGCGCAGCTCAGGGTCCTCAATGCCCACATGCACATGCATGCCACAGATCAACATGCGCCGAATGGCGCCCTGCATGTCCTTATCGAGCCGGTCATAGCGTGGCTTGGGCGTGTGCAATTGCTCGCCCCAATCGGCGAAGGGATGGGTGGACGCCGCCATCAGCGCCAGCCCATGCCGGCGCGCCACCCGGGCGATGGCGCCGCGCGCGGCGATCAGATGCCGGCGCGCGTCCGCGATGTTCTGGCAAACTGGGGTGGCGATTTCGATCTGACAGCGCAGAAACTCATGGGTGACCGCACTTCCGAGCACTTGGGCGGCTTCGTCGAACAGCGCCTCGGGCGGATCGCGCGCCAAATCCCGGCTTTCCGGGTCGACCAGCAAATACTCTTCTTCGACCCCCAGGGTCAGCCCATCGACCGCCATACGCCCTCTCCCCAAACGCGCGTTACCGACCCTCGATTAAATCCCTTAAAGATCGGGAGAGTAAATCCGCCATTCGGTCTATGCCTGCGGGCGTCGTTAACAGGTCCTGGCGGACTTCGAAGGTGACGTGGGCGAGTTCGCGCGGGCCCACATGGGCGTCAATGGAGTGGTTATAGGTCTCGCGGCCCGAATAGGGGACGTTGTCCCCCACCTCCAGCCGCGCCTCGATCAAATGATCGATCACCCGGCGAGCGGAGGCCTCGTCATTGTTCCACAAAACCGCCACCTGCCAGGGGCGCGCCTCGTCGAGCAATTGCGGGGTGAAGGAGTGCACTGAGACGATGACCGCGTCCCGGGGCCGGGCGTCGTCATGGGCGGCGATCTCATCGGCGAGCGCGGCGTGATAGGGTTTCCAGAACTGGTCGATCCGCGCCTGGCGCGCGTCCGCGGAGAGGTTCTGATTCCCAGGCACAACGATTCCGCCGGATATCTCGGGGATCAGGTCCGGCCGCTCCAGCCCGCGATTGGGATCGACGATCAGCCGGGAGAAGGTCGAATACACCCCGCGCGCGTCGAACCGGTCGCACAACACCTCCGTCAGCGCCTCCGCGCCGATGTCATAAGCGATGTGCATGCCGCGCTCGGCGTCGCTCAAGCCTAAGCCGTCAAACGCCTCGGGCATGTGGTTGGACGCGTGATCGCAGAAGAAAAAGAATGGCGAGCGGGCTTGAGGGCCGGCGGCGCGGGCGGCGGGACGAGTCATAAATCCCAGACTACGCCGCCCCAGCCGGGACGCAACAGCGCGGCGACGTGACTAAAACACATACCGCGTCGAGAGCTGGAAGGTGCGCGGCGGCGCAGCGGAGGATTGCACCAGCGGTCCGCCGCCGAGCTGGATCTGGTTCGACGCGGTGAAGTTCACCGGGAAGCCCGAAAGGTTATTGGCGTTAAACACGTTAAAGACGTCCGCGCGCACCTCCAACCGGTTGTCCGTTCCCGGAACTTGCGGCCGCCATGTCAGCCCCACATCGACGGTGCGGTTAAACGGCAGCCGGCCGGAATTGCGCGTCTCGCCGGGGAACCGATCCGGATTGCCGGTGAACTGATCGGCGAAAGACAGCCCGTCGCCATTCAGATCCGTGGTGCCAAACACCGTGGCGTCGGGGATAAAATTCACCGGCTGGCCGGATTGGAAAATCCCGGCAACAGACAGGATCACGCTGTCGATTGGGTAGATGTTCACCAGCGCGTTGAGGATGTGCGGGCGATCATTGAGTGAGGGACCGAAGTCCAAGTCGAAATTATTAGAGTCTTGGGCCCGGAAATTAATGTCGTCCGTGTCGTTTTCGAGCGACGAGAATGTGTAAAACACCGATAGGTCATACCGGTCATTGCCCCGCGCCTTGCGCGCCGTCAGGGTAATCGCGCGATATTGCGAAGTCCCCCCGGTGTCGGACACGATGATCGAGCCCGCCTCGCCCGCCTGGGGGACGCCCAGCGTGTCGATCAATGTCGGCCGGGTGGCGTCAGCGGCGGCTTGGGAGCGGGTGAGCCCGGCGGCGGCGCCCGCGGCGAGCTCCTCAGGGCTCAGCGCCTCAAAGGCCGCCACGTCAAAGGTGAAGGGTTCAGGCGCGATCAGATCGATGAGCCGGACCAGATTGCGGCCTTCGGTGATGATCCCGTCAACCGAGAAACTCCACTCGTTATTCAATTGGTATTGCACGCCGAGGCTGGCCTGCAGGGCGAAGGGATTGTCGAGACCGTTGGGGTTGAGAATGCGTAACTCATTGGCGGGCAAGGTGTCCGCGATCGCGGCGATCTCCGCGCCCGAGGGCAGATCGCCTGGGCCGCCCACCAGGCCCACCGCGTCCACAGTGGCGTTGCCGTCGCTCGTCACCGCATCGATGTCCGTGCTTGAGGGCAGGATGCCCAGATCGACCAGTTCGGCGATTTGGCCTTGGAAACCCGCACTGTCGGAGGAGAATTGGATCGCGTCGGAGATTACCGCATAGGGGATTTTCTCGTAGAACAAGCCCACCCCTCCACGGAAGACGAGATTGGGTTGCGGCGTGTAATTAAACGCAAATCGCGGCGCGATATTGTTGAAATCGCCCGAGGCCGCGTCCACGGCACTCGATAAATTGTCATATTCCCAGCGCACCCCAAAGGTCAGGCTCAGATTATCCAGCACTTGGAACTGATCTTCCGCATAGACGCTGTAAAGCGCTTGGGTCGCGCCGAACGCGTTGGGCTGGGTCTCAAAAATCGCCTCGATCGGGGTGAGTGTATCGGGCAAATCCGCCACGCCGAGGCTGGAGTCCACCCCGGCGGCGACCAACCCGTCCACATCCGCTTGGCTGAGCTGGAACAGGAAATTGCCTTCGGTGTTGCCCCCGCCGAATAGGGAATTGGAAATCGCCAAGACATCGAAGCCAAACTTCAGCCGGTGCCGGCCCACTTGCGTGGTCAGCTTATGCTGGGTCTGAAACAGGTTTTCAGTCTGATCGAAAATGAACCCCGGATCGCCCAAAATGGCGATGGTCTGTCCGTCCGGACCCAACAGGGTCGCTTGCGGCCCGCCGCCCGACAGCGCCTCGCCGAAATCCCAATCAAAGCGGGAATAGTTGAAAGCAGCAGAATATTCGAACCGCTCGCCCACATAGGTCGTTGTCAACGCAGCGTTATAAGAGAACCGGTCCTGCGCATTGCCTGCGGAGGGGAACAACACCCCGCCCGCCAGTCCGCCGCCGGGGTCCTCGATCGTCACCCGGCCATGGTTGAAGCGCAAAGACGAACGCAGCCGCGGGCTCCACTCATGGTCTAACCGACCGGTGAAGAGTAAAAACTCATTCGTGCCCGCAATATCCTCGGCGATATTCAGTTCAGGGACAATGAGTTGGTTGCTCGTCTCGTCGCGGGTGTACTCCACGTCGACGAAGAAAAACGTCTTGTCCTCCACGATCGCGCCGCCCAACGCGCCGCCGGCTTGGAAGCGGCGGAAATCGTCTTGAATGGGATTGCCGGAGAGATCGGCCACGTCGAAATCGGTGTCCGCGGTGATGAAGCCCCCCGGCCGGGTGACAAAAAACAACTCGCCAGAGAGGTCGTTACCGCCCGACTTCGTGGTGACGTTGACCACCCCGTTGGCGGTGCGCCCAAACTCCACCGAGTAGGAGCTCGCCAGCACGGTGACGTCTTGGATCGCGCCGACGGGGACGGGGAATTTCTGACCGCCCAGGAAGTTCTCATTATTGTCCAACCCATCAATGGTGTAGTTCGTGAACAAGCTGTTGGCGCCGTTAATCGCCACCGCGGGGGCTTCGTTAAAGAAGCCTGTGGCTTGGCTCACATTGGGCAAGCGGAACAACACCCGATCCAGGCTGCGCGCTTCGACGGGGATCCGTTCAATTTCGTCGATGGTGAAGGTGGCGGATACTTCCGCGTTGGTGGTGTTAATCCGGCTCACCGTGGGCGCGCCCACCACCAGGATTTGCTCGATATCGGCGTTGCGCGGGGTCAGGGACACGGTCAGGCCCTGATCAAAGCTCGACCGTAGCGCGACGGGCTCGGACTCAGCGGCCAGATATTGCTCGGTTTCCGGGGCCACCACTTGCCAACGCCCCGCCGTGGTCAGCCCGCCAAAGCGCGCGCGGCCTTGGCTGTCGGTTTGGGCCGCGACTTCCGCCCCGGTGTCCAAGTTTCGAAAGGTGATGGCGGCGTTGCGCACCGGGTCACCGCTGGTCGCGTCGACCACAGTCACCACCGCGCTGACCTGGGCGTGCGCGGGTGCGACCCAAACCGTCATAGCCGCCACCAGCGAGACCGTTGCGGCCCGCGCGCACCAATGCCGCCGAATGCGTCTTAACATGAAGCTCACCCCAATTGTCACAAAAGCGATTAAACCGCGATAGACTCGCCGTGCAGGCTGGCCGATCGTCGCACGTGAGTGGAGCGCTTGATAAAATGCAGTTGAACCGAATTCAGCCTAAACGCTGTTTCGGCGAGGTGTTGTAAGCGTCTAGTTTAGCGAGCTTCGCGATTAATGAAAGCAATGCGATGGGGTTTAAGGGCTTGGTCAAATATTCGTCCATGCCCGCTTCTAAGAAGCTCTCTCGATCCCCTTTCATGGCATGCGCCGTCAGCGCGATAATCGGGACGTGCGCGCACGGATGAGGCAAGGCGCGGATGGCTTTCGCCGCCGTGGGGCCGTCCATTTCCGGCATTTGCACATCCATCAGCACCACATCGGCTGGGTGGGTTTGGACCGCCGCAACCGCGTCCTGGCCATTATGGGCTTCGATAACGTGGCAGCCGGCTTTTTGCAGCACGGTCCGGACGATCATCATGTTTACAGGATTGTCTTCCGCCACCAGCACCCGCACGCCGTCAAGCTGACCAGCCTCAAGAGCGGCGTCGTTTGGCTCGGTTTGGGGCGCGTCCGCTTCGCGCAAGGGGATCTCGAACCAAAAGGTCGAGCCCTGCCCGGGCGCGCTCTTTAGGCCGATGCGGCCGTCCATCAACTCCGCAAGATCCTTGCAGATCACGAGGCCCAAACCGGTGCCGCCATACTTTCGGGTGGTGGAGCTGTCAGCTTGGGTGAACCGGGTAAACAGCCGGTCTTGGGCGTCCGTGGGTACGCCGACGCCCGTGTCGCTGACCGATACATGCAAGCGCTCGGTGTTCGCGATCGGGCGGATACGAACGCTCACGGCACCCGTATCCGTGAATTTAATCGCGTTGGAGACCAAGTTATAGAGAATTTGGCCGATGCGCGTGGGATCGCCCCTCAGCCATTGCGGGGTTTGCGGGGCGATGTCGATTTTGAGCGCGAGGCCTTTTTCGCGGGCTTTGGGGCCGAACACATTGACCACCCCGTCCACGATGGCGCGCGGTTCGAAGGCGATGTCTTCAAGATCAACCCGCCCGGCCTCCAGCTTCGAATAGTCCAAGATATCGTCGATGATGCGCAACAGCCCGGTCGCGGACTGACCGGCGATATCGGCGTACCGGCGTTGGTCCGGTTCTAACGGGCCTGAGCGCAGGAGATCCAACATGCCCAGAACGCCGTTCATGGGCGTGCGGATCTCATGGCTCATGGCGGCGAGGAAGTCGCTCTTGACCTGGGACGCTTTCGTCGCCTGTTGACTGGCGGTTTCCAAGGCTGCTGTGCGCTGGCGAAGGCTTTCGGTGAGCGCGTTGCGCTCCTTATCGAGCGCGCGCATGCGGGCGACGAGATTGCCCGCATAGATCAGCGCCACCGCCACCGTGACGAGCGCGGCGGTGTTCGGGCCTCGATGTATCAGGTGTAACGCGCCGAGAATTTCGTAAAGCGCGGCGCTGAACACGACGCCCGCGGCCCCGATAAACACCGGATCCATGCGGTCCGCGCGCACGGCGGTCATCGCCGCCAGAGCGACTGTGTAGGTGATGATCACGCCGGCAAAGATTTGAAATGGCTCACGGGTCAGCGAAACAGCGCCGGGCGCGTAATTCGGCGCCAGGAACATCAAGAAAAACACCGTTCCACCATAAACCCCGTAAATAATCCCGTCGATCCACACGGAGGGCGTGGTTTTCGTCGCGATCCGGACAAACGCCCAATAGAGCGCCACAATGAGGATGAGCCCGATATACTCGAAATCATAGGCGCGGGAGACAGGAAGCGCGTCCGTAAAGTCCCAAAACACATTGTTTGACAGCGTGACCTGAAGCGCCGCCATGAGGCACAAACCGCCGAAAACCCAATAACGAAGGCGCGGCTTGGCGCCGATGGCGATCAGGGCGGAGGCCAGACCCACCGCCGCCAAAAGCACGCTCGAAATGGCGTTGAGCGCAAATTCACGGCGATCGATCGCCGTTAACGCTGCGATCGGGCCGATTTGCGGGGCTTCGAAAACACCGCCCTGTTTGTGCACGTGATTGGAGACCTGCAGCACCAGGGTGACCGTTCCGTCATGGGGGGGCAGGGGATAGGCGCCGTGAAACGCCCAGCGCGCGTCGGCTTGGGACAGGTTCGTGGGATCGGCGTTTTGAAAAATCCGCGTGGCGCGCAACGCCGCCCCCGGCTCGGGGCGGTGGATCACGACCAGCCGCGCCAGCGTGCGCACCCAGCCCACATCGACGCCTAAAGGCGCGTCCGGATCTAGCCCGCTCACGGTGAGCGCGTAAGTGGCGAAACCATGCCCGGTTTGCAGCCGGTCGGTGAGACGAGGGCCCCAAATATCTGGCAAAGCAACGATTTGGCGCTCGATCCCAATTGTGTCCAGATCGGCGAGCGTGTCCGGGCGCGCGGCGATCCCGCGCCAGACCGCCCAACCGCGCTCAAGGCTCAGTATCCCTCGCGATTGGGTGGATCGATCGGTTAAGTCAAGCTCAGGGATTGCGGCGATCGCCGCATCGAGGCGGGCTGAGGGTTCGACCGCGGCGGCCCCAATCTCGCTTTGCGCCCAGGCCAAGGCCGGGGTCAGCAGCACCGCGAGCATTAAACTCAGCAGAACCGCTAGCCGCATCGCTCGGTTCGCCCGCTCCCCCGCCAACGTTTGCTCTCTCCTCGTTCCCGGTTTGACGGACCGCGCTGCAGCGTGATCCTTACCCGACGACTCAGACCCGCTCCCAAGCGGCTTATGATGTATTCTCATCGAATAAAACGCCAACGCGCAGGTGTTTTCCGCAAGAGGAACGCAAATTTGACCAAACCGGCCCCCTTAACCGGACTGCGCATCGTGTCTATGGCCGAGCAATATCCTGGTCCCTATGCAGGCATGATTCTCAGCGATTTGGGCGCGGAAGTGGTCCGGATCGAGCGTCCTCAGGGCGGGGACCCCTCCCGCTTCGCGCCAGGGTTTTTCGAAGCGCTTAATCGGGGACAAAAAAGCGTCGCGCTGGATGTGAAGACCGAAGCGGGCCGCGCGCAGGCGTTGGAGTTGATCGCCCAAGCAGACGCCTTTCTCGACGGGTTTCGGCCTGGCAAGCTTGAGGCGCTTGGGTTGGGCGCCGCGGCGCTGCGCCAGGCCAATCCCCGGCTCGTCCACGTCGCGATCAGCGCTTATGGCCAGGATGGCCCCTACCGGAACCGTCCCGGTCACGACTTGTCCGTCCAGGCGCTTGTGGGCGGCTTAGACCCTAGGGGCGCCAGCGGCGCGCCCTCCGCGCCCGGCTTTTATCTCGCCGATTTAAGCGCCGGCCTGTTCGCGGTCATTGCGGTCTTGAGCGGGGTGTTGGCGCGCCAGCGCGATGGTGAGGGCGTTTTCGCGGACGTGGCGATGAGTGATTGCCTCGCCGCGCTGATGGCCACTCCGCTCGCGATCGCGGCGAACGCAGAGCGCTTTGAGGATGGTCCACAGGCGGAACCCGGTTACGGCGTATTCGAATGTGCCGACGGCCAGGCCATCGCGCTGTCGATCGCCCATGAGGACGCCTATTGGGCCAAACTCTGCCGTCGGGTCGGGCTAACCCAGGCCGCCTCGCTCTCGCGGTCGGAGCGTTTGGCCCAGGCCGAAGCTCTCAAGGCGCAGCTCGCGGATAAGCTGCGGATGCGCCCCCGCGCGGCTTGGGAGGCGGACTTCGCCGCGGATCAACAATTGTTCAGCCCGGTCAATCCGCTTCATAAGGTTTGCGACGACCCCCATATCGCTGCGCGCGGCGTCTTTGAAAAGATCCCGAACACCGATCGATGGGCGGTGCGACAGCCCGTGCGGTTTGACCGCTGCGCCCTAGCCCCGCTATGCCCCGCGCCGGCCCTGGGCGACACCGCGCCTGAGGCCGCGTTTCACGGGCCTGTGGCGTTCTTGGAGCTTGAACCATGATCAAAAACCGCTTTCGCGCGCTTTGCGCGGTTCTGGCGCTCTCAGCGTGCGGGGAACCCGAAACCGCCCCGGAAACGACGCTGAGCCCGGATGTCCCATGGTCTGCGGTGACAGAGGCCGCGCGCGGGCAGACCGTCTACTGGAACGCTTGGGCCGGGGATGAGCGGATCAACGCCTATCTGGCCTGGGCGGCGGAAACGGTCGCCGCGCGCTATGACGTGCGGCTCGTCCATGTGAAACTGGCGGATACGGCCGAAGCGGTGAGCCGTATTTTGGCTGAGCGCGAGGCGGGCCGGCGCACCGGCGGATCGGTGGATCTGCTCTGGATCAATGGCGAGAATTTCGCGGCGCTTAAGCAGGCGGACATGCTCCACGGCCCGTTCGTTGATCGCTTGCCCAACGCGCAAAAGATCGATTTCGCCGCCGAGCCGGTGTTTGAAACCGATTTCACTGTGCCGGTGGAGGGGTTCGAAGCGCCCTGGGGGCTGTCGAAATTTGTTTTCATCACGGACGCCGCGCGAACGCCCCAACCGCCGCGGGATTTTCCGCAATTGCTCGAATGGGCTCAGGCCAATCCCGGCCGCTTCACCTATCCGGCGCCGCCAAATTTCATCGGTGTGTCGTTTCTCAAACAAGCCCTTCTCAGTGTGAGCGCCGAGCCGGGCCAATTCGCGCAACCCGCTGGCGCGCCGCCCGATATCGAGGCCGCTCTGGCCCCGCTTTGGGCCTATCTCGACGCGCTTCATCCGTATATGTGGCGCGAGGGTCGGGGCTTTCCCGCCAGCGGACCCGCTCAGCGGCAGTTGTTCGCCGACAGCGAAGTGGCGATCGCCATGACGTTCAACCCCCAAGAGGCGGCGAGCGCGGTGGCGGCGGGTCAATTACCCGTCTCCACCATGACCTATGGCTTCACGACTGGCGGTTTGGCCAATGCGCATTTCCTCGCCATACCGGCGAATGCGCGCGCGAAGGCCGGCGCGCTGGTGGTCGTGAACTTCCTCCTTAGCCCGGAGGCCCAAGCCCGCAAGGCTGACCCGCGAATTTGGGGCGACGCCCCCTCGATCGCGTTCGACCGGCTCAGCGCGGAAGACCAAGATCGGCTCGCCAGCTTAGAGGGGCCGGATTGGGAGTCTTTGGGCCCTTCGCTCGACGAACCCCATCCCAGCTGGGTGGACGCGATCGAGGCGGGATGGCTGGCCCGCTATGGCGGCGCGTGATCCGTAAGCTTGCACTTTGGGGCCTGGTGACGCTGGCCGGCGCGCCTTTGGCGGCGGGCTTGCTCGGTGTGGTGTCCCCAGCATTCGGCCTGTTGCCGGCCTTGGGGTTGGTGACCCCGGGCTTTGAGGCGTGGACGCGACTGTTCGATACCCCCGGGCTTGGGCGATCGACCGCATTGTCTGTCGGCGTGGGCGTCAGCGCTACAGCCATCGCCTTTGTCGCCGCTCAGGCCGCGCTGGCGGTGAGTTTTTCGCGCGGCCGTTCCAACCGGTGGGAAAGCCTGGCCGCCCTGAGCTTAGCCGCGCCGCATGTTTCGCTAGCCTTTGCGGTGGCGTTTTTGGTGGCGCCCTCGGGCCTAATCGCGCGGCTGGTCAGCCCGATCTTCGGCTGGGACCTCCCCCCGGGCTATCCGTTCCCGCAAGATCCCTGGGGGCTTAGTCTGATCGCCGGTTTGGCGCTAAAAGAGTTGCCCTTTTTGTATGTCGTCTCGGCGGTGGCCGCGCGCGCCGCGGCGCCCCAGACCCGCCTCGCCGTCGCCGCCAGCTTGGGCTATAAGCCGCTCAGGGCTTGGACGCTGACGGTTCTGCCCGCGATCTACGCCCAAGTGCGGCTGCCGGTCTTCATCGCGCTGGCCTATGCGGTCTCCAGCGTCGATCAGGCTTTGGTGTTGGGGCCCACCGCTCCGCCGACCCTTAGCGTCCGGTTATTGCAATGGTTTTCCAGCCCCGACCTCACTCAACGGCTCACTTTGGCGGCGGGCGCTTTATGGTTGTGCGCCGGCGCTTTGGCCGCTTTTGCTGTATGGCGCGGATTGGAGCGGTTTTTCGGCTGGCGGAGCCGGCGTCTGGCCGCCTTGGGCGCGCGCGGGCGGATCAGCGAGCCGGCTTTGCGCCTGCTCGCGCTCAGCGCCCACGGCTTATTGGCTCTGGCGCCGCTGGCGCTGGGCGTGCTCTGTCTGGGGGCCTTTGCCCAAGATTGGCGGTTTCCCGATCTCTGGCCGGAGGGCTTTGGCGTGGACGCCGCCCTGCGCGCGTGGTCCTCCGCGGGTGGTGCGATCACGGCGACGGTGTGGCTCAGCGTGGTGGTCGCCTGCCTCGCCGTCAGCCTGGCGCTCATGGGGCTTGAGGCCAGCGCGGAACGACCCGTATGGCGCGCCCGATTACGGATCCTCATGTTCGCCCCGCTATTGATCCCCGAGGCGGCGTTGTTGTTCGGTTTGAACACCGCATGGAGCGCTTTACGTTGGGACGGCGCTTGGCCGACGGTCGTTCAGGCCCATTTGCTCTATGCGTTGCCCTATGCATGGCTTATGATTGAGGGCGCTCATGACGGGCTTGATCCGCGATTGAGCGCGGCGGCGCGGACGCTGGGCGCCTCGCGTTGGGCGGCCTTTTGGCGCGTCCGTGCGCCGGTGCTGCTCGGACCGGCTTGCGCGGCGGGCGCCCTTGCGGTGGTCGTCTCCAGCGCGCTCTATTTGCCCACGGTGTTCGCCGGCGCGGGGCGCACGCCAACCTTGGTCACTGAAAGCCTCGCTCTGGCGTCAGGCGGGGATCTGCGGCTCATCGGCGCGCTAAGCTTGGTGCAGATCATATTGCCGCTCGCCGCGTTGGCTCTGGCCCGTGTCATCCCGGCTGCGCTGTTCGCCGGCCGGGCGGGCATGCGGGGCGGCGCATGAACGCCGCCGCCGCGGGGCTCCAGCTTGAGGATGTGACCGTCACCTTGAACGGTGCGCCGCTGTTTGAGCCGCTCAGCCTGGTTGTGCGGCGGGGCGAGACGGTGGCGCTCACTGGACCCAGCGGATCGGGTAAGTCTTCGCTGCTCGCCGGGCTCGCCGGGGTGAACACGCAAGCGCTTACGGTGCAGGGGCGGATCGTTCTGAACGGTCGGGATTTGAGCGGCGTGGCGCCAGAGAAACGGCGCATGGGGCTGATGTTCCAAGACGCGGTTCTGTTTCCGCATTTGTCCGTTGCTCAAAACCTCGGCTTCGGGCTGAGCGCGGCGGTCAAAGGCGCGGCCCGGCGCGACCGGATCGAGGCCGCGTTGAAGACCGCCGGCTTGGCGGGCTACGGCCCCCGCGATCCGGCGCATTTGTCCGGCGGCGAACGGGCCCGCGTCGCCCTCATGCGCACGCTTCTGGCTGAGCCCGAGGCGGTGCTGCTCGACGAGCCGTTCTCTAAGCTCGATCCCGCGCGGCGCGCGCAGATCCGCGCCTTTGTGTTCGAAGCGCTCGCCGAGCAAGGCGTACCGTGTCTCATGGCGACCCATGATGGGGCGGACGCGGCCGCAGCCGGGGGGCGAAGCCTCGCGCTGACGTCGCTGACCGAGCGGGCTTCTCACAGTTGAGCGAACGATTGTGACCGCTTGGCTGTGGCCTTTGGAGCGGTTTTCATGATGTTTAGAGCGCAAAGGGTCGCGGCGAGGATGCGCAAATCGGCGTCCGACAACGGCTAAACGGGCTAAAAGGCGGGTGATGGAAAGCATTTATTGGGTTTTGAGTTGGGCGTGCCATCGGCGGTGCGCGCATTGCTATGACGACCGGTTCCGCCCCTATGTGCGCGACGAACTTGCGCGCGTGGTGGGGGAGGGACAAGCGGCTTATGAGCGCATCATCGCCAATTTGCCCGACGATTTCACCTATCTCGATCCCGCAAGTCCTAATCCCGACGGCTCGCCTTCGCGCCGCCGGGGCCGGCTGATCCTGGCGGGCGGGGAGCCCTTGCTGGACAGCGTGCGCGAGCCCTTGTTCTACCCCGTGCTCGACGCGCTGAAAGCGCGCTATGGCGATGCGGGCCCGCGGCTCTCTATGCAGACGACCGGCGACATCCTCCAAGAACGCCATTTGGAGGAGTTGCTGGAACGCAATATGTGGATGATCGGCATCGCTTCCATCGACGATTACCATGTGGGTCTCGAAGGCGATAAGAAGTTCAAACTAATGGATCGCGTCCGCCGAATGATGGAAAAATTCGGCGTTGAGGAAGCGAGCCTGGGCGGGGCGAAAGACCACCGCGTCAATCTGCCTGAACAGCGGGATTACTTAGTCGAGGAGGGCCCGTTCTTTGTGTTTTTTGGCGCCCAGCCGGATCTGTGGATCGGCGAGCTTTGGCCTCGCGGACGGGCGTGGAAAAACGGGCTCTCCAACGCCACCTACGAAACCAATTTCTGTGCGCGCTGGGCGGGGGGCAAAGGCTTTCTCAACCACGGTTGGGCGGGCTCTGAGGTCGCGATTGAGCCCGACGGCGCGGTATTTCCTTGCTGCATGAAAACCAAGCTGCCGTTAGGCAATCTGACCGAGGAGCCGCTGTTGGAGATCCTCGATAGCTTAAAAGGTCATCCGGCGTTCGAGGCGATCAATGCGGGAGATCCCGAGGCCATGGGGCTGCAGGACGGCTGGAGCCGGGAGACCTATAAGGCCCAGTCAGAAACCATCGATCCCAAAGGTCGGACCTATGCGAATGTCTGTATCGGATGTGATGCGTATTTCGAGCAACACTTAGGTCCCGTGGTCAAAGACATTCGCGCCCAACGCTTGGCTAAACGTCGCCAAAACGTCTTAGCGTCGGCATAGCATCGCGGCCAACCGGCGCAAGCGACCGGTTCGCAGGCTCTCTTCGGGCTTAAAACCGATCGCCTTGCGCATCAGGGTCGGCGCTCTCGGCCGCGGGGTCTTGGGCGAGGGTGGGGACATCTTCGGCCTGTGGGCACATCCAGTTCCCGTCGGCCTCAAGCCGCGTCCAGGTTTCGCTACGGCCCAGCAGGCCAATGGCGACAAACGCGCGGACGCGCAGTAAGCGATCGTCCAAGAGCTTCATTTTGAAGCCGTAATTATTGCCGTCTTCGGGATTGTAGACGACCCCGTCGCCCCATTTGACGTTTTTGCGGTGATCAATGCTGTCAAGCACGGTGATCCCGCACCATGGCCGGTCGCGTAAAGCGGGCTCGGGGTTGAGCGCGTCGCGCTTGAGCCGACCCGTGTCTTCGTCATAGGGATATTTCAGCCAGGCGATGCGACCGCACAGCGCCTCGTCATCGCACTCATAAAACTCGACCACCACGCCTTGCTCTTCGGTCAGCCAATAGCCAAGGACCGGGTCGTGGACGCTTTCAGCGTTTGCGGCGGTCGCGGCGAGGAGGAGGCTCAGACTGGAGGCGACGCGGCCATAGGCGCGAAAACTCGGCATAATGTGTACGCTCCGGTTCGGGGTCCCTGATTGATTAATGGGGTGCGGACAACGATTTTTCAAAAACACGATAGGTTTTATACCGAGTCGCTCGCATCACTTTCAGTAAAGCCTGCATCGGCGCGTTGTCTTCGAGGATCCAACTCAACTCCACACGCTCAAATACGCGCGCATCAATCGCCTCGACGACCGTTGCGATCATGGCCCGCACGATCTCCGCCCCTAAAAGCGTGTTCTGCAGCGATCGGCGCACGCCCATCAGTGGCATGCGCGCGCTCGAAATCTGTCCGGCCTTAAGCCGATACAGCAATTTCGCCCAGCCTAACGGCCAAAGCTTGCCGTCCAGGTCTGCGACCGCTTCGGCGATGTTGGGGGTGACGATCACCATGGCCACCGGAGTGTCGTCTTGCTCCGCAATCACCATCAAGTCCGGCGATAGGATCGGACGCAGCGATTGGGCGAGGTGGGCGATCTCATCTGCGGTAAACGGCACGAAGCCCCAATTGCCCGCCCAGGCGTCGTTGAACACGGCCATGACCCGTTCAATGTCGCCCCGGTAATCCTTAGGGTTGAGATTGCGCAACCGCACCCCGGCGCCGCTGAGATCCGGTTTGCGCATGGGCCGGCGGTCTTTCAACTTACGGTCCCAGGCTTCGAGGTCCTTCGCTTTGCGATAGCCACACGCCTCGACATGGCCTTTGGCGTAAGGCGGGTGGTAGGGCATCATCATCATCGGTGGATGCTCAAAGCCGTCGATCAACAGCCCGCTCTCTTCGTTGATGGAGTGGGAGAACGGCCCACGCGCGATCTGAGCGCCCTTCGCGTGCAGCCAAGCCTCCGCTTCCGCGAACAGAGCGCGAAACACCGCTGCGTCGTCTGCGGCGTCCAAAAAGCCGAAAAAACCGATGGGCTGTCCATAAGCCTCGATCGCCTAAGTGTCGTATTGCGCGCTGATGCGACCCACGGGGGTCGATCCGCGCCAGGCAATCCAATAGCGCGCTTCAGCGTGACCGAAATAGGGCGCGGTCTTGGGGTTCAGGCTGGCGCGACGATCGAACTCCAACACCGCCGCATAGCCGCGCGCGCCGAGGTAAAGCGCGCTGGGCACTCTGAGAAAAGCGGTTTGCTCGGCGCGGCTTTCAACGGGCCGCACCGCAAGCGCAGGCGGTCCGCTCCGGCTCACGCAGCCGACTTCTCCACGTCCGCACTTGGACCTGCACCAGTATCCGCGGGCGTCCGAGCGTTCACCCCTTGGCGCGACGCCGCCCGCGGTCCGTCGTCCCGACGCTCACCGCCGGACAGCTCGAGCACCCAGGGGTAACGCTTGGCCTCTTCCGCCGTATAGCCAAGATTAAACACGGTCGGGCTGCGGGGTTCGTCTTTGGCGCTGTTGTAATAGGTGCCGAACACGCGATCCCAGAAGAAATCGGTGATGCCAAAATTCCCCTGTTCGGAATGGTAGTGGTGGGCTTGGTGGAGCCGCTTCATCTCGCGCAGCCACGCCCAATCGCGCAAATGGTTCAAGTGCTGAACGCAATGCACGAATTCGTAAAAGCAGGTCGTGAGCAAAGCGACCGCCGTCGCCATGGCCGCGCCGGATGGCCCGCCAATGGCCCAGCCAATCGGCGCAGTGATCAGAACGATCGTCGGCAAGGTCGTGTGCAGCCCGCCAAACAACACCCGCAGATCAAGCGGGTCTTGGTGGTGATCGAAATGGATGCGTTTCCATAACGCCGCCATTTGGGGGATCTTATAAAGCCACCGCCCATGGAGCACGAACCGGTGCAGCAAATACCACGCCAGCGGGTAGACCAAGCTCGCCGCGATTGCGGCGGCGGCGAGCGCCCAAACCGATCCCGGCCGCCAGGCCACATAGCCCAGGCAGCCGGCGGCGATCGCCATATAAGTCGCAATCGCCGGATAGCTGAAAAACGTCCGCGTCAAACGACCCAGCGACATGCGTCCCAAATCATGGGCGCGACCGGACCAATACCGCAGCATCAGCACCTTCATGGCGACCGTCCTTTTTTTACGCCGACCGTGGTTCGACTATTCCGCCACCGCGGCGACTTTCGGGCGCAGCGCCCCGTTCGCCAAGGCCGCCTCGGTCAAACACCTCACAAGTTCTTGGAGTTGGCTGACCTCGTGGGCCGCACTAACGCTGCAGCGCAACAGCGAAATGCCCCCCGGCGTCGCCGGGGACAGTGCAAGGTTCACGTAGAAGCCCGCGTCAAACAGCCGCCGCCAGGTGTCAATAGCGATCTCAGGGCTGGCGACACGCACGGCGACAATCGGGCTTGGCTCCGGGCCGACTTCAAAGCCGGCCTCAGCGAGACCGTAATAGAGCGTGTCGATGTTGCGCTGCAGACGCGCGCGCAGTTCGGGGCGCGATTTCATCTCCTCAAGGGCCGCGCGCACCGTCGCAATCGTGGAGGGCGGCAAAGAAGCTGAGAACATATAGGCTCGGCTGGAGACCCGCATGGCTTCGAATTCTTTCAGTGAAGACACGCAAAAGCCGCCGACCGCGCCCAAGCTTTTCGAGAACGTGCCGGTGATGAATTCGACCTGGTCTTCGAGGCCGTATTTTTCGACGAGACCGGCCCCGCGCCGACCCAGAACGCCCAACGAGTGCGCCTCGTCGACGATCATCGCCGCACCGCGATTATTTTTGACGTCAACCAATTCGTCGAGCGGCGCTGTGTCGCCCAACATCGAGTAGATGCCTTCGGTGACGATCACCTTAGTTCCGCCCCCATCGCCAAGCCGGCGCAAGCGGTTGTCTAAGTCTTTCGCATCATTGTGGCGGAAGCGCAAAATTGTCGCCTGGCTCAGCTTACAGGCGTCGTAAATGCTCGCATGGCTGTCGGAGTCGATCAGGATCGTATCGTCCGGACCCGCTACTGTGGCGATGACGCCAAGATTGGCCTGGAAGCCGGTCGAGAACACCATCGCGTGCTCGCAGCCGTAAAACTCCGCGATCGCTTGCTCCAACGCAATGTGGTCGCCAAACGTGCCGTTGGCGATGCGCGAACCTGTGGTGCCCGTGCCGGACGCGCGCAGCGCTTCGACGCCAGCCTCAATGCAAGCTTCCGAGAACGTCAGCCCCAGATAGTTGTTGGTGCCAACGAGAACTTTTGACGCCCCGTTAGCGACGCCCTCTGTGGGTGAGCGCACCTCGTCCCAAACCACATTAAACGGATTGCCCCCGCTTTGGTCCAGGAACCGATACGAGTTGGCAAGCGTATTAAACCGATCGAGTACGGCCATTATCGCCCCTCCGAACGAATGGCTTCAATTTCCGCCGCCAGGTCGGCGACAGTGCGAATGCGCGGGATGACTTCTAAGGGGACGGAGATATCAAACGTATCCTCCAACTCCATCATCACATCCATCACGGCCACTGAATCGATGTCCAGATCGGCCATGATGTCGGTGTCCGGGCGAACCGACTGATCGGGCCGACGAAAACGCTCGAGCGCTTCGCTGACCACCCTTAGAACCTGCCCGTCGCCGGGGTCGGCGGCGGCTTGAGCTCCATTCATCGTTCTACGCCCCTCACGAAACGCGCCGCGCCCGCACGCGGCCTAATTTCTCTGACTAACCGCACCGCGACGGTGCGCCAACCCCAATGCGCGACGAAACTTCGCGGCGCGGTCATCGTCAAGCGGGCTCCGATAAGCGTGTTGACCTGTTTTCACAAGAGCGCAAATGTTCCGTGTGCGCTTGATCGCCCCGCGTCATGCTGTAATCAATCCCCCCTGTTTCATCCTCGAGACCGCGCGAGCCTTCCGCTCGGCGAGTCTCCGCGCCCGGTCGAGAACCGGATGCGGGAGGTCAACTTAGGACTCCGCCTTATGCAGCCCACGCCCACGCTTTGTTCTTTGCAGCCGTTTTGTCCTGGCGGTTTCGCGTCCTTGAAAGAAGCGTTGGATTATGTGGCTCAGGGTGAGCGAGGGCTGAATTTCCACACCGCGCGGGGCGAATTAGCTGATGTTTTGAGCTATCGCGAGTTGGCGGAGCGCGCGCGGACGCACGCGGGGCGGTTTGTCCGGCTTGGCCTGGTTCCTGGCGATCGCGTAATTCTGCTCGCGGACACCGACCGGGACTTCGTCATCAATTTTATGGCATGTCAGTATGCGGGCTTGTTACCCGCGCCCGCGCCAATCCCGGTGCTGTTCGGCGAGCAAAGCGAATACATTGAGGGTTTGCGCCGGCGGATCGTTGACGCCAAGGCTCAGGCCGCCATCGGGCCAGCGGCGCTTGAGCCGTTATTGCGCGAAGCCGCTGAGGGGTTGCGGTTAAAATTCCTTGGCTCCGCGGAGGCGTTCGCCGAGTTGCCCGCCGATCCGTGTCCTGAAATCGCGGTTCAAGGCGATGATATCGCGTATTTGCAGTATTCTTCAGGCTCAACGCGATCGCCCGCGGGCATTGAAATCTCCCAAAATGCGTTGATGGCGAACACCAGCGGTATCATGCGCTCCGGGCTCGTGGGGCGGAACAACGATCGCGCCGCCTCTTGGCTGCCGCCCTATCACGACATGGGATTGGTGGGCTTTCTGCTCACCCCGTTGTGCGCCGGTTTGAGCGTCGATTTCGTCAAAACGCGGGATTTCGCCCGCAGACCGCTCATCTGGTTGAAAATTCTGTCGCAGAACCGCGCCACTTTGGCCTACAGCCCGACGTTCGGCTATGAACTCTGCGTCCGCCAGGCGGCCCGTGCGAAGCCCACCGGCTTGGATTTGTCCAGTTGGCGGGCTGCGGGCATCGGCGGGGACATGGTGCGCGCGCGCGTGCTCGATGATTTCGCCGAGACGTTCGCGCCGTTCGGGTTCCGCCGGGAAGCGTTTGTGCCCAGCTACGGATTGGCGGAAACCACTCTGGCGGTGTCATTCGCTCAGTTAGACCGCGGGCCAAGTCTTCATGCGGTCTCTCGCCAGGCGTTGGATGCGGGTCGGGTGGAATTCGCGGCCGCCAACGCGCCTGACGCCAGTGTGCGCACCTTTGTCGGCTGCGGCCGGGTTCTGCCCGAGCATACGCTGAGTTTCCGAGACTCTGAGGGGCGTGAAGTCGCGCCTGGTCGGGTGGGGCGGGTTTTCGTCAAAGGCCCCTCGGTGATGAGCGGTTATTTCGACAAACCACTGGAGACGGCCCGGGTTTTGGACGCCGAGGGGTGGCTCGACACTGGCGATCTGGGCTTCATGGACCAGGACGAACTCGTCATCACCGGGCGGGCGAAGGATCTGATCCTGCTCAAGGGCCGCAATATTTGGCCACAGGATTTGGAGTGGGAGGTGGAGGCGTTGCCCCAATTACGTCGCGGGGACGCGGCCGCCTTTGGCGTCGATGACGGCGAGCGCGAAACCGTGGTCGTGTTGGTCCAAGCGCGTCTGTCCGACCCCGCCGCGCGCGCGGGCCTCGTTCATGACGTGGCGGCGTGCTTGAAACGCCAAGGCTTGTCGGAGGCGAGCGTGGTTCTGGTGCCCCCCGGCGCGTTGCCCCAAACGCCATCGGGCAAACTCAGCCGCGCTCGGGCGAAAATGGACTATCTCGCAGGGGTTTACGCCGACACCGGTCCGGAGCCGCGCGCCGCGGCCCTATGAGCGCACCCGGTCTGGCGCTTACGGGCGGCACGGGGTTTTACGGCCGAGCGATCGCTCAAGCGCTCGTCGGTTCAGGTTGGCGGGTGAAAGCGCTCGCGCGACGGCCGAACGCGGCCCCGGCCGGCGTAGAGGTTGTCCACGGCGATTTGCGCGACCCCCGCGCTCTGGAGCGATTGTGCGCGGGCGTGTCCGCGGTCGTGCACTGCGCGGGCTTGGTAAAGGCGCTCAGTCGCGCGGAGTTCTTCGCCGTTAACGCCCAGGCCGCGGGTGCGCTCGCCGAGATCGCCGCACGTGCGGGCGCCAATCGGTTCGTACTCATCTCCTCACTCGCCGCGCGCGCGCCGCACCTTTCCGACTATGCGGCGAGCAAGGCCGAGGGCGAGCGCGTGGTGCGCGCGACGTTCGGCGCGTCCGGGTTGGTCGTTCTGCGACCGCCAGCGATCTACGGCCCCGGTGATTCGGAGATCCCCAAGCTGCTGGGCGCGGCGCGCTGGGGCGTCATACCGGCGGTCAGCGGACGGGCCGGGCGGGTGTCGTTGATCCATGTCGCCGATGCGGCGCGCGCCGTTCTCGCCGCGCTCGAAGCGGATGCGGTGGCTGAGCCCATCGAGCTCGATGACGGGCGTTCCGGCGGCTACGCCTGGACTGACATCGCCCGCGTCTTGGGCGAATCATTGGGCCGGCCGGTCAGGGCCGTCCCCTTGCCGGCGGGACTTCTGACTGGGTTAGGGCGGTTGAGCGGCGCGCTTGCGGCGATGCGGAGGCGGGCGACGATCTTCACGGCCGGCAAGGCTGCGGAATTGGGTCACGCAGATTGGGTGGCGCGCGCGGAAACCCAAGCCGCCATCGGCCCTTGGCGGCCGTCGATTGATCTGGCCGCGGGCTTGGAGACCCTCACGGGCGTGGCCGGTGAGGGTCGGTGACGTCCCGCAGTCTCAAGCGTATGTGAGCGTTTTTCAAGGCGCGCGACTTGCGTGGATTTGACATCCGACCTAAGAGCCCCGACATCGTGTGCAATCGGGAAAGATTAAGCGCTGAGCGTTGATAACTTGATATTGCCTTGCGTGAAACCGCTGTGCGGCGCAAGTCCTTGGTTGGCTGGCCTGCGCTCATCCGGATCGATAGACGTCTACGTTGCCAGCGCCTGCGTCGGCGAGCATCGTGCGAGGGGACAAAAACATGCCGTTTGACCGCGCTCCGTCAGAGCCTGCTCTGACGCCCGACGCCCGCGGGCTGCGCGTTGCGCTGTTCTCTGGCAACTACAATTACGTCAAGGACGGCGCGAACAAGGCGCTCAACCGCTGGGTCGGGTATCTCCTCGATCATGGCGCGGAGGTGATTGTGTTCTCGCCAACCTCGAAGACGCCGGCGTTCGAACCGGTGGGCGAGCTTGTTTCCGTGCCCTCTATCGCCATGCCGCGACGGGACGAGTACCGACTCGCTTTCGGACTGACCAGCGCGGTGCGTCGCCGTTTGGAGGCGTTCAAGCCGAATTTGGTGCACGTTTCCGCACCGGACATGCTGGGCCACGGGGCGCTCAGTTGGGCGCGCCGACATAACGTGCCGAGCCTTGCTTCAGTGCACACCCGGTTTGAGACGTATTTCCGCTATTACGGTTTAGGGTTTATCGAACCGTTGATCCGCGCAGGCTTGCGGCGGTTTTACGGGCGCGCCGATCATGTGGTCGCGCCGTCGCCGTCGATGATCGACGCCTTACAAGCCCAGCGTATGGGAAAACGCCATGGGCTATGGACCCGTGGGGTTGAGCTTGACGCCTTTACGCCTGCGCATCGGTCTGAGGCCTTTCGCGCCGCCCATGGCTTCGCCCCCGACGACGTGGTCATCGGATTTGTCGGCCGTTTGGTTCTCGAAAAGGGCTTGAGCTGTTTCGCGAAAGTGGCGCGCGCAGTGGCGGCTCAGCGGTCGAACGTTAAGTTTTTGGTGGTTGGCGACGGGCCGGAACGAGCTTGGTTCAAGCGTCAATTGCCTGACGGTGTCTTCACCGGGTTTCTCAGCGGCCAAGACTTGGCGCATGCTTACGCGTCTGCGGACATGTTTTTGTTTCCGTCGACCACGGAAACCTTCGGCAATGTCACCTTAGAGGCCATGGCCTCCGGGGCGCCGACGGTCTGTGCGGACGCCACGGGCAGCCGTTCACTGGTCGCGGACGGCGAAACCGGATTTCTTGTTTCGCCCACAGACTATGACGCCTATGAGGATCGACTGATCCGGTTGGTTAACGATCCGGCGCTACGCGCCCGGCTCGGCGTCGCCGCGCGCGCCCACGCGCTGCGCTATGATTGGGACGCGGTTCTGGGGCGCTTACTCGACCAGGCTCTCGCGACCGCCGGGCTTCGCGCCGCCGCGGCGGTTGTTAGTTGAACCGCCCCCTGACTTTCGCGACGAACGGGACCGCCTTCGATGAAAATCGCTGACGTCTGTGAGTTTTACAGCGAGAATGGAGGCGGAGTGCGCACCTATATCCGCCAGAAATTGGCGGCGGGCGCGCGCGCCGGGGTCTCCAATATAATCATTGCGCCAGGCGCGGAGGACCGCGAGGAGCCGACCTCCGGCGGCAAGATCGTTTGGGTGAAGGCGCCGAAACATCCCCTCGACAGCCGTTATCACGTGTTTTGGGATGCGGAGCCCGTGCATAAGGTACTCGATCGCGAGGCCCCGGACGTGGTGGAGGGGTCTTCGGCGTGGCGCGGCGGATGGATCGCGGCGCGGTGGCCCGGTCCCGCGATCAAATCGTTTTTCATCCACCAGGATCCGGTCGCGGTTTACCCCCAAACCTTACTGCGCGGGGTTCTTCGCCCCGATCGGATTGACCAGCTGTTCGGCTGGTTTTGGGCGTATATGCGCAAGCTGAGCGCGCGCTTTGACGTCTCGGTCGTGTCCGGACACTGGCTGGCCGAACGGCTCGCGGGCTTTGGGCTCGACCGGCCGGTGGCGGTGCCGTTTGGCATAGACGGCGACGCGTTTTCGCCACTGCGCCGGTCCGAAGCAGTGCGGCGCGCCATGTTAGCCGAATGCGGGGTCACTGACCCGAACGCGGCGTTACTCGTCGCGGTCAGCCGGCATCATCCGGAAAAGCGCTTAGGCACTTTGTTCAAAGCGTTGCGCCGGCTGCAGTCCGATCGCGCGGTTGGGCTTTACGTCATCGGCGACGGGCCGATTCGGTCCTGGGTTGAAGGCCAGGCGGCCAAGACGCCGGGGGTGTTCATCGCGGGCAATATTTGGGACCGCGCCGAGTTGGCGAATAAGCTCGCCAGCGCGGACGCCATGCTCCATGGCGGGGCGGCGGAAACCTATGGGCTTGTGGTCGCCGAGGCGTTGGCCTCTGGCCTGCCCTTGATCGTGCCTGATCAAGGCGGGGCCGCGGATTTGGCCGGGCCGGACTACGCCGAGCTCTACGCGGCGGGCGATGCGGCGGCGTGCGCGGCCGCGGTCAGTCGGATGTTGGCGCGCGATCGGGGTTTGGTTTCGCGCGCCGCGCTGGAGGGCGCGCGCAAACGCTTGCGTCGGCCTGAGGACCATTTCCAAGAATTGTTCAGCGTTTACGCCCGGCTCGTCGAGGATCGCTTTGGCGGGCGTGTCCCGGGTTACGCATCAGTGGTCACCGCGGACGCGGCTTAGTCCGCATCCCAGTCGCGCCGCCGCAAATTGACATTGCTCATGCCCCGGGCCGCTAGCCGCGGCCCTAAGAACCTGCGGAAATATCCCGGTTGCGCGACTTTCGGGGTGAAATGGTAAAGCAATTGCTCCGCTGTGGTCCAATTGACGTCGCCCCGGTCTTTGCGCCGGTCAGAGGTGCGGCACCAGTGTTCGCGGTCGTATCCCAAAGGTCCGTGCTGGACGATACGAGCAATGACTTCATGGTCTTCAAGCACATAGGGCCAGCGCTCCGCGGACAGCCCGCCGGCCGCCACAAGGGCATCCGTGCGGAACGCCTGACCGAACCCTCCCGTATGGCACTGCCAGGGCAAAAGCTGCGCCGCCCAGGCCCGCCGGCGCAAGAAGCGTTGGGCGCGCGCGGTTTCGATCGGCGCATCAACACCGAAGGCGAGTGCGGCGACTGCGCCGGCGTCCAGCAGCGCCTCCGCGCGCGCGAGGTATTCCGGCGGGTAGATCGTGTCCGCGTCACAAACCGCCACGTAAGCGGTCTCTACAGCCTGCAATCCGGTTTCCAGCGCATGGATCTTCCCCGGTCTCGGTTCGAGCCGGTGCTCCACGCTGACCCCGGCCATCGCCTCGGCCGCCTGGCGCACGACGGCGGGGCCACCATCGGTCGACGCATTGTCCACCAGCACCAAGCGGAATGGTTTAACCGTCTGTTGATCCAAAGTTGCAAGCGTGTCGGGCAGGTAATCGCGCTCGTTGAAATACGGGATCACCACGGTCCAACGAACCGGCGTCAAGTCGGGTGCGGGCGAGGACGGATCGGCGGATTGCGTCATGGACGATCAGGACGGTTGGCGAGCACGGAGGGTTATCGGAGATCGACCCCCGGTTCGTCCAGCGCCGTGGTTTGCGTCCGCGCAGCGCCCGCGGGTTTGGCGTCCGGCGACGAAGTCGGCTACAAATTTGTAAATCGGGTCGCCGCCCAGGCGACGACGTTTGACGCGCTGTGTGTGTCTGAGGCCTTGTGATCTCGCCGCAACTCCCCCCCCTCGCATCCGCCGCCGAACCGTCGCCCGAGCCCCCCGCGCCGGGTTGGGTCGATCGATGGCGCGCGCGTTTAGACAGTCCGCGCTGGCGCCTCGCGGGGCGATGGTTGCAAGGCGGGCTCAGCGTGGCGGTTTTGGGCCTGCTGGTTTGGCGGCTCAGCGATATCGGCTGGACCGAACTTTGGGACGCAGCCCCCACAGCGCCATTGTTTTATATCAGCTTTTTGTTGTTTTATCTCAGCCTGCCGTTATCGGAGGTGGTGATTTACGGTCGGATTTGGGGTCGACCCCTGTGGCGCCGAACCGGGGTGTTTCTGCGCAAACGGGTCTATAATTTTGGCGTGCTCGGCTATTCCGGGGAGGCGTATTTTGGGCTTTGGGCGCGTAAGGCGCTGAATCTGCCGCCCGGGGCGGTGTTCGCTGCCGTAAAGGACGTCAACATCCTGTCCGCCTTAGCCGCCAATGGCGTGACCTTGGTCTTAGTGGCCGCCTTCTTCGCCTCCGGGCAGTGGGCGGTGGTGACTGCGGCGCAACCCGAACTCACGCCTTACCTCTTTGCGGTGGGCGTTATCGGGGTGGCGCTGACCCTGGGCGGGCTGGCTTTACAGCGGTTTTGGCTCAGCATGGAGCGGGTTCAAGCGCTCGAAGTGTTTGGCTGGCACGTGGTGCGACTGGTTTTGGGCTTCGCCTTCCAGATCGGCCAATGGGCGAGCGCCACCCCGGAGGTTCCGCTCAGCACCTGGCTAATCTTCTTGACGGCGTTGATGCTGATCAGCCGGGCGCCATTCTTGCCGAACAAGGATTTGGTGTTTTTAAGCGTCGGCCTGGTGCTCGCGGGCGGCGTCGCAGCCCCCGAAGTCGAAGTGGCCGCGATGTTGACCGTCTCCGCCGCGTTGGCGCAAATCGCCAATGTGGTGGTCTATTTCGCCACTGTGTTCTCCAGTCGCGTCCCCGAGGGGGACCCCCCGAGGAAGGCCTCCAGCCATGGTTGACTACACCCCGACCCGTGATGGCGGCCGGCGGCTAACGCTGGCCGGGCTGTTAGACAAATACATGTGGCGCGGCGCGCGCACGCCGTTTTTGTTCTTCCTCGCCGTTGCGGTGATGCTGCTGGTGCTCGACCAGATGCTGCGACTTTTCGAGTTCGTGCTCGAGGAGAATGGCTCGATCGGTTTGATCTGGGTCATGCTGGGCACGCTGGTGCCGGAATACTTAGCGCTCGCCGCGCCCATTGGGTTTTTCCTCGCCGCGTTGATGGCGGTGCGCCGCCTTTCGCTGTCCAGCGAACTCGACGCTTTAGCCTCTGGCGGGGTGTCCTTGTCTCGGCTCACCCAACCGGTCGGTTTCATGGGGGTGGGTTTGATGGGGGCCACCTTTCTGGTCGTTGCTTATATTCAACCTTATTCCGCGTACGAATACAGCCGCTTACGCTTCGAGGTGCAGTCCTCTGCGGTCAGCGCTCAAGTCCGTCCGGGACGGTTCTCCGAATTTGGCGACGGTGATTTCTTACGCGCGGCGCGGGTCAATCGCGCGACCCGGGCGCTGTCGGATGTGTTTGTGGAGCGCTGTCCGGAGACGGAGACATGCCTTGCGATCGAGGCCGAGAGCGGGGTGATTATGCGTGCCGGAGACGGTTCGGACCAATTGGTCTTGCGCCTGTTCAACGGCCGCAACATCGATTTAAACGTGCTCCCGCCGGACCCGATGAGTTTTAGCTTCGAGTCTTGGGACCAGCCCATTGACTTACCCACCTTGGAGGATTTTCGCGCCCGCGGCGGGATCAAGCAGGAAGCCACCTTTGACGAATTGCTGCGCACCACATTGGCGGCGCCGGCCGATCGGGACGACACCTATGACGCCTACCGCTCGGCCCTGCACTGGCGGGTTCTGCACACCTTATTGTTCCTCGCGCTGCCCTTCCTCGCGGCGGCCTTGGGGGTGGCGGATAAGCGGCGAGACAAGGCGTTAGGCTTGGTGGTGGGCGTCGCCTTGGTGATCCTCTATTACGAGGCGCTCCAAGCGGGCGAGGCGCAGGTGGCTGACGGCAAGGCATCGCCCTGGCTGACGATGTGGCCGCTCTGGGTGGTTTTCATGACACTCAGCGTCGGCGTGTTTCGCTACGTCTCGGCCCGGCCGGGCGCGCGCGCCATGGCGCCGTTGGAATGGGCGATCGATCGGGCGCTTGATCGCGTCAAGGCTTGGGCGCGGGCGCGGGCGCTCGCCCGGTTGGGCGCGCGGGCCAATCCGCTTGAAGTGCTGGTCCGACGCATCGCCACACTGACGCGGGGCGGCTCGAAAGGCTTTGCGGCGGGGCCACTATCGCGGCTGATCACTTGGCACTTAACCTGGGCGTTTCTGGGCCGGTTCGTCGCGCTCTTAGCGATCTTGGTCACCGTGCTGTCGGTGTTGGACTTTCTCGACGTTACGGACGATTTCGCGCGCGCCGAACGTCTGATCGACAATGCGCTTTGGGTCTACGCCAGTCTTCGCGTCCCCGAATTGATCAACCAGTTCGCTCCCTTCGCGGCGCTGTTGGCGGTTTTGCTGACCTTGGCGGGGATGAGCTACACCTCCGAAACTATCGCCTTACGCGCCAGCGGTTTATCGGCGTGGGGGCTTTTGCTGCCGTTTTGGATCGGTTGCGGGGTGATCGCGCTGGGCCATTTCGTGCTTCAAGAGACGATCGCCGCCCCGAGCACCGCGAAGCTCGCATATTGGCGGGCGGCGGATTTCGAGGGCGACCCGGACGAACGGCTCAGTCGGTTTGGCGCTGTCCGGTTGGCTCAGCCCGGCGCGGTGCTTTCGGCGCGATCATTAGAGCGCACCGAGCGAGGGTTCGAGTTAAAGACTGCTCGGTTTTACCTCCGCGACGAGGATGGCGGGATCACCAGTGTGGTGCGCGCGCCCAGTGCGGTGCATACGCGCGAAGGTTGGATCGCTATGGACGCGGTGCGCATCGATCTGGCGTCCGGTGAGCGGGTAAGCGTTCCCAGCCTCGGCGTCGCCGCGCCGTTCGCGCCTGAGCGTTTGGTGTTGGAGACGGTGGAGGCCGACGAGGAGCCGCTGAGTGTGATTGTTCGCGCGATCCGAGCGCGCAGGGCCGATGGCGGCGGGGTGGAGGAGCTTCAGACCGGGTTCTGGCGGCGGTTCGCCGCCCCTGCGGCGAGTTTGCTGATGCCGTTGTTCGGCGCCGTCGTCGGCTTCGGGCTGCATCGCAGCGGCGCTCTGTTCGCCCGAGTGGTGGCTGGGGCCGCGCTCGGCTTCGTGTTTTTCGTCTTCGACAACTCTATGGCGGCCATGGGCAATCTCGGCGCCGTGCCCGGTTGGTTCGCTGCGTTCGCGCCAATCATCGTGTTTGGCCTGGGCGGGGTCGGCGCTTTACTGGCGATCGAGCGCTGAGCCGTCCCCGCCGAAAAGGCCATTAATGGGCCCGCGCTGTGGCCGGGTCCGTGAGATCGAGGCGAAGTAAGGCGCTGAGCGCGCGCCAATCGGGGGCTGAGGCGGCGCCCGGCTGGCCGAGATCGCGCGCGAGCGCGGTCACCGTATCGCGCGAGACGCGCTCTCGCAGCCGGTGCGCATAGGCGATGAACTCCGCAAGCTCCGCAATGGTGTCCGGATCGGCGAGTTCAACCAAATCGGGCGGGCAGGCGAATAAAACCGAACCCGCAACGATGAACGCGTCCTGGCACGCCGCCAGGGCCTCAGCGCGCGAGCGAGCGGCGAATGGGCCATTCGCGGCAAACATGTCCAAGGCGGCGAGCGCCGCGCCGTCAGCGCCGGACCAATCAAAGCGCACCGCGCGGTGGTTGTGCGCGATCGCCAGCTCCAAGCTGGCGCACACGATCGCGCCGCGTCGCTCGGCGTCGGGCGAACCCCGCCAAATCGGTGCGCCGATCGTCACCCCTTCAGCGTCGGTCTGGACGGGCGCAAGCGTTACAGCGTCAGCGCCGTCGAACGCTAATAAAACGCTATTATTGTCTATGTCCTGTGCAATCCGGACGCGTACAGAAGTCTCCAATTCCGACGTCATACTGGCAAGTATACGCGTATAAAGACACAGGTTGCGCTTATTAATCAGATGTATCATTCCCCAGCCCTTATTCAAAGTTGAATGTCCGCCCAAACGCATCCTAAAGTACTATTTTTATTGTATTTTGAGGGTACAAGTTCACACTCGGTTCTTGAGCGTGACCGTAGTCACGCGACCCGCTGCGATCTCGTCGCGTCCTCCAGGCGGAGGGTTGACGGTCCGCGATGGTGGGCCGTTTCTAGGGCGCTTGAACGATGTCCCAGGAGACCGCCGCGATGACAGTCCAAAGCGCGACCCGAGTGGTGATGGTTGGCCATGGCGAGCGGGGCGGCGCGCGGGACGATGACAGCTTGAAACGCGCGGCGCGGCGCGGCGCTGACGCCTTGGCCCCGGTTCACGTGCGCGCGGCGATCCTGTCCGAGCCGGAGACGGTGGCGGATGCGCTCGCCGGCGATTGGGCGCGGCTGGTGGTCTATCCTTGGTTCCTGTCCGATGGATTTTTCGTCACGGACAAGCTGCCCAAGGCGATCGCTGACGCTTGGCCCCGAGGGCGGCCTGGCCGACCGGATATCACCCCGCCTTTGGGGTTTGATCCGGCTTTGCCCGATGTGATCAGCGATGCCGCCGCTCAGGTGGTTTCAAGCGACACCGGGGCGCTCAATATGGTGTTGATCGCCCATGGTTCAGCGCGGTCCAACCGCTCTGAGCTGAGCGCGCGGGGCCTTGTTCAAGCGATCGCCAAGCGCAATCGGTTTCGCACCGTATCCGTGGGCTTTCTCGAGCAAGAACCCTTCGCCGAAGCGGTGGTGCGCCAGACCCCGGGGCCGATGGTGCTGGTGGGACTGTTTCTGGGGGCGGGCCTGCACGGCGGGGAGGACTTCGCCCGCTTGGTCGCGCAGGCTGGCTCCGCCTTGGTCGGCCGGTTCGGCCTCGCTGAGCTTGATGCGATCACCGATATGGCGATCGCGCGTATCCGCTGCGCCGTCGAGAAAGGTGGCGGTGATGATTGAGGACAGTTTAAGCGTGCTTGCCGGGCTGCGGGACCGGGCGCAGGCGGGCGAGGCGGTGGCGCTTGTGACGCTGACAGACGTCGAGGGCGGGGCGCCGCGCGCGCCGGGCGCTGTGATGGGGGTCAGCGCGGGCGGGTTTCAGGCGGGCTATCTTTCAGGCGGCTGCTTAGAGGCCGCCGTGGCGGAGGAGGCGCGCCAAGCGATGGCGATCGGGCGGCGCCGGCGGATCCGTTACGGCGCCGGCTCCCCTTATAAAGACATTGTGCTGCCGTGCGGGGGCGGGCTCGATCTCGCCATTGATCCCTTGATCAGCGCGGCGGATCTTGATCAGCTGGTCCGAAATCTCGATGCGCGCCGTCCCGCGGCGTGGCGGTTCGACGTAGAGGGCCTGTCGCCGGGCGTCGTTCTTATGGGTGCGCCCGCGTTTGGCTGGTCTGGGACCGTGTTCACCCGTCCGTTTTCGCCAAGGCTCAGGTTGGAGATCGCGGGAGCGGGCCCAAACGCCGCGCAATTGGCGCTATTGGCCCAGGCGAGCGGGCTCGGGGTGCGGCTTTGGACCCCAGATGCGGACACGCGCGCGCTCGCCGAACAGGCTGGGCTGAGTGTTGAAGGCTTGCAGCGGCCCGACCAGGTCCCCGATTTCGCGTTTGACGCCTGGACGGCGTTCGCCACGCTGTTCCACGACCATGACCGCGAGCCCGCCCTGCTCGACGCGGCGCTGGCAAGCCCGGCTTTTTTTGTGGGCGCGCAGGGCGGGCGGCGCGCGCACGCCGCTCGTGCAGAGGCGCTGGCTGCACGCGGGGCGCCCGCGGACGCGATCGCACGCGTGCATGCGCCGATTGGGCTAAGTCCGGGAGCGCGATCAGCCCCGGAACTCGCCGCCTCGGCCCTGGCGGAAATTCTGAAGACAGCGCGAGAGTGCGGCTGGAGCGATTGACCGCGGTGCGGTCGGTTCCGTTTGCTAGGCGGATGACATTCGGGCTACGCTTTAAACCGGATTGTTAAAGGATTTGCGCCCATGACCGATGACTCCATGGACAAGCTGCGCGCGTTGTCGATTGAGCCGGATGCGCGCAGCGAAGGCGGGGGCGGGGTGAGCGCGCCCGTGTTTATCGTGAGCCTTCTCGCGGTCGCGGGACTTGCCGGCGCTGGCGGGTTTTTCGGCGCTGAGCGGGTTCGGCCCGCGCCGGAGCCGGCGCCCGGGGCGAGTGCGCCAACAGCCACAGCCCCGAGCACGCCGAGCCCCACGCTCGCCGCAACGCCGCGCCGGTCCGGTCCGCGGGGCGGGTTAGTCGCCTCGGGCTATGTCATCGCGCGTCGCCAAGCCACGGTCTCTGCGGAGATTACCGGTCGCATCGAAGATATCCTGGTCGAAGAAGGGGCGGCGGTGGCGGCGGGCGAGGTGCTCGCCAAGCTCGACAGTGCGGCCGCAGAGATCGACCTGGGCTTACAGGAGGCCCAAGCCGCCTCCGCGGCGGCGAATGTGAACGCGGTGGCGGCGGACTTGCGCGAAGCCGAACGCACCCTGGCGCGCACCCAAGAACTCATGGATCGCACCTTCTCCACCGAAGCGGATTTGGACATCGCCAAAGCCCGCGTGGATGGATTGAAAGCGCGGCTCATCGAGGCGCGGGCGAACGCCCAAGCCGCCCGTCAAGCGGTGGCGCGCGCGCAAGACTTTCTCGATCGACACACGGTGCGGGCGCCGTTTTCGGGGGTGGTGATTGGCAAGAACGCCCAAGCCGGAGAGATCGTCTCGCCCACCTCAGCCGGCGGCGGCTTCACGCGCACCGGCATTTACACGCTGGTGGACATGGACAGTCTTGAAATCGAAGTTGATGTG
This sequence comes from Maricaulaceae bacterium, assembly GCA_050331475.1. Taxonomy (GTDB): domain Bacteria; phylum Pseudomonadota; class Alphaproteobacteria; order Caulobacterales; family Maricaulaceae; genus JBHJGU01. Next base: position 6,030 of record JBHJGU010000061.1, on the reverse strand, counting down.
AATGAAGGCCAAATCGGGCGCATTTTTCCAGGCCAAGCGGTCGACGCCGTGCTCGACGCTTATCCCGACGAACGCTGGCCCGCCCGCGTGGCCGCGATCATCCCCACCGCTAATCGGGACCGGGCGACTATCCAAGTGCGCGTCGCCTTTGAACGCCGCGACGACCGGGTGTTGCCGGACATGGCGGCGAAAGTCACCTTTTCAGAGGATCGCGCTTAAGCCGCGCGACACGGCCGATGACCAAAACCCTTATTTATCTTAACAATGTTACCAAGCAGTATAAGCGCGCAGGCGAGACGCTGTCCATTTTCGACAATCTGACCAAAACCATCGCGGAGAAAGATTTCATCGCGGTGATGGGGCCGTCAGGTTCCGGCAAGACGACGCTTTTGAACCTTTTGGGCGGGATCGACCGGCCAGATCAAGGCGAAATCTTGATTGACGGCGTCCGGGTCGACGCGCTGGGCGAAGGCGCCTTGTCGCGTTGGCGAGCGGCCAATGTGGGCTTCATCTTTCAGTTCTATAATCTCATGCCGACGCTTACGGCGGCGAGCAATGTGGAGCTGCCGCTTCTGCTCACCAAGCTGTCGGTCAAGGATCGCCGCCGCCGGGTGGAGATCGCGCTGGACATTGTCGGGCTGACCGATCGGGCAAAGCACAAGCCGCGCGAATTGTCCGGCGGTCAGCAACAGCGGGTGGCGATCGCGCGCGCCATTGTCGCCGATCCCGCGCTCTTGCTCGCCGATGAACCCACCGGTGATTTGGACCGGAAAACCGCCGATGAGATTCTCACCATGTTGCAGCGGCTCAATGAGGAGCTGGGCAAGACGATCTTGATGGTCACCCACGATCCGGCCGCCGCGCGCTATGCCGCGCGCGAATGGCATTTGGACAAAGGCGATTTCCAAGAAATGGAGCACGCGGCGTGAAAGATCTCAGTCTGATTTGGGGAAACCTTTGGCGTAAGCCGCTTAGAACAAGCCTTCTGCTGATTTCGATCATGATTGCGTTCGTTTTATTCACGGCTATGGGCGCGGTGCTTTACGCCTATAACGGGTCCGTCGACGTGCTTGCTGCTAATCGCTTAGTGGTCTTCAATAAAATTAACTTAACGCAGCCATTGCCCCTAGCGTATGTTAATCGTGTTGTCGATATTGATGGTGTTGATGCCGTAAGTTATGCAACATGGTTTGGTGGCTATTACCGCGAACAACGAAATTTCTTACCGATGTTTGCGGTTGACCCTGAGACCTGGTTGGACGCCTATCCGGAGTGGATCATCCCGGCCGAGGAGCGCGCCCGGTTTCTGAACACGCGCAACGGCGTTTTAATGGGCGAGGCGACCGCCCGCGCCTTTGAATGGTCCGTGGGCGACCGTATTCCTATCCAATCGAGCATTTGGCGCAATCAAGATGGCGGCAATACCTGGGAGGTCGAAGTCGTAGGTATCTATACGGGCGCTGACGAGCTGACAGACACCGGAAATATCGTGATGCATTACGAGTATTTTGATGAATCCCGTAGGTCTGGTCAGGATACGATTGGTTGGATTGCCGTCACCACTGAAGACGTTACCCGTAACGAGGCCGTCATGACCGCCATTGATGAGCAGTTCAAGAACTCGCGATGGGAGACCAAGACAGATACCGAGCAAGCCTTTACAAAAAGCTTTTCGGAGCAATTGGGCGACATTAACTTCATTCTCACCGGCGTGATGGCGGCAGCTTTCGCCACGATTTTACTGATTGTCGGCAACACCATGATTATGGTGGTGCGCGAGCGGACCCAAGAGATCGGCGTTCTCAAAACCCTGGGCTTCTCGTCGAGCCGAATTATGCGCCAAGTCTTGGGTGAGTCGCTCTTGCTGGCGCTGGGCGGCGGCCTGGCGGGGATACTTCTGGGATGGTTGGCGGTGATCCTGGGCAAGGGCGAATTGGCGCGCGTTTTGCCCAATTTGGTCATGCCGGGGTTTGTGTGGAGCTATGGCGTGCTGATCATGGTCGCGCTCGGCGTGATCACCGGCGCCGCGCCGGCCATCGGCGCGATGCGGCTGCGCATTGTGGCGGCCTTGGGCAAGGGCTGAGGCCGTGGGCGGCTTTTTCAGCCTATTCCGACAAATCGGGACCGCGACAATGTTAACGTTGCGGTCTTTGCCCCAAAGGCTGTGGCTCTCCTCAGCCACCGTGCTTTCGATCGCGTTGGTGGTGGGCGTCTTGCTCGCTTTCCTCGCCATGGCGGCGGGGTTTGAGCAAACCTTGGAGGGCTCGGGCGCTGAGGATGTGGCGGTTATTCTTGCGCCGGGCTCGGGTGCTGAGCTGAGTAGCGGCATTGGCCGGGATCAGGTGACGCTTTTATCCGAATTGCCCGGGATTGCCCGTGATCCCGGCGGCGACCCGATAGCGTCCGCAGAAGTCTACGCCGTGGTCGAAGCGATCAAACGCTCTACGGGCACCCCGGTCAACACGCCCCTGCGCGGGATCGGTCCGCAAGCCATACCCTTCCGTCCGGGTTTTGAGATCGTTGAAGGCCGCATGTTCGAGCCAGGAACCAATGAAATCATTGTCGGTCGCGGACTCCTCGAAGAATTCTCCGGCTTTGAATTGGGCGCCCGGCCCAGCCTGCGGAGCGCAGAATGGGTGGTGGTGGGCGTGTTCGCCATTCCCGGCACCGTGTTTGACAGTGAGTTGTGGGCCGACCGCGCCGTGGTGCAAAATCTGACCGATCGCGGGGCGAGCGTGAGTTCCATGCGGGTGCGCCTGGATGGGCCAAACGCGATCGAACGGATGGAGCAAGCGATGGACGCGGACCCGCGCTTGGACTTCGAAATTACGGTGGAGAAAGAGTATTTCGGCCGCCAATCGCAGGCGACAAGCTCTATCATCCGCAATCTGGGCTGGCCGGTCTCCATCTTGATGGCGCTGGGGGCGCTGGCGGGCGCATTGAACACCATGTACGCGTCCGTGGAGGCGCGCACGCGCGAGATCGCCACCCTCCGCGCGATCGGCTTTATGGGCATGGCGGGCTTCGTGGCCACCCTGGCTGAGTCGCTCGTCCTGTCAGCCCTGGGCGGGCTGATTGGCGCGGTGGCGACGTACCTGGTTTTCGACGGCTTAAGCGCGTCGACGCTGGCGCTTGGCGGGTCGTTCACTCAGATCGTGTTCGCTTTTAATGTCGGGCCACAAACCATCGCCAATGGCGTAACGCTCGCACTGATTATCGGCGTGCTCGGCGGTTTCGCGCCGGCTTGGCGCGCCGCGCGCGCGCCCTTGCTGGCGGTGCATCGCGCGTCATGATCGCGGCGGGACGGACGCTCGCGCTGATCGCGATAGCGGCCGTTTTCGCGGACCAAGCGGGGGCGGCGTGGCGGCGCGCGGACGCCGGACTGTTCAGCGTCTACGCTCAGGTTAGCGATCGCACGGCGCGGGAATTCGCCGTCAACATTTATGAGTTCGACCAGGTTCTGCGGCTGTTATTCAACGCGCCTCAGCCTGAGGCGACCAGCCAACCTTTGGAAATCAATCTGTTAAAGTCGAACCATGAACTGCGTCGGATCTTTCCCAACGCGAGTTCGGACACGGTGGGCCTGTTTCTCGGCGAACCCTTCGGCACCTATGCCTTCGCCACGTTCGGCCGATCCGCCATGCCCGCGCGGCAGGTGGTTTTCCACGAATACACCCATTACTTCATGGCGCGTATCGCGCCCGGCGTTTATCACCAATGGTTATCCGAAGGCATGGCGGAATTCGCCGCCACCACGGAAATCTCGGGCGGTCGGGCGGTTCTAGGGCGAGTGAGCGACGCTCGGGCGATCACCTTAAACGCGAACCGGGCCTGGCTTTCGCCCGATGCGGTGTTCGAGCGTAGTCCCGCGAGCTTTAACGCGAGCGCCCGCAGCCGATTTTATGCGCAAGCTTGGCTTTATACGCATTTTTTCTTAGCCGACCCGGACCGACGTCAGTGGCTGATTCGCTATCTGGCGGCGTTGGGCGAGGGCGCGGCGGCGAACGAGGTGACCTTTGAAGCCGCCACAGGGCTGAGCTATCGCGCGTTCGCCCGCCAGATCCGACGCTATTGGCGGCGCGGGGCGCCGGCGTTTGCTTTCCCCGTCGCAGCGCGGGAGACCGAGGTGCGCGTCAGCGCCCTCACGCCTGCGGCGTCTGAGGTGCGGGTGCCCGCTTTGGCCGCGGCGTTGTTTCGGCCTGACGATCCGGACAAGGCGGATCTTTTGGCGGAAATTCGCGACCTGGCCGCTCTTTATCCCGACGCGCCCGCCGCGCGACGAGCTCTGGCGCTGGCCGAGGCGCGGTTCGGCGACGCGGTGCGCGCCCGCGCGCTTTACCGCGATTTGATCGCGGCTGACCCGGACGCGGCGAGCCTGCACTTTGAGCTAGGCCTGGCGTGGCTGCGCGACAGTCGGGCTGAGGGGCGGTTTGAAAACGCGCGCGCCGCCTTTGTCGAGGCGTTTAATCGCGATCCACAGCATTACCCGACCTTGTTCAGCTATGGCTGGAGCTTTCTTTATGACCCTGACGCGGCGGTGGATGACCACGTCGTCGCCGCCATCACTCAAGCGCGCGCCTTAGCCCCCCACGTATCCGAAATCGCCCTCTTGCTGGCGCGCGCGCTTATGACTGTCGAGCGGTTTGAGGATGCGATCGCGATCCTCGAACCCTGGGCGAATGATCCGCACAAACGCTTGCCCTTCGCGCGCGACTGGATCGCCGATGCTGAGGCTGGGCTCCTGGAGCAAAGGGCGCGCCTTGCTGAGGCGGAGCGGCCGGGAAACGCCCAGTCCGAACAAATGCCGTAACCGACTTGCGGTTTCGCGACACGAAGGGGACAGGCTGAATTACGGTTTGCCGGGATCGGAGGCTTTGGTTAGAGACGTTTGGGATCGAGTGACGAGGCGGGCGCAGGACGCAGATGATTTTATTGACCGGCGCTGCAGGTTTTCTTGGGTTTCATGTGGCTCAAGCCTTACTCGATGCCGGGCATTCCATCGTCGGTCTCGATAATCTTAATGGATATTATTCGAAAAAGCTGAAAACAGACCGGTTGGCCCAGTTGTCGGCCTCTTCGAAGTTTCGGTTCGTGGAGGCGGACCTCGCCGAGGCCGGCGCGTTTGACGCGGTCGGCGACGCCTCAGAGTTTGAGCTTGTGGTGCACTTCGCCGCCCAGGCCGGCGTGCGGGCCTCCCTTGAGCATCCCTTCGACTATGCGCGGTCGAATCTAACCGGCCATCTGGCGGTGTTGGAGTTTTGCCGCCATGCGCAAAACCGACCGCCCTTGATCTACGCCTCCTCCAGCTCGGTCTATGGCTGCGCTAGGCCCGGCCCGGTGGCGGAAACCGATGCGGTGGACGCGCCGGAGTCGCTTTACGCGGCGACAAAGCGCGCCGACGAGCTGATGAGCGACGCCTACGCCAAGCTTTATGGTCTCAAGCAGATCGGGTTGCGGCACTTTACCGTCTATGGGGCGTGGGGTCGCCCGGACATGGCGTATTGGATTTTCACCGAAAAGATTTTGGGTGGCCACGCCATTGAATTGTTTAACAAGGGCGCGTTGAAACGCGATTTCACCCATGTCGAAGACGTGGTGCGCGGTGTTCTGGCCATGGTCGCCGGCTCTTGGGACATCGATGGTGCGTGCGCCCATCGGATCTATAATCTGGGCGCTAACAAGCCCACCGAATTAACGCGGTTCGTCGACGTGCTCGAGCAGGCCGCGGGCCGCCGCGCTCAGCGCATCCTCGCGCCTATGCAGCCCGGTGACGTCTTTGAAACGTTCGCCGATATTCGCGCCGCGAAGACGGATTACGGCTATAATCCGCAAGTGCGCCTGGAAGACGGCTTAGCTCAGTTCGTGGATTGGTTTCGTCGTTACCATAACTGAGATCCATGTTGTCGGTATCAGCGTGTTAAGCGCGGTGGCTAATGGCGCAGGCGGGGGTGGCGGGGGCGACCCGGATCGTCGAACCCCTGGGCCGGAACACCGCCCCTGCGGCCGTTGCGGCCGCGCGGACAAGCCTGG
>JBHJGU010000060.1:0-26308 GCA_050331475.1 Maricaulaceae bacterium | reverse complement strand
CAAATATATAAGCTCCTATATCGCTGGGGAGCCTGCGCCTCCACTTTCTTAGGATCACGGGAGCGGACATCCTGAGCGAGCCGGCGAACGGGCGTATCCGGCGCGCCATAGGCGCTTAACGCGGCCGCCTGCATGAGGATTTTCGCCACAACGATCTGCTTCCACATCTGTTTGAGCAGGGGTTGTTTGGCGGTCCACTGCGCGCGCATCCGCGCGCCTTGTTCGAAGTGGCCTTGCAAAGGCCACAGGATCGCCCGCGGCGCGTGGTCGGGGCCGCAAATCACCAAGGACGCGCCCTGCTCGGCCAACGCCACCACCAACGCGTTGGAATACGTCACCCCATGGGCGTGCACGATCACGGCGGCGATTTGATCGAGCGGCACGCGGCCGACCTCAGCCTGGTTCTCCGTCACGCGCAAAAACCCACGATCTTTGCTCAGATGCCGGTTGTCCGCGGTGATGTCGACGATCTGCTCCATCTCAGCGATCCTTAAGGCGGGTCTTTGGCGCGCCAGGTCTGGGGCGGCCCGGGATCGCGGATCCGGCCGATCTCGTCCACGATCACGCGCCGCGCGCCCGCCTTTTGCAGAATGCTGACGCCGATCTTGATGAATTTAAAGGGATCGTTTGGGTCTCGATGTCGCCGGTCGGCGTCAGCGGTCAGGTGCGGCGCGAGATAAAGGTTGGCGTCGTCGAACTTTTGAATAACGCGTACGCCGGGCCCGTGTTTGGGGTGATTAAGCGCGATCATGTCTTTCTTATGCAGTCGCATCAGCTTGCGCGCGGCGGGATGGGGCCGTTTGTCGACGCCCTTCTGATGCGCCTCGAATGTGGTGTAGACGACGCGCGCCCATTTTCCGTCGGGCATTTCCCAGATCTCAAAGCAATGATTACTGTCGCCCTTATAACCCTTATAGGCGCGGCCCTCCTTGTCGCGGATCTCAACCAGCTTTTGCGCCTGGATGAGGCGCACCCGGCGAATACCGCGATAGGGATTGTCGCGGCCGTTCAGGGTGGGCTTGCGGGCGAACGCCGTCAGCGCGCTGGTGAAGTCCTTGCCCTCAAGGCCATAGGTCTCGGTTAGGAGAATGTCTTTTAGCTGTTCATCGCGGATTTTGGGCAGATCACCGGGCTTGAGGTCGATAAGCGGCTTACGGGTCACGACAAGGGGCGCGCCGGTGGCGCTGGTCTCACTCGTTAGGCCATAGGCGGTGTCATTATGCAGTTGGCCGGTCGTGCTGTCGCGCCCGCGGCGGCGCGCCGAGGCGTCGATGCGCCCATGATCGGCGCGGTGGCTGACAGTCATGCGATCGAGCTGCGCTGCGAGATCGTCGCGAAACCCCTCCCAAGGCGGGTCGATATTGCCAATGACCTCGCCCAGACCCTGGTCCTCGCGCTGTGCCGACGCCCGCTGAATCCGTTGGAGGAGGCTGCGATCGGTCGCCCCAATCACGGCGGCGTCGATGGCGTGATGGCGATGATCGGTTCGGTTCTTCGCCTTGGCGGCTCCGTCGGCGTCGGACAAGAGGTCATTGAGCCCCCAATGCCGGCGCAGCATCTCGGTCATCTTGCCCGGCACGACCCAGACATGGGACCGGCCCCGTTCCGGATAGAGCCGCGATAAATACTCGCGCGCAATGCGCGATAGGTATTGCGTATCGACAAGCTGGCGGTCGAGGAAGCCGCGCTCGTCCTCAAACCGCTCCATCGCGTCGGCGGCGAAGCGCCATTGTTTGTTGGGCGCCAAGCGCTTGATCTGGGTGGCGACGGTTGGCCAGTGATCGGTTCCGCCCCACGCCTCCCAGGGGCTTTTGTTGCGCTTCTGTTTGTTCATCCGAGCGAGGCAGACAATGCGGTTGGCGATGGAGTCATCGAGCGTGCGCGAATAGGGCAGGATGTGGTCGATATCGCACGCGCCGCTAAAAAGGCGTGTCGGACTGATCTGTTCGCCCGAATAAGGGCAGCGCCGGTCGAGCGGGTCTTGACCGAGCTCCTCCCATAGCCGCAGCATCAGCCGGTTGGCGCCGGTATCCTTAACGCCGATTTCGGTGAGTTTTTTCCCCCGCTGGAGGGCCGCTTCGGTGTTCTTGCGGATGGTGCGCTGAACCTCGAGTTTCTGCTTTTCGCCGAGCTTTAAGTCGCGGGCGAGTTCGACGACAATCTCATCGGGCTTGCCGTAAACGTCGATGATCTGGTTCACCAACCGACGCAACTGCCCCAGGCCAATATGCACCGTCGGGTTGGTGATGCGGCCATAACGGGTCACATCGTCGTCTTCGGGATTGTTGGAGCCGGGAATGACGTGGCGATCGAGAATGACGCCGTAATACGGGAGCGCGTCCAAGACCTCACCCGTGCGAAAATCGGAATGATGACCATAAGCGCGCGCCGCGGCCTCGGCATAGGTGACGACCTCAGCCTCTAGGATTGACAGAATTTTCTGGGTCGCGGTTAGACCGATCCGGCCATAGCCCTGGGGGAGGGGCGCGTTGGCGACCTTGATCGCCTGGTCACGATCAAGGTTATGATCGGTCTGCAACCAATCGAGCAGCGCGTCGAAGTCCGCGTTGCTTTCAACCGATTGAACGCGCTGAATAAGTCCCCATTGGCCCTCGACGTCGAGGGCCGTCCAAAGCGGGCCATAGCGCTCCTCATGCGTCATGATCGCGCGCAAGGCGTCGCAGGCGATGCCTTTGCGCGCCTCGGTCTGCAGCGAGAAGGACTGGTCCGGCTTAAGGCCAATCGTCTGGCCCAGCTTATGGAATGACAGGTTGGCGCTGGTCATGGCCTTGGCGGAATGGCCGTCTATAGCCAGGATCAGTCGGTCCCGCTCCTCTCGTGTTAGCGGGCGATCGGGCTGGCCCGGTTCGCGAATACGCAGCTGATTGACGGTCTCGAAGAGGACGCGCCGCTGGAACAGCGGATGGGCTTTGGCGAGCCGTTTCTCATCCTCGTAAAGGCAACGCCCGATCTCCGGCGCCTTTAACGGCCGTTGAAAAAAGATGGTCTCATAGAGGGCGTTGCGCAGCGCATCGGTGAGCGCCGCGTGGTGGGACGCCTGCACCGTCCACAGTGCGTTGAATTCGTCTTCCAGATGGTGGCGCGAGGCATAAAAGTCATAGCCGGTGTCGGTCTTGCCGTCCTCGAGAGGGCGGCTCGTCAACCGAGCGCGCACGGTCGGTGTCTGGCGTGGATCGTCGGCTGATTGCCGGCGTTTATGCAGAAACTCACCATAGGTGCGCGCGCCCGCCACCATCATCGCCTGGTCAAGCCGCGCAGTGGCCAGCGCAATCTTACCCGCCTCATTGTCACCGCGGTCGGTCTTGCGGTTGGATTTGAACCCGCGCCGCTGATTGAGATGAAAGAGCGCCCGACCCAGTTCATTAAGGTTGAGCGGTTCGTCCAGCCCTCTGGCGCGGAGTTCATAAGGGTCGAGGGCTTCCAGAGCCTTCCGCTCGCTCGGATCGGCGGGCATCAGCCCCGCCTCGGCGAGCTTGCGCATCAGGCTGGCGCGCCGGCGCAAATAACGATCCCGCCGCCGCCGCGACGCCCGCGCTGCGCGTCGATCGACCGCCAGCGATTCCTTAGACTGCGGATCGCGCCCGTCAGAGAAGATGCGCACGAAGAGCGTAATTATTCTAACGGGTCGCCCGTCTTGGAGTTCGTAGAGGCAACCGCCAATCGAGTTGGTGCCGATGTCTAGGCCTAAGCGCATAAAGGTTCCTCGTGCGGCGCACGCGGCAAATCTCCCCTAATCTTCCTAAGATTGCAAATGGGCGTGTTTGAGTGAATGTTTGTTACACGTTTTTCGATGGGTGTGTATGACATAAGCATTGATCTGTCGATAAAGGTTGGTGAACCGATAGAGGGTCCACTATTGACTCGACCGTGCTACCGGGTCAATCGTGGACTCGCACTATCTGATTGGAAACAGGCTAAGGGCGGGTCCACCCTCGCCCGTTCCCTGCTGGCTCACACCAGATTTTCCATATCAGAGAAAAGGCGAGGTCCAAACTCGCCCTGCGCATCAAAGGCTGTTCGAACCGATTGAGTTGCGACTGGGCCACTGGTCCTGAACCCCTTGAGTTTTGCAACACGCAAGCTATCCTGCGTTGTTCAGAAACCGAGGTCGAGCCGCTAACAAGCACTCGATTGCACCACATCAAAACGCGGGCTACGGCCCGCGTTTTCCATATGAAGACGCACTGGATTGATGGTGACGTGTCACGAGACTGTCGGCTCTCAGCCTGCTAGGCGCATGACCCCCTTGCACATTCGATCGGTACAACACCGCGCTTAGGGTGCGCGTGGTCCGAGGGTTCCGGCGAGGGTTCGCAAAGTCCCCTTCATAACCGCCGCCGAAGGCCGTCGCTCATCCAATGTTTTGGCTCAATTATGACAAGCCCGGCCCCCGAAACTTTTGCCGACCATTGGACGCTGAATTTAGGGGTTCGCACCGGCCAGAAATGACGGCTTGGCGCCCCTTGCGCCAGCGCTCTAAAATGCAGTGATGTTTTGAATGAGCTCGATATTTATCCTCGTTTTTGAGGGCCTTTATTTGAATCGTCAGCGCCATTCTCCGGCATTCGCGATACCACACGAACGCAAGTGTCGAAGCGCGCTCGCCTGCCTATAAAACCCGCTTAAGCTCTGGAATTCCAATCGCTTAGAAGATGAGCGCTCCGTCCTCAAACTTACCTTCGCGGACAAATTGAGCTATCGAAGGTCCGAAGGATTTCGAACCGTAAATTATATATTACCCTTCAAGCTCTTAGGGGATTTTTTCGTCGCAGAAAATGCGGTGGCGCGCCGGGGAAGATTCGAACTCCCGACCCCCAGATTCGTAGTCTGGTGCTCTATCCAGCTGAGCTACCGGCGCGCAAACGGGTGCGCGTAGCCCCCGTTTAAGGAGCGCGGACCGTATACAAACCCTCCCGGGCGCGCAAGCGCGGAACCGCGCCGGCCTCAGCGGGAAAATCGGTCGCGCCAACTAACCTCAGCGCCGAGGCTTTCCGCGGCGTAGACCCCCCGCGCAACCGTGCGCGCGAGTACGTCCGCCGCCAAGCCGCCCAAACGCGCGACTGACAGCGCGCGGGGCTCCGGCAAAGGCTTTGCGCCGCTCGCCAGCGCAAAGACCACATCGCCGTCAAACGGCGCATGGGCGGGACGAATGGCGCGCGCGAGCCCGTCTTGGGCCATGACGGCCAATCGGTGCGCTTCGGACGCGGTCAAATCCGCATTGCACGCCACAACCGCCAGACTCGTGTTCTCGCGCGCGCCGGGGTCTAATCTGGCGAGGCCCCAATCCTCCAGTGTCCGAACGCCGGCCTTCGGCGTCACGCCGCCAAACTCATCCCCCTGTTCGAACGGCCACGCCCAAAAAGCGGCTTGGTCGGGCATAACGACCGAGCCAAAACTGTTCACCGCCACCAGAGCCCCGACCGTGAGGCCGTCCGACGTTTGTCCCGAGGCGGTCCCTTGCCCGCCTTTGAGCGCGCCCGCCAGAGCGCCATAGCCCGCGCCCGCGTTGCCCACCGGGATTTCGGCTTGCGCCGCCGCCAAAGCCTCTCGGCCAAGCCGTGCATAGGGCGGCGTCTCGCCCCACGCTTTATCGCCCTCATTCGCCAGATCGTACAGGATCGCGGCTGGAACGATCGGCGCGCCCGGCACCCCGGGCCGGGGGGCTAGGTTCACCCCGCGCCCTTGGGCGCCTAAAGCGCTGGTTACCCCATCCGCCGCGGCAAGGCCGTAAACCGAACCGCCGGACAACACGATGGCGTCCACCCGGTCCACCAAACCGCCCAAGTTCAGCACGTCTGTGTCGCGCGTGCCCGGCCCGCCGCCGCGAACATCCACCGCCGCCGTCATCGGCGTGTCGCAGACGACCACGGTCACACCGGTGCGCGCGGCCGTGTCCACGGCGCAGCCGACGCGCAATCCTTCGACGTCGGTCAATTGATTGCGAAGAGGCGGGGGCGCCATCGGAGGCTCCTTTCTGCTTTAAGCCTCGATAGCATGGATAAACCGCGGGCCTCAGGCCAGAGGGGCGTGAAGAGGGATAACGACATGACGAAACTTCTAAGGGCGTCGGCGTTCGCCGCCCTAAGCCTCTGTGCGGCGTGCGGTGCGGCGAACGATACGCCGGGGGCCGCCGCTGAGCCTGACGCAAGCGCGACGCCCCCTCTCGCCGACGCCGCGCCCGAAATTGACGCACCGGGGTCGGCCATGGTCGCCGCAGCCCATCCCTTAGCCGTGGAGGCGGGGCTGGAGGTGTTGCGCGCGGGCGGCTCGGCGGTGGATGCAGCCGTCGCGGTGCAGACGGTCTTGGGGCTCGTCGAGCCGCAAAGCTCAGGCATTGGCGGAGGCGCGTTCATGGTTCACCATGACGGCGAGACCGGGGAGACCGTGGTCTATGAGGGCCGCGAGGCCGCGCCGGAGCGTGCTGACGCGGACTTGTTTCTCGACGATGACGGCGAGCCGCTGGGTCGGCTCGACGCGATCGTTTCGGGCCGCTCGGTCGGCGCGCCCGGCGCCATCTCCATGCTGGCCATGGCGCACGCCGAGCACGGGATGCGGGATTGGGCGTTCAACTTCGATCCGGCTGTGGCCCTGGCCGAGACCGGCTTTGAGGTCACCCCGCGGTTAAACGCTATGATTTCTGCGGTCGCGGGCTTTGGTCTGATCCACGAAATGCCGGGGACGAGGGAGTATTTGTTTCTCGAGGACGGTTCGCCTCTTCCGGTCGGGCATCGGCTGGTCAACCCGGCCTATGCGGAGACACTCAAACGGATCGCCGATGATCCGCGGAAATTCTACGAAGGCCCCATCGCCCAAGCGATTGTCGATGCGGTGCGCGCGGAGCCGTTGCCAGGCGTGCTGACGCTTGGTGATCTGGCCGCTTACGAACCGCACAAGCGCGACGCGGTCTGCCGCGGCTACCGGACCTATACGGTGTGCGGCGCGCCGCCACCCTCCTCTGGCGGGGTGGCGATTTTGGCGATTCTGGGACTTTTGGAAGGGACCGACATCGCGGAGCGCGGACCCGACGATCCCCAGGCCTGGCATTTGTTCATCGAGGCGAGCCGGCTCGCTTACGCCGACCGGGATCGTTATGTGGCCGATGATCAATTCGTGGACGTGCCGCTCGACGCGCTTTTGGCGGAGGATTACCTCGCCGCGCGCGCTCAGCTGATCGATCCGGACATAGCCCAGGAGACCGTCACCGCTGGCCAGCCGACCGCCGATATCGCCTTGCCTGGGGAGGACGCCACCGGAGAGGTTCCCGGCACCAGCCATTTTGTTGTGGTCGACGGGGCGGGCGACGTCGTCTCCATGACCACCACTGTGGAGGCGCCGTTCGGCTCGGAACGCATGGCGGCGGGGTTTATTCTGAACAATCAGCTCACCGATTTCTCGTTTCGTCCGGTGGATGACGCGGGCCGGCCGGTCGCTAATGCGCCCGCGCCGGGCAAGCGGCCGCGGTCATCCATGTCGCCAACGATCGTCTTTGACGAGAACGGCGAATTCTTGATGGCGGTTGGTAGCCCGGGCGGCAATTCGATTATCGCCTATGTCGCCAAAACCCTGATCGGCGTGCTCGACTGGGGCCTAAGCCCGCAAGAGGCGGTCAATCTGCCTAATGTTATCGCGCGTCGTCAGCCTGTGGGCGTGGAGACGGCGCGCATGGACGAAGCCTTGGTCGACGCGTTGGAGGCCCGTGGCCATCAGATCCGGCCCGGGCAGGGCGAAGGCTCAGGGCTCCATGCGGTGATGGTGAGCCCGGACGGCGCCTTGATCGGCGCAGCCGACCCGCGCCGGGAAGGGGTCGCTAAAAGCCCTTAGCCGGCGAGGTCACGCCCCAGAACGCGCTCGGCCGCGGCGAGGCCGGACAAAAAGGCCGCCTCCAAACGGGGGCCGATCCGCCAATCCCCGCATACAGCGATCCGCGCGCGGGCGTCCCAGCCCGCGGGACTGTTCGCAGGCTGATCAACAAAAGCGTAGCGCCAGCGATGGACGCTGACCGAAAGCGGCGGTGGTGGGGACCCGATCCGATCGGCGAACACGGTCATGAGTGTCGCGCTGACGGTCTCAGCGGGATCCTCAACGTGGGTTTGGGACCAGCCCGGCGCCGCTTGCAGGACCCAGGCCTCGCCGGGATCCCGCGCGGGCTTGGAATTGTTCCGGGCAACCCAGCCCAGCGGACCGGTTTCGAATTTGACGCCGTCAAAGCTCACATCGATCGGCTCTGCGAACGCGACCATCACCGTCCAATTGGCGAGGGTTTTCGCAGCGCGAGCCTGGGCGGCGAGCCCTGGGGCGGAGGGATCTAACAGATCGCCCGCTTGTTCGGCGGGCGTCGCGCAGATAACCGCGTCAAAGGGGCCATGCACCGCGCCGGTTTCGTCCGTCAAAACCCGTTGCGGAGAGATGGTCGTGATCCTCACGCCAAAGCGCACGTCTAAATCCCGTTGAGCGAATTTCACGAGCCCGTTCATCCCGGGGGTTCCAACCCAGCGCTGGGTTGGGTTGGCCGTCTCGCGGATCGCGCTGGCTTCGGCCGCACCGAAACGGCCCAACCAGCGATCGGCCAAGCCCGCCGCTTGCGCATCGCTGAGAAACGCGGCGAAGCGCTCGTCTTGGGCGGTGGCGTATTGCGCGCCATGATCGAACCGCCAGTCCGCCCCCGCGATATTCATCCGCCGGGTGGAGGCGCGCCCGCCGGGCCCGCGCCCTTTGTCGAACACCGTGACGGTCTGTCCCGCGTGGGCAAGCCTGTGGGCGCACGCCGATCCCGCCAATCCTGCGCCGATCACCGCGATCGTCATAAGCCGGTCTCCTCTGTCCGGGGCGGAGCTAAGCCGTCCGCGCGTCGCGCCCAACGCGCAAGCATGTTAAGCCGCGCCTATGCTTAGGAATATCGTTTTCGCGTCCGCGCGCGCCCCGACAGCCCTCAGCCTGGCTTTGGGCGCGCCGGGTCTCGCGGTGTTTCTTTGGCTGGGTCTGCCCCTGCCTTGGCTGCTTGGCCCGTTGGCGGCGACCGGGCTTTGGGTGGTCTTCCGTCCAGAGCCGCTCAGCGTGGCTCCAATGGCGCGCAACCTCGCCATCGCCGCCTTGGGTCTGCAAATCGGCGCCGGATTGACGCCGGATGCTGCGGCGCGCTTAGCCGGTGCGCCGATCGCTGCGCTGGGCTTGGTCGCTTCGACGGTCGCGGCGATGGCCGCGGGCTGGGTGGTCTATCGCCGATGGGCGGGTTGGGACCCGGCCACCAGCTTTTTGGCGGCGGCCCCGGGCGCGTTGTCCACGACCTTGGCGCTGTTACAGACAGGCCAGGGCGATGCGGGACGGGTGCTGCTGGCGCAAACCGTTCGGCTGATCCTGTTGGTCAGCGTTTTCCCTTTGGCGTTTCCAGGCGCGACGCTTGAGCAGGCTCGAACGCTCTGGTCGCCAGGCGAGGCGGCGTTGGCGCTGGCCGCCGCGGCGCTTCTGGTTGGCGTCCTCGTCAAAACGCGGACGCCTGCGGCCTGGATTTTGGGACCGGCGCTGAGCGTGTCTGCGTTGACTGGGACCGGGGTGATCACCGGCGGCCCGCCCTTATGGAGTTTTCTCGCAGGTCTTTACGTCGTCGGCGTCGCCACCGGGGCGAAACTGTCGGCGCTGCGGGACGGGTGGCGCGAGGGGCTCAGCGCGGCGTGCGTGGGCTTGCTGCTCATGGCGGCTGCGACCGGGGCGACCGCGTTCGCGGTGGCGCCGATTATCGGCCTGCCGTTTGGCGCGGTGTGGCTCGCCTTTAGCCCCGGCGGGTTTGAGGCGATGGTTGCGCTCGCCGTCGCGCTGGATTTGGAGCCCGCGTTTGTCGCCGCCGCCCATGTGGCGCGCGTTCTGGGGCTCACGGTCCTTTTGCCGCTTGGCTTCCGTTGGATCGTACAAAAGCCGGAAAACGATCGCTGACGACGCTTTCCTTGGCTCAAAGCCCGGTTATGTCTTCGACCATGACTGATCACACGCCAATATCTGACAATCGCTTGGTCATGTACCATGACGGGGCCTGTCCAATCTGCGCCGCTGAGGTCGACCATTATCGCAAAGCCGACCGGGAGGATCGCATTGCGTTCGTGGACGCCAGCGCGGAAGCGGAGACTCTGAGCGCCCATGGCGTCGATCCGACCGCGGCGCTGGACCGACTGCATGTGCGTTTGCCCAACGGGCGGATCGCCACGGGCGCACGCGCTTTTGTGGCTGTTTGGGCGCAGTTGCCCGGATGGCGGCGGATTGCGCCCATCGCCGGCGCGCCTCCCTTCATTTGGCTATTAGAGCTAGGCTATCGCCTGGTTGGGCCGATCCGGAAACCGTTAGCGGGGCTATTCTTTAAGCCGCGGTCGCAAACGCGCTAAGCATGACCAGGGTCGCTATTGTCTGGTTCAAGCGTGATTTGCGCGTTCAGGACCACGCGGCCCTGGCCCATGCGGCCCTGACCGGCGCGCCGGTTTTGCCGCTTTATATCGTCGAGCCGGACTATTGGCGTTTGCCCGAACATTCGGGGCGGCAATGGGGCTTTGTGCGCGAAAGCCTGGACGCGCTGAACGCCGCTTTGGGCGGGCGCTTGGTGGTTCGGGTCGGGGAAGCGGTTGCCGTTTTCGATGCTCTCCACAAGGCGTTAGGTGTCGCCAGCCTCCACGCCCATGAAGAAACGGGGCTGTTGTGGACCTACGCGCGCGACCGGGCGGTGCGCCGATGGGCGAAAACTTTCGGCGTTGCCTTCTACGAAGCGCGCCAGTCCGGCGTGATCCGTGGGCTCAAGACCCGGGATGGTTGGGCGCGGCGTTGGGACCGATTCATGGCCCAGCCCGCCGTGGCGACGCCAAAGATCGCAAGCTGGGCGTCAGCGCCCTCAGACCCCTGGCCGGAGGCGGAGCGCTTATGCGGAGACCCTGATCCCTGCACGGAGCGACAGCCTGGCGGTCGACCGGCGGGCGTAGCGCTGCTCTCAAGTTTTCTCGTCGGGCGCGCGCGCCGCTATCGGCGGGCCATGTCCTCTCCGGTGCACGCCTTTGAGGCTTGCTCGCGACTGTCCCCGCATTTGGCGTTTGGCACCGTGTCCATGCGCGAAACCGCCCAGGCCGCGTGGGCAGGGCTCGCCGCCGCCAAAGCCGCCGAGGATCGCCCGCTCGCCCAATCGTTGGACAGTTTCATTGCGCGGCTGCATTGGCGCGATCACTTCACCCAGAAGCTGGAAGACGCGCCTGACCTGGAGGCGCGGTGCCTGCATTCCGCCTATGAGGGTTTGCGCCCGGTCGCTGAGCCCGACGATCCGGATATCGCAGCCTGGATCGAAGGGCGCACGGGCTTTCCGTTCCTGGACGCCTGCATGCGCGCGCTGAAGGCGACAGGGTGGTTGAACTTCCGCATGCGGGCCATGGTGATGGCGTTTGCGAGTTATCACTTATGGCGCGATTGGCGGGTTCCGGCGCAAAAGCTCGCAGCCCGATTCGTCGATTTCGAGCCCGGTATTCATTACGCCCAAGCGCAGATGCAATCGGGGACGACCGGGGTGAACACCGCGCGGATCTATAACCCGGTCAAGCAATCCCATGACCAAGACCCCGACGGCGAGTTCATCCGTCGCTGGGCGCCTGAACTGGCCAAGCTACCCGCAGACGTCATCCATGCGCCCTGGGCGGCTCCGGACATCCTCTTGGCGAGTTTCGGGGTTCGCTTAGGTGACACCTATCCAGAGCGGTGTCTCGACCATGAAGCGGCCGCGCGGTTTGCGCGCGCGCAAATTTATGCCGTTCAGTCTGGGGCGGATTACGGGCGCGAAGCGGACGCAGTGCAAGCCAAGCATGGCAGTCGCCGTTCCGGCTTGCGCCCGCGCGGCGCAGGACAGCGTGGAAAAAAATCCCCCAAGCCGCGGGGCGACGGTCAACAGGGCGTGTTAGATCTGTGAGCAACCCTCTGACTAAAGGCGGGAAACGAACGGCGAAGCGCGACCTCCCGCAAAAAATTTGCGCCAAATGCGGGAGACCCTTTACGTGGCGCAAAAAATGGGCGCGCGACTGGCCATCTGTGAAATACTGCTCAAAGCGTTGCGCGAACGCATAGCTCTTATGCAAAAATTTTGCCTTAAATCTCAGTAATATTGGTATTTTTTCACGCGTTTGTGGGTCGACTGACAAAATTCTGTCGCGTATTTCGGGCATGCATTGTCGTGCAAACAACGAGCGCGTCCGGACCCAAACCGGCGCGCCAGTCGGTCGAAACAGAAATCTTAATCCTCAGGAGTCCTCCCATGATCGTTCGCACCCTCATCCTCGCCGCCGCCGCCGTCATCGCTCCAGCCGCCCTCGCTCAAGCCCCCGAAACCCGCTCGGTGACCGTTTACGTCACTGGCGCCGAGAGCCAGGCCGAAATCGACGTGGCCATCGCTCGCGCGGCGCGTCGCGTTTGCGACGTTGGCTCCGGCCGCCAGCCGCTGTTCATCGAGCGCGCTCAGCGCGACTGCGTCGAAGATGCGATCGCTAACGCGTCCATCGACCTGGCTGGTCGCTAAGCGCGTTACCGCAGACGCCGCGGCGCGCCAGCCGCGGACGCGATAATTTTCGGGCCCCCGGCTTCGGGGGCCCGTTCTCGTAGATTATTTCCCTTTTAATGAATGCAAAACAACAATTTCTTGCCCTAAATTATTTGAAAGGTTTGCGTTAGGGAATTGTCATGGCTGGGTCAGACAAACGCCAACGCGGTTTCGGCAAATTGGTTTTCGTCAATAGCGCGCATCAGACGCGCCCTGGTCGGACCCCGAAACGTCAAACCCAAAGGACCCTCTGTCATGTTTAAAACCTGCATCGCCTTAGCCGTCGCCGGAATCGCCGTAACCGCCCCGGCCCTGGCGGAGGACCGCCGCACCGCCGTCGTCGAGTACTATGCTTACGAGCTGAAGTCCGACAAAGGCGTTGAGCGGATCGAACAACAGATCAGAAATGCCGCGCGCGCCGTTTGCCCGCATTACCCGGGCAAAGCGCCGCTGTCCTTCAAGCTTGCGGAACGCAAATGCTTGGCCGACGCTAAGGCTCAAGCCATGGCGACGCTTGAGGCGCGTATGGTCGATTTGTCCGCTGAACCGATTCGCGTAGCTGCGGCGCGATAGCGGGACGCGTCAACGTCCGGGCGGCCAGCCTGGATCAACGTCACGTTCCCGTCTCCTGCAACCCCGTTCGCAGCAGTCCCTTAAACGCCCGTCGCCAGGGCCTGAAA
Source organism: Maricaulaceae bacterium (assembly GCA_050331475.1). GTDB lineage: Bacteria > Pseudomonadota > Alphaproteobacteria > Caulobacterales > Maricaulaceae > JBHJGU01. The sequence continues at coordinate 13,060 of JBHJGU010000060.1, read as the reverse complement.
CAGGCTCACATGGCGGCGGGCGACTTCTTCGGGCGAGTGACCGTATCCCCCGCCTAACACCCCCACAATCGGAACCCGGTAACGGGCGCAGGCCTCAACGACGGTGTGGTCGCGCGCTTTTAGCCCCGCGTCCGTAAGCGCCAGCTTGCCCAGCCGATCCGCGTGGTGAACGTCCACGCCTGCGTTATAGAACACCAAATCGGGGTGAAGCGCCGCAAAGGCTTTATCCAACAGCGCGGCTAAGGCCGACAGATACGCCGCATCGCCCGTCCCCGCCGGCAAGCCGACGTCGACATCGCTTTGCGCTTTGCGTGTCGGCCAATTGTCTTGGCAATGCAGTGAACAGGTCAGCACCCGCGGATCATCCGCAAAAATGCGCGCTGTCCCGTCGCCTTGGTGCACGTCCAAATCGATGATCAGGATGCGCGACACCGCGCCTTCGGCCAACAAGACCTGGGCGGCGACCGCCACATCGTTAAAGACACAAAACCCCGCCCCGCGCGCGTAATCGGCGTGATGGCTGCCCCCGGCGGTGTTCCCCGCCCGCCCATGCTCCAGCGCCAAGCGCGCCGCCAAGCACGTGCCGCCAACTGCGGCCCGCGCGCGTCGACTGACCGAGGGGATGAGCGGAAACCCGATGCGCCGGACGGCCGCGCGGTCGAGGCTGTGGTTCAACACGCCATCGACATAGACTGGATCGTGCGCGAGGCGCAGCCAGCTCGGCGGCGCAAGGCCGGGTTCTGCAAGCCCGTCGCGGTCCACGACCCCTTCGGCGACCAACGCCTCCGCCAAAAGCCGAAACTTCGCCATGGGGAAGCGGTGGTTCGGGTCCAGCCCGTCCGCGTGATACGCCGGATGATGCACGATCGGCAGCGCCATGGGCCAAGATATAAACGCCGCTGCGCCGGCTCAAAGCTTAGGTCATGACCTAGGGTCGCTTTGGCGGTCCGGGAAGCGTGCCGGGGTCCGGCCAACGCGGGTCCGGCGGTTCTTCAGTCGATGGGCCCCAATAGAGCCGATAGAGCAAGAACAGCGCTTCGGTTGTCGCCCAGCTCAGCACGAGAACCCGAAACCACCCCAGAAGTCCTTCGGGTCGGAAGAAGGCATATTGTGTGTTGCAAGCCATTACAGGCGATAGGCCGCCAAGTATAAAAGTTTCATATATATGCATTAATAAGACCGCGACCAACACAGCGATTTTATTTTTAACCACAAAGCCTATACAGATAACTATAAAAAATGCGCCCAATAATAATAATGTAGGAAATAAAAAAAATCCAATTGTATAAAACGCTTGCCTGAAGAATACATATTGTATGGGTTCGACGTAATCGATGTATTTTGATTTAAGTATCAGAATTATTAATAAATCAATAATAATTCGTGTTGTAATAATGATTGGCCAAATTTGAAGCAATAAATAAATTTTCTTCAATTTTAACATTAATCACTCCAGGGAAAACAGGGTGATCCGCCTTGATTATTATTCCGATCTTCAATCGCATCTTGCGTAAATTCCTCTCCTAATTCTATCCTATGCGATGTATCAGCGAAATTGAAAGGTACGCCTAAGCTCGATCGCGCCGCGGTCAGAGGCCCGTTGTAAAGATTCGAGCCCCACACACCGCTATTCAAAAGCAAGTTACCGGCCCCTACAACTCGACCATAAAGATCAATGTCAGAATTATATAAATCTACCAGTTCATTGTGAATATATATCTGCTCATGATAAATCATGTTTGAATTGGCCCAATTTCGGTCATTGGTGTCAGTAACGCCTGGAAAATTATTATTAGCGATACGATTGGCCATATGAATATTGTGTTCAGCTAATTTTAAACCCAAATCTGAAAACCAATTTTTTACGTCATCTTTAAAGCCAATACGCACGTGATCTGGTAGCGTGCTTTGAGCAATAATATCGAAAGGAAATGGCAATCCACTATAAGCAACACTAAGAGGTACGTCAAAACCTATTTGAGTAAAATTCAAGAAACTCGAAACTCTGGATGCTGCAGAGAAAAAATCGGTATGTTCAGATATAATTTCTGATAATTCATGGATCGCGCCGTCAATGTCACAATATAGAAATTGGCGCTCCCAAAAGCTATCAATATCCACCTGAAGTTCTGCATCGAAACCTCTATTGGACACATTCGTAAATGGACCAAAGTAACCGCCACCTAAACCTGAGAACTCATACCCCTGTGGTCGATAGCCAATCACAACGATGATCTCAATTTCGTCTGGATCGCTAGTCTCTTGCCGATTTTGATCCCAAAGGGCTTCATCAATATTAATGATGCCGTGGCTGTCCAGCAGTCCTAATGGATCAGCGACATTGGCTTCTTGGTTGGAATAATAAAGCGATTCTAAGAACGGATTCGGTGGAGGGGGTACCGGCGCGGAGACGACCGTCTGTGTCGGGTCGGTGTCAGGGCTTGTTGTTCCACCGTCGGTCGCCGCTCCGTCGGTCGACGCTTCGGTTTCATGGCCGGGGGACGTCTCCGTAGCGTTGCTCGGTCGGAACGACGCCAAACTACTTTCCGAGACCTGTCCGTTGGTGTCGGCGAAAGTGGCCAAAAAATCGGTCTGAACGGGCTCGGCATCGCCAAAAAACGCGTCGAAGCCGGCGTCCGCTGTTTCGTCGTGGAGCACGGTGTCGATCGTTGACGACTCTTCACCGAAGGGGGCGCCGACCTGGCCTCCGGTCTCCGTTCTACCGGCAAGGCCCCCGAAATGGTCGGTCAGCGACGCGCTCATTCGAGTGACGTCAAGATCGAGGTTCAAAACTTCATCCATTATCCCACACTCAGTCGATCACGGTTAGCTCACGCGTTTGCGAGCTTGCGTGAGGCGATTGTGAGCACTTGCCAGTATCGCGTCGAGATTGTGTTTTCGCGTCATAGAGTCACAACCTTTACGTGCAACACTTTCATGACGGCTCAGAATCTACCACCGTCTTGGCCCTGGTCCGCCCGCGCGTCGCCGACTAAACGTTCCTGGTGACCGCCGCTCCGCCCCTCACCCGAAGCCGCGCCCTCGCGCTCGCCGGACCGCTCGTGCTCGCCAACGCGGCTGTGCCGTTGGTTGGGGTGGCGGACGCCTTTGTCGTCGGGGTGTCCGGCGATGTGGCGGCGCTGGCGGGCGTGGCGTTGGGCAATGCGGTGTTCTCGCTGATTTATTGGGGGTTTTACGCCCTGCGCATGGGCGCGACCGGCTTGACCGCCCAGGCGGAGGGCGCGGGCGACGCCGCCGAGGTCGATCGCGTGCTGCTGCGCGGGCTAGCGCTGGCGGCTGTGATCGGCGCGTTCGCGGGGGCGATTACCCTAGCGCCGGGCGTGCTCGACGCCGTGTTTCGGTTGACAGACGGAACCCCGGCCGTGGAGGCGGAAGCCGCGGCCTATGTGGGCGCGCGCGCAGGCGGCGCGATCGGCGCGCTGGGGCTGTTCGTGATTACGGGCTGGTGGATCGGGCAGGGGCGCACGCGCGAAACCATGATCATCACCGTGACCCACAGCGCGCTGAACGCCGGGCTGGATGTGGGCTTCGTGCTGGGTCTGGGCTGGGGCGCGTTCGGGGTCGGGCTGGGCACGGCTCTGGCCGATGGCTTAGGATGCGCGGTGGCGCTGATCATGGTCTGGCGCCAAGTGCGGCGTCGCGGCGGCTGGGCCCCGGACGCGTGGGACCGGGCGGCGATTTTTGCCTGGGACAGGTTGAAGCGGCTGTTCGGCGTCAGCCGGGATTTAATCATTCGGTCATACTGCCTAGTTCTGGCCTTTGCTTGGTTCGCCAATGCGGGGGCGCGGGCGGGGACGGAGGCCTTAGCGGGCAACCATGTGCTGTTGCAGTTCATTACGGTCTGCGCCTTCGTGCTCGACAGTTTCGCCTTCACCCTGGAGGCGGAGACCGGTCGCGCGGTGGGGGCCGGCGACCGCGCGCGATTGCGTCGGGGCCTGCGGATCACGAGCGAGCTCGCTTTGCTGACCGGGGTCGGTTTCGCACTCGCCACTTGGGTGTTCGCCCCGCCGCTGTTGTCGCTGTTAGTCGCCGATGAGACCGCCCGCGCCGCCGCGCTGGAGCATCGCGGCTTCGCCGCCGCCGCCATGGTGGTGGGCGTGTTGGCTTGGCAGATGGACGGGGTGTTTATTGGCGCCACCCGCGCCCCAGCCATGCGCAACGCCGCTTTGGTGGCCGTGGCGGTCTATATCGCGCTGGATTGGCGGCTGACCCCGGCGCTCGGTAATACAGGGGCGTGGGGCGCATTGCTGGTTTATTACTTCGCGCGCGGGCTCACCCTCGCCGTCGGCTACCCACGCCTTGAGCGCAGCCTCAGCCCCGCTTAGTTGACGGCCGTCCCGACCGCTTGAGCGAGCGTGTCAAAGCCGTCCCGCGCCAAACGCGTCGCTAGACCCGCCTTGATCCGCGCAACGAGTCCAGGGCCCTCATAGACCAGCGCCGTGTAGAGCTGGATGGCGCTCGCGCCGGCTCGGATCTTGGCGTAGGCCTGATCCGCTGAGCCGACCCCGCCCACCCCAATGAGCGGCGTCGCGCCGCCTAGCCGACGATAAAACGCCTTGAGGGTTTCGGTTGAGGGCGCAAACAGCGGCGCGCCGGACAATCCCCCCGCTTCGCCTTTGGCTGCGCTTGTCAGACTTTTGGGCCGCGCAATCGTCGTGTTGGCGATCACCAGCGCGTCAACGTGGTGCCGCGTCGCCGCCTGGGCGATAATGTCGATCCCCTCGGCGTCCAAGTCCGGCGCCACTTTAAGGAATACCGGCTTGGATCCGTGATCCGTCGCCATCAGGGCGCGCGCGGCCATCACTCGCGCGAGCAATTCGTTCACCGACGCCTCGCCCTGCAACTCACGCAGGGCCTCGGTGTTGGGCGAGGAGATGTTCACCGTGACAAACTGGACGAAGGGGTAAAGCCGCTTCAAGCCGGTCACGTAATCGCCGATGCGGTCCGCGCTGGTTTTGTTCGCGCCCAGATTGGCCCCCAGCACGCCGGGGCGGCCGGCCCGGGCTTGAAGTCGGGCGGCGACCTGATCCAGGCCTTGGCTGTTAAAGCCGTAACGGTTGATCACCGCCCGATCGTGGGCCAGCCGAAACGCCCGCGGCTTTGGATTACCCGGTTGGGGCTCAGGGGTCACTGAGCCGACCTCCACAAACCCGAAGCCTAAGCCGAACATGGCGTCCGCGACCCGCGCGTCTTTGTCAAACCCCGCGGCCAGCCCGATGGGGTTCGTCAGGCTCAGCCCCGCCAAGCTTACGGCCAAGCCCGCCGGGTCCGGCGGCGGCGTTCGGCGCGGCAGTCGCTCCAGCGCGGCCAATGTCCAATCATGGGCGGTTTCCGCCGGTAGCAGGCGAAGCCCCGCCAGGCCGGCGGTCATCAGCGCATCCGTCACGGTTTCGCAGGCGCGGCTTGAGCCAGAAAAGCCGTCAGCGCTTGAGCGCGGTCTTCGGGCGCGTCGGGCAGGGCCGCGACCCGAGTGGCCGCGGCTGTGGGCAGGGCGGCGTAGAGGTGGGGGAACAACGCGCCCCCCCGCGAGGGCTCCGCCTTCAGCGCATCTCCCAAGTCCGCGGCCCGAACCGCGACGATCACCAAATCCCTTTGATCGGCGTAATGCTTCTGCGCGGTCGCCAGGACCTGGTCCGCATACGAAAAATGAATGAACCCGTCGGCGCGGTCGTGGGGCGCGCCGGAATACCGCCCTATGGCCTTCGCCTCCGCCCACGCCGCGCGCGGCGCAATGCGATAAATCTCTGCGCTCACGCGCACCTCCCCCGAACTCGCCCCGCGAAACTATCGCCGCTGGTGAAAAGACGCCACCAGCTTGATTTTACTTAGGTGAAAATTCCGATTGATCCGTCTAATGTCCGAATTTTTGATCAAATTAGGACTATGTGCACAGGAGAGGCGGGTCGATGCTCACCCATAGCGGAATTTGGCGCGCGATCGACGCGCTCGCGGATCGCCACGGCTTGACGCCCTCCGCTCTGGCCCGCCAGGCGGGATTGGATCCCACCACGTTCAACCGCTCGAAACGCGGCGGCTTGGGGGAGGGGAAATTACGGTGGCCGTCCACGGAGAGCTTGGCCAAGGCGCTCGCCGCGGTGGGAGAACCGTTCGACGCCTTCGCCGCGCTTACGGAGCACTCGGGCGAGGGGCGGCCGACTTATCTGGTGCCGCTTTTGGGATGGCCTGATGCGGGCGACCCCGGCGCGTTCGACGAAACGGGCCGGCCGACCGGCGAGCATTGGGACGCTATCGGGTTTCCAGACCGTCTGGGCGAGGAAACCTTCGCCTTGGAAGTTTCCGGCCGGGCCATGGAGCCGGTCTATCGTGATGGCGACCGGTTGATCGTTGCGCCGAACGAGCCGGTGCGCCGAGGCGATCGCGTCGTGGTCAAAACCCGGCCCGGCGAGGTGATGGCGAACGAACTCGCGCGGTTGACGCAAAACCGCGTCGAACTTCGCTCGCTCAATCCCGACTACCCCGATCGGGTTTTCGAGCGCGACGCCTTGCTCTGGATTTCGCGCATTATTTGGTCGAGCCAGTGACCAAAGCGCCGCAGAGCGCTTGCTCGATCAGCGCGGCTGTCTCCCGGGGGCCGTAAATCGCAACAAAGGAGCCAAATCGCGGGCCCTGATCCTGCCCGAGAAGAATTTGGTAAAGCGCTTGGAACCACGTGCGGAGGGGATCAAAACCGTGCGCCTTGCCCACATCCAGAACGATTTGTTGGATCGCTTCAGCGTCGCGGGCGTCTGGCTCAAGCTCGGTCAACTGGTCACCCAAAGCCTTCAGCGCGCCGGCCTCATGGGGTTCGGCGCGTCGATAGGTTTTATTCGGGGCGACAAAGTCTTGGAAATACGTCACCGCATAGCCCGCCAATCGGTCAAGTATGGGGTGGGTGGCCGGGCTCGCGCCCTCAACATATCGGCCGATAAAGCCCCACAGCACATCGGTGTCATGGGCGCTCGCCGCGCTGGCGAGGTTCAGCATTAGCGCAAAACTAATCGACGCATTGAGCTGCGGCGGATCACCCGCATGGATATGCCAAGCTGGGTTTTCCAACCGTTTGTCCGGGGGTTGGTTTTCGAAGCTGGCGGTGTGGGCCAGGTACTCGTCCACAGTCTTTGGGATCACGTCGAAATAGAGCCGTTTCGCCACTCGGGGTTTTTGGTATTGAAACAGAGCTAGCGACTCCGGCGGCGCATAGGTCAACCATTGCTCCACCGAAATACCATTGCCTTTCGACTTCGATATTTTTTCGCCTTTTTCGTCTAAGAACAGTTCATAGACGTATTGGATCGGCGGTTCGGCTCCGAGAATCCGGCAAATACGGGAATAAATCTTGGCGTTGTCCTGGTGGTCTTTCCCAAACATCTCAAAATCAACGCCCAAGGCCGCCCAGCGCATACCGAAATCTGGCTTCCATTGCAGTTTGACATGGCCTCCGGTTACCGGCGTGGTGACCTGCGTTCCGTCCTCGTCTTGGTAGGTGATCGTGCCGGCGTCGGGGTCCGTGGCGATCATGGGCACGTAGAGCACCCGGCCCGTGCTGGGACTGATGGGCAGAAACGGCGAATACGTGGCGCGTCGCTCAGCCCCCAGCGTGGGCAGCATCAGATCCATAATCGCGTCGAATTTCTCCAACGCTTTGAGCAGCATCGCATCGTATCGCCCGGTTCGGTAAAGATCCGTGGCGGAGGCGAACTCATAGTCGAACCCGAAACCGTCAAGGAAGGCGCGCAAGCGCGCATTCATGTGCGCGCCATTGCTCTCATGCTCGCCAAACGGATCGGGCACGGCGGTGAGCGGTTTTTGCAGATAGTCCGCAAGCGTGTCCGGGTTCGGAACTGTCGGCGGCACCTTGCGCATGCCGTCCATGTCGTCGGACACGCAAATGAGTTTCGTGGGGTACCGGTCCTCGGTCAGAACGCGAAACGCGTTGCGCACCATGGTCGTGCGTACGACCTCGCCGAACGTGCCCAAATGCGGCAGGCCCGAGGGGCCGTAACCGGTTTCGAAAATCACCGCTCCGCCGGTCATCCCGTGCTTTTCGACCCGCGCTTGAACTTGGCGCGCGAGCTCAAACGGCCAGGCTTTGGCGTCGGCGGCCAGGGCGGAAAGCGATTGAGGGTCGGTCATAACGCGGGCGTCCAAGCGAGGGGGAGCTTCCGCTAACCCCCTCGCTGGGCGCCGTCAATCTCGCGGGCCCGGCTTGCCGCGGGTCACTTATTCGGCTGGGGCGTGGTGCGCAGGTACGGCTTCACTTTGGTGTAGCCCTTGGGGAACAGCTTGTCCGCGTCTTCGTCGCTGAGCGCGGGTACGATGATGACGTCCTCGCCGTCCCGCCAATTCACCGGCGTGGCGACCTTATAGCCGTCGGTGAGTTGCAGGCTGTCGATCACGCGCAGGATTTCATTGAAATTTCGCCCTGTGGACGGCGGATAGGTGATGCTCGCCCGGACCTTCTTGTTCGGATCGACAATATAAACCGCGCGAACGGTTAGCTTGGCGTTCGCGTTGGGGTGGATCATGCCGTAGAGGTTGGAGATTGTTTGGTCCGGGTCGGCGATGATCGGGAAATTCATTTTGACGTTCTGGGTTTCTTCGATGTCGCCAAGCCAACCCTGATGGCTCTCCAGATCGTCCACGGAAATCGCGATTGCTTTGACCCCGCGCGCGTCAAACGCGTCCTTCAATTTCGCCGTGAAGCCGAGTTCGGTGGTGCAAACCGGGGTGAAATCCGCCGGGTGCGAAAAAAACACCGCCCAACCCTCGCCGATCCAGTCATGGAAATTGATGGGGCCTTGAGTGGTCTGAGCGTCGAAATTCGGCGCGGTGTCTCCAAGCAATAACGCCATGCGCGTCTCTCCATGTCCCAAAGGTAAACCTGGAAAGATTATAGGGCCGCGCCCCGCGAACCCTGATATCACATCGTTGTATGACTGAGACCCGTTTCCTTCTTTGGCGACACGCAAAAGCGCAGTCCGACGCAGCCTCGGACGCCGAGCGCGCTTTGTCAGAGCGGGGCGTGTTAGACGCCGCCGAACAGGCGCGTCGCCTCGTCGCGGCCGGGTGGACGCCGGATGCGGTCGCCGTCTCCAACGCTCAGCGGACCCGACAAACCTGGAGCGCGGGGTGCGCGGCCGCGCCTGAACTCGCTCCAGCGCGCGTAAAGGTGCGCCCCGACCTCTACCTCGCCGCGCCGGAGACTTTCGGTCTTGCGGTCCTGGACGCCCTTGAAACAGCGTCCTGTGTTTGGGTGATCGGCCATAATCCCGGGCTTGCCCAGCTGGCGGAGGGCTTGGCGCGTCACTCAGGATCAGACCCGGCCGCGCGGGCGGAGCTTTGGGGCGGCTTTCCAACCTGTTGCGCGGCAGGCTTTGCGCTCAGCGGTTCCACGCTGGCCGATGCGCGCTTGATCCGTGTCTTTCCACGCCCTTAAACTTGGTCATGACCGAGGCCTTGACCCAAACCGGCCACCCGTCCGTCTCCGCGCTGCTTGACGCGGTAGTGCCTGAGCGCCGTCGCCAAGACGCCTGGACGCTGCATGACCTGATCAGCGACGTCACCGGGCTGACGCCGACGCTGTGGGGCGGCTCGATCGTGGGTTATGGCCAATACGCCTACCGGTACGCCAGCGGGCGCTCCGGCGTTTACTTCCGCACCGGCTTCGCACCACGCAAGTCCGCGCTGACGGTCTATATCCTCCCCGGCTATGACGACCATTCCGCCTTGCTTGCGAAACTGGGTAAGCATAAGCGCGGTCGCGCGTGTCTCTATATGAACAAGCTTGCGGATATCGATTTGGAGGTTTTGCGCGCGCTCGTCCGCGCCGGCTTCGATCGGATGGCGGACGTGTATCCTAACGATAATTAGCGTGTAATTGACTATTCTTTTCGTCTTGGGCGAGCGTAAATTCTAAGAACACTGTTTTTCCGATAGTAAAATGGCGTTTTGCGACTTCCCGCCGCAAGATCATCCCCCGCTTCCCGAATAAGCTGAGCCGGCTCGTTGCGCCCTTCGAGGGTGAGGCGCGCGGGCGTTTCCATTGCAGGTGAAGGGCGCGGGCGTTGGGGGCGAGTTCGGCGACATTACCGACGCTGCGGCGACGCGCGGCGCAACGGGCGCGGGCTCGACCGCCGGGCGTGCGTCCCAAGCCCTTGCCCATCGCGCCAGACGCGTGGGCGCGGGCGCGATTGGGCTGGCGCGCCGCCCATGCGCTGGCGACCGAACGTCCGGAGATTTCTGCGCGGTTCGGATTGAGCGGGGAGCAATCGCGCGCCTTGTGGGCCGTGGGCGTGTTTTGCGCCGGCGCGTTGGCGTATGCGCCACAAACCACAGCGACGATGGTTTTCGCCGCGCTCGGCGCGATGGCCCTGGTCGGTTCGGGTTTGCGATTAACGGCGGCGGTCAGCCCTTCGCGGCCTCCGCGCGCCCTTGCTCCCCGTCGCGACGCGCCGGTCTATACGGTGATCGCGCCGTTGAAAGATGAGGCGCACATGCTCGCGGGGCTCGTTCAAGCGCTGAAGCGTCTGCGTTATCCCGCGCACCGCTTGGACATCATTCTCGCCATCGACGAGGACGACGCCGCCACCTTGTTCGCCGCGCGCGCCTATGCGCGTGATCCGCAGATCCGCGTCCTCGCTTGCCCATTGATCGGGCCACGAACCAAACCGCGCGCCTGCAATTACGCGCTGCAATTTGCGCGTGGCCGATACACGACGATTTACGACGCCGAGGATCGCCCCCATCCGGATCAGCTCTTGGCCGCGGTGGACGCCTTTGAACGCGGCGCGCCAACCCTTGGCGTGCTGCAAGCGCCCTTGCTCTACCACAATAGCGAGGAAACCTGGCTCACCCGGCAATTCGCGTTGGAATACGCCGTTCAGTTTTTGGGACTTTTACCCTTATTCGCCCGTTGGGGCTGGCCGTTCCCATTAGGCGGTACGTCGAACCATTTTCGCACCGACGTCTTGCGCGGCGTTGGCGGTTGGGATCCCTACAACGTCACCGAGGATGCCGATTTGGGCTTTCGTCTGGCGGCGGCGGGTTGGCGCGCGGACGTAATCGCGCCGGCGACGTGGGAGGAGGCGGCGCCGACCCTCGACCTCTGGCTGAAACAGCGCACCCGGTGGCTCAAGGGGTTCATCCAAACCTTTGCGGTCCAAACCCGGAGCTTGGGCCCTTTGCGCCAGCAGCGCGGGCTCGCAGGTCCACTCGCGCTGGCGCTGAGCGTGTTTGGCCCGGTCCTCGCCGGTCCCCTTCATGCGGCCGTTCTGAGCGCGGGGCTGGTTTGGCTTTGCGTGCGGCTAGGCGGCGCGAGCCCGCCCGATCCGCCGAACTGGGCGGTGGCGATGGGGGCGGCGGGATACGCCGCCGCGCTGGGCGCCGGGGTGATTGTGGCGTTGCGCAACGGGTTCGGCGCGCTCGCGCCTCACGTGCTGTTGACGCCAATTTATTGGGTTTTGCAGGGTTGGGCGTGCGCCCTGGCGGTGATCGATTTAGCGCGGCGTCCGTTTTTTTGGGCCAAAACGCCGCACCGTGCGGCGTCCGCCGGCCCCCAAACCGGTCCGAAAGCGGCCTAAACTGCGCCGTGAGCGGATTGTAGGCACAAAACCGGACATCGACCGCCTATTGGTGGGAATTTCGGCCCTGACCCTGACTTCGCCCTATTGCCGGTCCATCTTTTCGAGCGGTTAGCTGAGCGTTAACCTTAATCCCGCGTCGTAATGAACGTGAAGCGACGACCTCGGCCCCGGCGACACCCACGCCTCGCCGTCCGGCCGCATCCTGTTTCCGGTCGCTTCGCCCTACGGCGCCCACGCGCAGGCGCGTGCACAACAGAGGTGTATGTCGATGAACGAAGAGCGCAACGACGCCGATTTATTTGAAGCCTTCGCCCAAGACTATGGCCGGGTGAAGCTGGAGACCATGAGTCTCCGGGACTATTTGCTCGCCGCCCGAGAGGCGCCGCTGATGACGGCGACCCCCGCGGAGCGCATGGTCGCGGCGATCGGCGAGCCCGAGTTTTACGACACCAGCCAAGACCCACGGCTGTCGCGGATCTTCTTCAATCGGACGATCCGGCGTTATCCGGTCTTCGCCGACTTCTACGGCATGGAAGACGTGATCGAACGGATTGTGGGGTATTTCAAACACGCGGCTCAGGGCTTGGAGGAAAGCCGGCAGATCCTCTATCTGCTCGGTCCGGTGGGCGGCGGTAAATCCTCGCTTGCTGAAAAGCTGAAATCCCTCATGGAGACCCATCCGATCTACGTCCTCAAAGCGGGGGATGAGATCAGCCCGGTTTATGAAAGCCCGTTGGGCCTGTTCCGCTCCGAACGGCTCGCCACCTTGTTGATGGATAAGTACGACATCGATCCGCGTCGGCTGCCCGCGTGTATGAGCCCGTGGGCGATCAAACGGCTCGACGAGTTTGACGGGGATCTCACTCGGTTCGAGGTCGCCCGGCTTTATCCGTCGAAATTGCGCCAAATCGGCGTGGCGAAGACCGAGCCGGGGGACGAAAACAACCAAGACATCTCCTCGCTCGTGGGCAAGGTCGACATTCGCCAGCTCGAACACTTCTCCCAGGACGATCCGGACGCCTATGCGTTCTCCGGCGGGCTCTGCAATGCCAACCAAGGCCTTCTGGAATTCGTGGAGATGTTCAAAGCGCCGATAAAAGTGCTCCATCCCCTTCTGACCGCCACCCAGGAAGGCAATTATGTCGGCACCGAAGCCGCCGGCCCGATTCCGTTTTCCGGTGTGGTGCTCGCGCACTCTAACGAGGCGGAATGGCGCCAATTCCGCAACAATAAAAACAATGAAGCGTTTTTGGACCGCATTTGCGTGATCAAGGTGCCTTATTGCCTGCGAGCGACCGAAGAGGCGAAGATTTATTCGAAGTTGTTGAATAATTCCGCGCTGAACAAGGCGCCGTGTGCCCCGGAAACCTTGAATATGCTTGCGCGGTTTTCGGTATTGACCCGGCTGAAACCGCACGAAAATTCAACACCGATTGCGAAATTGCGGGTCTATGACG
>JBHJGU010000059.1:0-3972 GCA_050331475.1 Maricaulaceae bacterium | reverse complement strand
CCGCGGCCTCTTCCGGGCGCCTGTCCCGGGCTTGGGTCTTGCCGGATGTTCAACCCGCCTAAGCCCTGTGCGCCCGGGCGCGGGCCGCCAAACCGCGCGGGCGGGGCGGGATCGTGATTGCCTTCGATCCAAACCCAATCGGCGATCGGGCGGATGAGGTCCATCAGCGTGTCCGCGTCTTGGGCGTCGATGCGCGCGGCCGCGCCGGCGTCGTGGAAACTGTCGCCCAGGCTGATCACCCGATCAGGGGCGTACCGCGCGATCACCGCGCCCAGTCGCTCCAAGGTGGCCCGGCTATCATAGGGCGGCAGCATTTGGCCGCGCAGCCCGTAGGACGAGCCCTTCTCCAAGTGCAGGTCCGAGACCACCAGCGTTCGGTGTTCCGCCAGCCAAAGCGCGCCGGAGGGGTCGAACCGCGCCCGCCCCCCCGCAAGCGCGACATCCGGCGCCAGATCGTCACCGTCCCCGCGCATTAGGGCCTCATCGCTTCGGCGATCAAATCCTCGGCCGCCTCTTCCATCAACGCTTCGGAGGCTTCGCCATAGACCGGTTCGCGGCCGATCTCCAGCATCACCGGCACGGCGAAGGGCGAAACCCGCGTCAGCGCTTGATGCCGGACCCGGCCTTTCACCCGGGCCAAGGCCTGGCCCAAGCGCGCCACATCCAAAAGACCCGCGCCGGCGTCCGCCCGCGCCGCCTGAAGCAAAAGATGGTCGGGCTCGTGCTTGCGCAATACGTCATAGATCAAATCGGTGGAAAACGTGACCTGACGACCGGTCTTCTCCTGGCCCGGAAAGCGGCGTTCGATCAGCCCCGCAATCACGGCGCAATTGCGAAACGTGCGCTTCATAAGCGGGCTCTCGTCAAGCCAGGCTTCGAGATCGTCGCCCAGCATGTCTTGGTCGAAGAGCGCGTCCATATCCACATCGCCCATGTCTTTGAGCCCCCAAACGGAAACCGCGTATTCGCTGGCCACAAAGCCCAAGGGCGCTTTGCGCAACCGCTCCAGCCGGCGGGTCAGCAACATGCCCAGGGTTTGGTGCGCCAACCGACCGTCGAAAGGGTAAGCCACGAGATAGTGTTTGCGCCCGCGCGGGAAGGTTTCCACCAACAACTCGTCCGCGGGCGGAATGGCGGATCGCACTTGCTGCAAGCTCAACCATTCCACCACTTGCTCGGGCAGGCCGTCCCATTGGCTCGGGTCGTGGGCGAGCTGGCGTACCCGATCAGCCAGAAACGTCGAGAGCGGAAATTTGCCCCCCTGCCAGGATGGGATTTTCGGCTCGGCGTCGGGGGAGCGGCTGACCAGCACGTCGGTCTCCGCCAAGCCTTCGAACCGCAACACTTGGCCGGCGAACATGAACGTGTCGCCCTGGACCAATTGCTCGACGAACCATTCCTCCACCTGGCCCAGCTTGCGGCCGGTGCGCGCCGCCCCGCCGGGCCGCACCAGGCGCACATCGAGATGCGGCGCCTCGACAATCGCGCCCACATTCATCCGATGGCGTTGGGCGATTTGGGCGTTGCGCGCCCGCCAGCGGCCGGACTTATCTTTCACAATCCGTTTGTGCCGGTCATAGGCGGCGAGCGCATAGCCGCCGGTGGCGACGAAGCTGACCACCCGGTCAAACGTCGCCCGGTCGAGGTCACGATAGGGCCAGGCGGCGCGGATTTCCGCGTAAAGCTCATCCTCCAAGAACGGCGCGCCGCAGGCCCGCCCCATCACGTGTTGGGCCAGCACGTCGAGCCCGCCGGGGCGCAGCGCTTCGCCGTCGAGCTGGCCCGCGCGCACCGCGTCTTGGGCGGCGCGGCATTCCAGGACTTCAAATCGGTTGGAGGGAGCGAGCACGGCGCGGCTGGGCTCATCCATCCGGTGATTGGCTCGGCCGATGCGCTGGACCAGTCGGCTTGCGCCCTTGGGCGCGCCCATCTGGATCACCAGATCCACATCGCCCCAATCCACCCCTAAATCGAGGGTCGAGGTCGCCACCACCGCCCGAAGCGCGCCTTGGGTCATGGCGCTTTCCACCTTGCGCCGCTGTTCCGCCGACAACGAGCCATGGTGAAGCGCAATGGCCAGATTGTCGGTGTTGATCGCCCAAAGCGCCTGGAACGTCATCTCCGCCTGAGACCGGGTGTTGACGAACACCAGAGTTTGCTTGGCCGCTTGGATCGCGCCGTAGATTTCCCGCATCTGATGGCGGCCCGTGTGGCCCGACCAGGGAATGCGTTCCTTGGACACCAGCACGTCAACCACCGGCTCCGCCCCCGGCGCGCCCTGCACAATGGCGGCCGGCGCGTCCCCGCCTAACCAAGCCGCGAGGCTGGGCGGATCCTCCACCGTGGCGGACAACCCCACCCGACGATAACCCGGCGCCCAGCGGCCCAAAGCCGCCAGGCCGAGGCTCAGAAGCGCACCGCGCTTGGTGGGGGCTATGGCGTGTAGCTCGTCAATGATCACCGCTTGCAGATCGGCGAACAGAGCGGGGGCGTATTCGCTCGCGCACAGCAGCGCGATCTGCTCAGGCGTGGTGAGCAAGATGTCGGGGGGGTGGGTGCGCTGGCGCTGGCGTTTTGAGGCCGGGGTGTCGCCCGTGCGCGTCTCGATCCGCAGGCCCAGACCCATCTCTTCGGCCGGGCCGGTGAGGTTGCGCGCCACGTCTTGGGCCAGCGCTTTGAGCGGGCTGACATAGAGGGTGTGCAACCGATGGGACCGGCTTGGTCTATCCGCGTCTATCGTGTGGTGCAGATCGATCAGGCTGGGCAGGAAACCGCCCAACGTTTTGCCCCCGCCCGTCGGCGCGATCAGGAGAACGTGCTGATTTTCCTTCGCAATATCCAAGAGCTCTAATTGATGACGCCGCGGCGCCCAACCGCGCGCGGCGAACCAATCGGCGAAACGGGGCGGGAGGGTGCGAACCGTCATGGCTGAAGATTTAGCGCGCCTGCGCGCGGCGGCCTAAACCAACCCCACCGCCAACTGGGCCCAAACCAACGCCACCGCCGCCACGCACCCCAACCCGATCCAAACGCGATGGCGCGGGCGGCGAACGGACCGGGCCAAAACGGCGTACGCGCCAAGCCCTCCGCCGATCAGCACCGCGGCCGCGATGTAATCGCGCATATCCCAATCCCAACCCATGACGAGGCTTTCCGGCGCGGCGCAGCCCAAGTCAAGGGTTGGACCCGACCCCCTGCGCCGGATTGAGGCGTTCGTGCGTTCGCGCCAAAGAAACGTCACCGCATGTCGTCATTGAGAGCGCCGCGAAATCATCCAGGGATAGTTTCCACATGGCTCAACGGTTTTTCGGATTGCCGCGCCCGCTAAAGCGGGCTCGCAAAGACGGTCTAGGGCGGCTTCCCGCTCCCAGGCTTCGTCGCGCCCTCGCCGGTTAACCGTCCGTGGCGTAGACTGCATCTGAACCCGGGTCGCCCAGGCGCACCTCCGTCACCGTGCGTTCGAATTCCGCCCCGCCTAAGCGGACCCGCAAATAAAGCGTGCCGCCCCAATCCGCGACACAGGCGCGCGCGCCGATGGCGGGGTTTTCGTAATACTCGCACCCATGACCGGCGAACGCGCCACGCTCCCCAGTCGCCCGGCCGCCCACGGCCGCCATGATCAGCGCGCCGGCTTCCTCGGGGGATCGCCCGGCGGAACTGGCGAGGATGCGGGCGTCGGTCGGGGCGGTGGCGGAGCGGCTGCGGCCGTTCTGTTCGTTAATGGTGGTGGCGCGGCCACTACGGAACACTTTGCGCTCCCGCTTGGGCAGGGGCAACGCGCCCAGCCGCACGGTGGTGTCATAGACCTCAGCCCGCTCGCGCCCCCAATCGCGCGCGTATTCGGTGACCGCACCCGCTTCCGTCCCGGTCTGGTCGTTGACCAGCGTGAAGGCGGGCTGACCGTAGTAAAATCGCTCCGGCGGGCCGCCATCCGCGGGCGCGGCGGAGGCCGGAGTTGGCTTAGGCGCGGGC
>JBHJGU010000058.1:0-55739 GCA_050331475.1 Maricaulaceae bacterium | reverse complement strand
CAGGCGGGCCCAGCATCCTCGACGGTGTCATCGGCGCGCAACGCCTCAGGCGCCGCCGAGGCGGGAGCAGGCTCGGCGGATGCTTCGATCAGCTTTAAATGGGTCTTCGCCAGCTCCGCCTCAGACTGGGTGAGCTCGGTTTGACTGTCGCGCACCTGATCGCGCGCGCTGACGGCCTGTAAGTGGGTTTTGGCCAGTTCAGCCTCAGCTTGGGTGAGTTGGGCTTGGGTTTGCTCGATTTGAGCCTGCGCAGCCTCGAGCGCTTCGGTTCGTGCGGCGAGTTCAGCCTCCGTCACGGTGAGTTGCTCCACCGCAGCGTCCAAGGCGGTCTGCAGCTCGATGATTTGCGGGTCCGTGGCCGACCCAGACTGGGATTGGGGCTTGGACTGAGATTGGGGCGCCGGATTGAACCCCGCCGATTGCGTTTCAATCGCAGGCGTGTGGGTGGGCAGGTCAGCCGCGTCCGCGGACCGCCGCTTGCCTAGGCTAGAGTTCGGCGCGGTCACCGCAAAAGCGACGGCGGTCACACCAATGGCGACGAGCAAAAGACGCATGGCGGGTCCCTCCGAGCTGAGCGTGCCTGCGGGGCGAGTAAGCCACACCCGCCCGCACGACTCGACTTAACGATTGGAAAGGCGCGTGTCACGGTCTCGTTAAACGGTGCTGAACCGCGAGAGGCACCCTGGCGAACCAGGGGCTTTCCCAGCGCGACACCTCGCAGGCGGAGCGCCGCATTTCGCTCTTAGTTAACCTCGGGGCTCGACGTCGCCTGTCCGCCGCGCTTCGGTCTGACAGTCATTTCGAGAGGATGGCCCCGTGGCCGGGGCGGAATGACCGATGAGCCTGTGAGTGCTAGGAAGACGTTATGGACGAAACACCGAGCTTGCCGAAAATCACCTCTCTAGCGGCGCTGACGCCAACGTCATCCGCGGTTACACGGTCAACCTGCACATCGAGCGATCAAAATGAAGCTGTTTAAAACTTTACCAGGCGCAGCCTACGCTTGGATGATTGCTATGGCGGCTTGCGCCGGAACAGTACAGGCGCAGACGCTCGCGCCTCGGGACATCCCGCAACGCGGCGTTCAGTCCTTCACGTTCGATTCTAAAATCATGGGATTGAGCTATGATGTCACTGTGCGCGTGCCGAACGATTATTCGCAGACGCCGGATGGCAGATTTCCAGCGATCGTGTTGGTTGATGGGAATCGGTTTTTTCCTGCCGCGCAGGGGGCGTTGACGGCGATCGAGGGCGCGCTCGCCTCCCCGATGATCCTGATAGCGATAGGCACGCCGTTCGAAGCCGGCAATACGGAATATGGCCGGCGTCGCGCATTTCAGTTCTCACCGCCGGGTTGGACCCGGAACGGGGCCTATGGCGCGATTATTTCTGCGAGTTGTGAGCGGCGCGGCGTCACAGACCCTCAATCTTGCACCGGTGGCGCGGATGCGTTTCTAACGTTTCTGACCGATGAAATTGTGCCAGTTCTGGCTCAAGATTTCCGTATCGATACCCAAAACTTGGCGTTGGCGGGCGTTTCAGCCGGCGGCGCATTCGCGACCTGGACGATGTTCCAAGAGGCGAGTCCGTTCTCGGCCTATATTATTTCAAGCGGCGTTATGGCGATGGGCGATGGGGCGCTTTACGCTCTAGAGGAAAGTTTCGCCGCAACACACTCCGATCTGAACGCCCGTGTTTATTTCAGTTCCGGATCGCGCGAAGGGTCTCACCCCGTACTGGAACGGGTCGGCGAAATCGCGAGCGGTCAAGCGCGTATGGCTGCGGCGCTTAACAGCCGACAATATCCAAGTTTGCAGGTGTTCTCTGAGGTGCAGGCGGGTCTTGGGCACGAAGACGGTTTCGCCGCCGCCATGGTCAAAGGATTGCGCGCGCTTTACGCAGAATGACCCGTCCGCAATTTAATTTGGAATCAGCAACGCTGCGTATTCCTGCCCCGAACGCCGGTCCGCGAGCTTTCCCATTACAGGGACCCGCCTCCATAGGACCGCGATTACCGATGGTATGCAAAAAGGGCGGCCCGGGGGCCGCCCTTCCGCAGACTGGAATGCTGGGTAAGCTTGGACTTAGAAATCCATACCGCCCGTCGGCCGGGCCTTGGCCCGACCGACCTTTTTCAAGGATGGGCGGCTTAACTGGACTTCCTAGAAGTCCATGCCGCCCATGCCGCCCATGCCGCCCATGTCCGGCGCGCCGCCGGCGGCTTTCTCCGGCTTCGGCGCTTCGGCGATGGAGGCCTCGGTGGTCAGGATCAAAGCGGCGACCGAGGCGGCGTCTTGCAGCGCCGTGCGCACCACTTTCACCGGATCGATGATGCCAGCGGCGATCATGTCCACATACTCTTCGGTCTGGGCGTTGAAGCCGAAGGTGTAGGTGTCGTTTTCGGTGACTTTGGACACCACGATGGAGCCTTCGACGCCGGCGTTTTCGACGATCTGACGGATCGGGGCTTCGAGCGCTTTACGCACGATTTCCACGCCCGCGTTTTGGTCGTCGTTCTCGCCGGTCACCGTGATGGCGCGCGAGGCGCGCAGAAGCGCGCAACCGCCGCCCGGCACGATGCCTTCTTCCACCGCAGCCCGGGTGGCGTTGAGCGCGTCGTCCACGCGGTCTTTGCGCTCTTTCACTTCGACTTCCGTCGCGCCGCCGACTTTGATCACGGCCACGCCGCCGGCCAATTTCGCCAGACGCTCTTGGAGCTTCTCGCGGTCATAGTCCGACGTGGTGTCTTCGATCTGACGACGAATTTGGCCGACGCGGGCTTCGATTTGCTCTTTTTCACCGACGCCGTCGACGATGGTGGTGTCGTCTTTGGTGATGGTGACGCGCTTGGCGGAGCCGAGCATGTCGATCGTGACGTTTTCCAGCTTGATGCCCAGATCCTCGGAGATCACCGTGCCGCCCGTCAGAATGGCGATGTCTTCGAGCATGGCTTTACGGCGATCGCCAAAGCCCGGCGCTTTGACGGCCGCCACTTTCAGCCCGCCGCGCAGCTTGTTGACCACCAAGGTGGCGAGCGCTTCGCCTTCCACGTCTTCCGCGATGATCAGATTCGTACGGGAGTATTGCACCACCGACTCCAACACCGGCAGCATGGGCTGCAGGGAGGAGAGTTTTTTCTCGTGGAGCAAGATAATCGGCTCGTCGAGCTCGACTTTCATCTTGTCCGCGTCGGTGATGAAGTAAGGCGAAAGGTAGCCGCGGTCGAACTGCATACCTTCGACGATGTCGAGTTCGGTTTCCAGCGACTTGGCTTCTTCGACCGTGATGACGCCTTCATTGCCGACTTTGTCCATCGCTTTCGCGATCATGTCGCCGATTTCCACTTCGCCATTGGCCGAAATGGTGCCGACTTGAGCAATTTCGGAGGAGGCGGAGATCGTTTTGGCGTGGCCTTTGATGTCCTCAACCACTTGGGCGACGGCTTTGTCGACGCCGCGCTTGAGGTCCATCGGGTTCAGGCCGGCGGCGACGCGCTTGAGGCCTTCGCGCACAATGGCTTGGGCCAAAACGGTGGCGGTGGTGGTGCCGTCGCCCGCTTCGTCATTGGTTTTCGAGGCCACTTCGCGCAGCATTTGCGCGCCCATATTCTCGAACTTATCCGCCAACTCGACTTCTTTGGCGACGGTGACGCCGTCTTTAGTCGTGCGCGGGGCGCCGAAGGATTTTTCGATCACCACATTGCGGCCTTTGGGGCCGAGGGTGACTTTCACGGCGTTGGCGAGGATGTCCACGCCGCGCAGCATGCGTTCGCGCGCCTCAGCGCCGAAGTAAACGTCTTTAGCAGCCATCAGGCTCTCCTTAGTCTTCCGGTGTGTCTCGGTGCGAAAACGGCCGCCGTTTAGGTGTGGATCACGCCAAGAATGTCGGACTCTTTCATTATCAGCAGATCTTCACCGTCGACTTTGATCTCGGTGCCGGACCATTTGCCGAACAAGATGCGGTCGCCCGCGTTGACGTCGAGCGGCACGCGCTCATTGTCGTCTCCCCGGGCGCCGGGGCCCACGGCGACGATTTCGCCTTCTTGGGGTTTTTCTTTCGCGGTGTCGGGGATAATGATCCCGCCGGAGGTTTTCGCGTCTTCTTCAATGCGACGGACCACCACGCGGTCGTGCAGCGGATGGAATTTCATCGTCCACCTCTCCATAAGAGTTTAAGCGTGAAACGCTGTCATCAGAGGGGCGGTGTTAGCACTCGCGCCCCCCGGCTGCCAGCGCACCCGCCACTTAGGGATGGCGGGCGCCGGCGTCAATCACGGTCACGGATTTTTTTGTCTTGCGTGTAACCGATGGTCCGAGGACGCGTTCGTGCGGTTACCCAGGCTTCGTTAACCTTAGCCCGGCCACAATGTCAGCCGGATCAACCAAACGAGCCGGTATGCCGATCAAAGCCTTTCGGACGCAGAGCCTGTGTGGATTTGTTTTGGTTCTGAGCGCGTGCGCCATAACGCCGACGACCACGCTCACGCCCACGGGCGTAGTGGCGCCTGCGTCCGCGGGTTTTGGTGTGCGATACGATCCCGCCCAGCCCGAGGCCTATTGGGCGG
This sequence comes from Maricaulaceae bacterium, assembly GCA_050331475.1. GTDB lineage: Bacteria > Pseudomonadota > Alphaproteobacteria > Caulobacterales > Maricaulaceae > JBHJGU01. The sequence goes on along the minus strand of JBHJGU010000058.1, from coordinate 51,175 downwards.
GCGTTGAGGCTATGGCGCGCAACCGGCTCACCCCCGTGGCCATGACCGTGGTCCGAGAGAGCGATGTGCTGAGGCTGACACTTAGGGCTGATGACGGGTTCGAGCGCAACCCGCCGCGCCTGAGCGCGCAGGGCGAGCGGAGCCTCACCGCCGTCGCCCGCCTCATGACCGAGTATCCCGACCTGATCGCCACAGTGGAGGGTCATGCGGACAGCGTCGGCGAGGCGGCGGACAATGACGCCCTCGCCCAATGGCGCGCAGACCAAGCCACCGCCCAATTACTCGCCGCGGGCGCGCCGGCGGAGCGGCTAATCGCGCTGGGTTATGGCGAGAACCGACCTGTGGCCACCAACGCCACCGCCTCGGGCCGCGCGCAAAACCGCCGGGTGGAGATCTGGTTGGGCGTGCCAAAACGCTAAATTCACAATCCTGAGATCGACTATAGCTTTAACGGGTAAAATCTTGAAGTTGTAGAGTTTTTCAAGCTCCGTAGACGAGCGTCATGTCGACGCCGGAAATGGGAGCGCAAAAATGAAATTAATCGTCTCAATGGGTTTGAGTGCGTTAATCGCGGCCGCGGCCGGCGCGGCCCCGGGCACACAGACGGCTCCAGAGACCACGCCGCTGCGCGTTGTTAACGACGATCAGTTGGACCTGGCGGTTTGTTGGCGTGGGTGGAGGGCGAGCCGGCGCTCCAAGGTCACTGTGCGTCGGCCAGCGACGAACAAGAGCTGCAAAATTTATCCGCGGCCGGATTTCTGACCTCCCCGAAAGTACCGGGTATATCTGGAGGAAGTCCGGAGCTCGATCCCATTCAAGCTTTCGCGGCATGCTTTGCATGTTGTGTCGTTGAGTGGGCTTGTGACAGTTTGTCGGATGAGCCGCAAGATGACGGCTTTCCGTTTTCACCGAGAGCTGGTTGCGAATTTCAATGCACCAATATTTGTGAAATCGTAACAGCTTCTTAAAAGACGTAGTATGGGGATCGAGGTCGCTCCAGTGAGCCCCGATCCTCAGCTTCGGCGCAGGACCCGGCGGGTTCTAACGAACGCAAACCAGCCGGGCTTATCGAACACCGACCGTGTCCTTGGCGGCGCCTGCGCAAGCGCCGCCAAGGACAATCTCGATTTCAGTTTAACACACCTCTCACGCTTTACACATTTGCGTGCTATTTTGAGTTTTCCACAAAAGCCTCATACATCACGGCTTGAAGTTTGGTCTTAGGACGGGTGTCCTCTAATTGCGTCGCTTTGACGTTCAATAATAGGGGAGTAAACCTAATGACGGTTAAGCTTATGGCGATTATCGGGAGCCTCCTCGCCGGGCTCATAGTGGCGCCGTCCATCGCCGCGGATGACCAAACGGTCACCGCCGCGCCGGCCTTCGCGCTTGAAGACACCGCACGGTTCGAAAGTCTCCAAGCGCTGGGGCAGTTCCTCGGTGAGCTTGAAGGCGGAGCAAGGATGCAGAAGATTTTCTTCGGGGAAGAACCCAGCGCATGTGTTGGCGATCCGCAATGCGTTCGGGAATGCCTCAATCAGACAGGTCCCGAGCTAACCGCAGAACAACTCGAGCAGATTGAAGTCGGATGCGAGGATATTTGCTTTATTACAGATCCGGTTTGCCCGGGCATTATACCGGGATTGCCCATTCCAGGCGGTGCTGGCCCTTGCGGGGACATTTTTGCAACCCGAATTCCCTGCGATTATTATTAGGTCACATCGACCTTCAAGTACTGCAATTACGAAACAATGAAATTGCCGTGCCCTGGGTTTTTTATCCCAGGGCACTTATTTTTATAGATTGCTCGACAAAAATTTTGACATGTTGTTTGCGCTAAATCCCACTCTCCTCAATCGTTACCCCGCCGTCGGCGACGATCGTTTGGCCGGTGACAAACGCGCCCGCCGGGGACGCGAGGAACACCGCCACGCCGGCTATGTCGTCGGGCTCGCCGAGCCGACGCAGGGGCGCTTTGGCTTCGAGCGCCTTGGCCACATCCGGGTTCTCCCACAGCGCGCGGGCGAAATCGGTTTTCACCAGGCCCGGCGCGATGGTGTTCACCCGCACGCCTTTCGGCCCCAACTCCACGGCCAGATTGCGCGCGTGCTGCATGTCCGCCGCTTTTGAGACCGCATAGGCGCCCAGGAAATGGCTGCCCCGCAGCCCGGCGATCGACGAGATGAGCAGGATCACCCCCTCCCCGCGGTCCGCCATTTCCGACGCCACCAGGGTGGAGAGCCAGTGGTTGGATAGAATATTGTTCTGAAAAATCTTTTGGTATTGCTCGTCCGCGATCCCGTCGCCCGGGCCGAAATAGGGATTTGACGCCGCATTACACACCAAAATGTCGATCCCGCCCCAGGCCTCGCGGGTTTGGGCGACCAACGCCTCCAGCGCGGCCTTGTCGGAAATGTTCGCAGGGATGGCCAAAGCGCGGTCCGCGCCGAAACGCGCCTTGATCGCTTGGGCGACCTCCTGGCAGGGTTCGGCCTTGCGCGAGGAGATCACCACCCGCGCGCCATGCTCGGCCATGCGCTCGGCGATCGCCTTGCCAATGCCGCGCGAAGACCCGGTGATGACGGCCCGCCGGCCGGACAAGTCGAAAAGGCCGCCCATGGGGATGCTCCTGGCTGAAACTTGGATGCGAAAGCGCCGCGTCACGCTAACCCGGCCCCGAGGGCTGCGCCAAGCCGCCGCGCTCAGCCTCGGGCTGCTCGCCGCGCATATGGCCCAGGGCGCGGATGATTTCGGCCCACTCATCGCGCCGGAAACCGTCATGGCCCAGCGTGACGATTGGGTGGTTTTGGATATTCGCTGGAAGGGGCCGTTCACTCCGCAAGGGTTTATCCCCGGCGCCCGGCGGGTTTGGCTGCACGATATTCTCGCCACGCGCGAGGTCAACGGCGAAACCGTGCGCCGGTACCGGGTCAGCCCTGAGACGTTTGAGGCGGTCCTTCAACGCGCGGGCGTCGACCGGGACGCGAAAATCGTGGTGACCAGTTCCGCGCGCAGCCCGTTTAACCTCGCCGCGGCCAGCCGTCTCTATTGGCATCTCAAGCTGGTGGGCCATGACCGGGTGGCCTTGCTCGACGGCGGCAATGCGGCGTGGAAAGCGCTAGGCGGTGATTTGGTGACAGAGCCAAGCGCGCCCGGACGTCGAGGAGACTTTCGGGCCAAGGACGAGGACCCAAGCCTGGTGGCGGAAACCGCCCAAGTCGTGCGCGCGTCGGAAACGCGAGCGGCCGGGCTCGTCGAAGCCCGCGGGCGGGCGGAGTATGAGGGCTGGCTCGGGTTTGCCGGACACATCCCCGGTGCTCGCCTCCTGGCCAACCAAACCGTCGCGCCGGGGGGCGGTTATGGGCGGTTCGAAAGCCCCGATCGAATTGACGCCCTAGCTCAGGCCGCTGGCCTGGCGCCGGATCGGCCCGCGATCGCCTATTGTAATTCAGGGGTTTATTCCTCGGTGGTGTGGTTCGCTCTCCATGAAATCGCCGGCCGGGCGGAAGTCGCGAATTATGACGGCTCCATGATGGCATGGACCGCGGACCCGGCCCGGCCGGTCACCCGCGGCGCTCAGCCCTGAGACGCGGATTCTTCGGGTCCGTTAACGTTTAGGCAAGCGCGTTAAGGCGATGGTCACCATAGCCCCGTGGGATTGCGCCTGCGGGTTGGTCCAGGGTGAGCTTGCCATGCCCCTCTACGCCCACGCCTTCATGCTTGCGCTCTACGCTATGACGGCGCTCGTCGGCGGGCTGGCGCTCGATCGGGTGTTGGGCGCGAACGCCGTTGCCGCGAGCATTGGCGGGGTTGTGATTTTCTTGCTCGGCTTGAATGCGCATCAGGCGTTCGGTCGGCGGAGCCGCATGCGCGCGGAAGACCAGCGTTATGAAGACCTGCGCGAGGCGCATTTGACCATGCTCGACGAGCTGGAGAGCGCCAAACGTCAGGTCCAAGATCTCGACGTTCAACTGCGCCAGGAAGCGCAGCGCCGCTCCGACGCCATCGTGTCCGAAGTGCGCGTGCTGGAGGATTTGATCTTCAAGCTCGGCGACAGCTTTGACGAACGCTTGGAGGCGGCGAAGCGGCCGCCACCCAATGAGGCCAAAACCAGTGACGACCGTGAGCTGTTGCGGCTCGTCGAAGAAGCGCTCGACGCCGGCCGGGTGGACCTGCACGTCCAACCGGTGGTCAAACTCCCCCAACGCAAGACCGTATTCTACGAGGCCTTTACCCGGATGCGCGACAAGAAGGGTCGGGTGATCATGCCGGCGGACTTTTTGAAAGTCGCCGAACCAGCGGGTTTGGTCTCTGCGGTCGACAATATGCTGTTGCTGCGCTGCGTGCAGGTGGTGCGCAAGCTTGCAACGCCGGAACGCCGGATCGGGGTGTTCTGTAACATCGCGCCGGCCTCGTTGGGGGACGAAGACTTTTTCCCGCAATTCCTCGATTTCATGCGCAAGAACGCCGACCTGGCGGGATCCTTGATCTTCGAAATAGGCCAACGCGCGTTCGTCAATCGCGGCCCGATCGAGGCGCGCAACATGTCCCGGCTCGCCGATTACGGGTTCCGGTTTTCCGTGGACAAGATTGACGATCTGGACATGGATTTGCGCGACATGCAGCGCGCCGGTGTGAAGTTCGCCAAGATCAAAGGCGACCGGTTGATCGGCGCGCTGACCCCGGGCGAACGGGGGCCGTCCACCCGGGCGGCCGGTGATGTGGCGGCCGAGGACTTCGCCCATGTGCTTGCCAAATACGGCGTCGATCTGATCGCGGACAAGGTGGAGGCCGAAGCCACGGTGATCGAATTGCTCGAACTCGACGTGGCTTTCGCCCAAGGTCATTTATTCGGTGCGCCGCGGGCTATTCGCGAAGACGTTCTGGAACCCGCCGAAGACGCCCCCCTCCCCGCGACCGAACCGCTGCGCAAAGCGTCCTAACCGACACCGCCCCGATGACGGGCGCGCGGCGCCCTGCTAAGCCGGGGCATGATGGATTTTCATCCCAATCCGACACTGGCCCGCCTCGCGCCGAACTATGACGCGCTGTTGTGCGACATTTGGGGCGTGATCCATGATGGCCGCATGCCGTTTCAGCACGCCGAAGCCGCGTGCCGGCGGTTTCGCGCCGAACGTGGACCCGTGGTGCTGATCTCCAACTCGCCCCGCCCGGGGGCCGCTATTCCCGCCCAATTCCGCCAAATCGGCGTGGGAACCGATTTCTACGACGCCATCGTCACTTCAGGCGACGCGATCCGCGCAGAATTGAGCGCCCGCGCGCCCGGTCCCGCCTTTAAGCTCGGCCCCGATCGGGACGATGGGCTTTATGCGGGAACGGGCTTGCGGTTTTCCGAACTGGATGAGGCGACATTCCTCAGCTGCACGGGGCTGTTCGATGATACGCGCGAAACGCCGGAGGATTATCGCGCGCTGCTGAGCGAGGGCGCAAACCGCAGGCTGACCATGGTTTGCGCCAATCCGGACATCCAAGTTATTCGCGGCGGTCAGAGGGTTTGGTGCGGAGGGGCGCTGGCGCAGCTTTACCACAGCCTGGGCGGACACGTCGTGCTGGCCGGCAAACCCCACCCGCCGATCTACCGGTTAGCGTTCGACGCGGTGAGGGCCGCAGCCGGACGAGCCGTTTCGTCAAACCGGACACTGGCCGTTGGTGACGGGCCAGGTACTGACCTCGCCGGCGCGCTGCGTCAGGGCGTGGATTGTTGGCTGATCACCGGATCAGGCCTCGACGCTCAAAACCAAACGGGCGCGAGATATCTCGCGCCCGCGCTGACATGGTGACGGTATTGAGCCCTAGTCGAACAGCGCGTCGATGTCGGATTGATCCAACCCGCTGAGTTCGTCCTCAGCTTCATCCTCGGGTTCGGGCGCGGCTTTCGGCGCGACCTGCTTCCACTCCGGATCCGCCTGAATCTCCACCGGTTTTACATCGGCGAAGAATTGGTCGATCGTGTCCTGACCCACCGACGGTCCGTCAATGGCGGGACCGTTGAGCATCAAAGTCCGACGACGACGCTCATAGTCGTTCTCTTCGGGCTCGTCATCCTTCACACCCATAACTGTGGCGAACCGGGTGATGCGCTCTTCGATGTGCTTGACGGTGGCGACGACCTTTTGCACCCGTTGGCCGGTGATGTCTTGGAAGCTACAGGCTTCGATCACCCGCAACATCGCGTCGTCGACCTTCATTTTATACGCGTCCGCGTCGTCGTCATGGTCCAGGTCGAGCAGCTTCTCGGCCTCTTGCATGATTGTCTCCGTGGCGCGCTCCGTGTCGCGAACGACGGCGTCCAATTCGCGACCCGCAGAGGGCAGCCGATCGGCTTTAAGGTCGTTTGGACCGAGCGCAGAGATTTCGTCGCGCGCCTTGGAGATGTACTCGGCGATGTAGCGAAATTCGCCATAGATCGAATTGTCAAGCGAACCGAAGAACAACTTCATCGTATCGACGAGTTGGTGCGACAGTTCCAAGACCTCCATCAGCCGCGGGTCGTTTTTATCCGCAGTACGCAGCTTATCGAGGGCTTCTTTGACTTGTGCGGCGACGGCTTGGGCTGGCATGAAGCGCCCTCCGAGTTAAAGCTAGAACTAAAATTCGCCGATGACCGCGGTCATCTTCGCCTTCAACGTGGCGGCGTTGAATGGCTTAACGATGTAGTTGTTCACCCCCGCCCGCTTGGCGGCGATGACGTTTTCAGTCTTGGATTCGGCGGTCACCATGATGAACGGCGTCGCCTTCAGACCGTCATCTGAGCGCACTTTCTGCAAGAGCTCGTAACCGGTCATCGGCTCCATGTTCCAGTCCGAGATCACCAGACCGAACTTGTTCTCTTTCATTTTGGCGAGCGCCTCTTGGCCATCCGCCGCTTCGTCAACGTTTTCAAAGCCCAATTGCTTGAGCAAGTTGCGAATAATCCGAATCATCGTCTTATAATCATCGACGACAAGGATGGGCATCGACATTTCGACGGCCATAGATGTCTCCGTACGTCCGCAAGGTCCCTGAGCGCGCCGGTCTTGGCCGCGCCCTTCCGTCACGGGCGACGCTAGTCCGGCTGGAATAAAAAAGCGGTTAAACACGCTAAAATTCGTCACAGCGCGCGGACGGTCGCCGCGGAGGGCAGAAACACACAATGCACGCGGTGCCGGGATGGCGCGATCTCCCCCCCGATTTTCGAGGCGCGAGCTTGGCTTTGGGCAATTTCGACGGCGTCCATCGCGGTCACGTGGCCGTGCTGAACGCGGCCCTCGACGCGGGGGCGCACATCGGCGCGCCGGGCGCGGCTGCGGTGTTCGATCCTCACCCTCGGGCTTATTTCCAACCCGATGCGCCGCCCTTCCGCCTCATGTCCGCCGCTCAGCGGGACCGGGCCCTGGCGGCTGCGGGACTGACGCGCGTGCATGTCCTGCCGTTTGATGCGGACCTGGCGGCGATGACGCCGGAAACCTTTGTCAACCAAGTGCTTGTGGAGGGGTTAGGAGCGAAAAACGTCGCGGTGGGCGCGGATTTCCGCTTTGGCGCCGGGCGGGCGGGCGACGGGCCCCTGCTCGCTCGGCTCTGCGCCCAGGCCCAGGTGGGCTGTGTGCTCGTTCGCCCCTTGGGCGCGGCGGATGAGAAATACGCCTCCTCCGGGGTGCGCGCGGCCTTACGCGCTGGCGAGCCCGAGCGGGCGGCGGCGATTCTCGGCCGACCTTGGGCGATTGAGGGCGCGGTTCAACAAGGCGACCAACGGGGCCGGCTCTTAGGCTTTCCGACCGCCAATATCGGCTTAGGCGACTATTTACGCGCCCGCTTTGGCGTCTACGTGGTGGACGTTCAATGCGAAGCCATAGGTTTGCGCGCCCGCGGCGTCGCGAATTTGGGCGAGCGGCCGACGGTGGGCGGGACCGAAGCGCGGTTGGAAGTCCATGTGTTCGATTTTGACGGCGACCTTTACGGACGCACCCTCGACGTCGCGCTTGTGAGCTTTTTGCGCGGGGAGCGCCGGTTCGACGGGCTCGCCGCGCTCAAGGCCCAAATCGCGGAGGACGCCGCGCGCGCTCGCAGCTTTCCCGCCTGAGGGCGGGCTTCCGCGCTCCGCCCTCGCCAGGGCGCGCGCTTTTCGATATGCCCCCGACTGACCGACACCCTTGGCGCTTGCGACCGTTTTAGAGACCGCCCCCATGTCCGACCTCGCTTCCCCAGCCGCGCGTGATTACCGCGAGACGCTGTTTTTACCGCAAACCGATTTCCCCATGCGCGGAGGCTTGCCGAAGGCGGAGCCGCAATGGCTCGAACGCTGGGACCGGATCGATCTTTACGCGCGGTTGAACGCAGAGCGCGCGAACGCGGACACCTTTGTGCTCCATGACGGCCCGCCCTACGCCAATGGCCACATCCATATTGGCACGGGGCTCAACAAAATCCTGAAGGATTTCGTCTGCCGGTCGAAATGGATGGCGGGTTATCGCGCGCCTTATGCGCCGGGCTGGGACTGCCATGGCCTGCCGATCGAGTGGAAGGTTGAGGAGGCGTTCCGCGCCAAGGGGCGAAAGAAGGACGACATCGATCCGCTCGATTTCCGCAAGGCTTGCCGGGAATACGCGCAGAATTGGCTCGATGTGCAGCGCGAGGAGTTCAAGCGCTTAGGCGTGATGGGCGATTGGGAGCAGCCCTACACCACCATGGATTTCGCCTCAGAAGCCGAGATTGTGCGCCAGTTCCTCGCCTTTAAAGACCAAGGCCTGGTGTTTCGCGGCTCCAAACCGGTGATGTGGTCGCCCGTCGAACGCACCGCTTTGGCGGAAGCGGAGATCGAATACCAAGATCATGTGTCCACCACCATCTGGGTGCGCTTTCCTGTGGCGGAGGGTCCTGAAACTCTCAAGGGCGCGGATGTGGTGATCTGGACCACCACGCCCTGGACGATCCCGGCCAACCGGGCGGTGTGTTATGGCCCGCACATCGCCTATGGCGTCTATGAAGTCACCGCTATGGCGGAAGATCTCGACTTCGCCCCCTGGGCCAAGCCGGGCGATCGGTTGATTGTGGCGGACGCGCTTTGGCCCAGCGTGGCCGACGCGGGGTTCGTCACGGGCTTCACGCGCATCGGCGACGCTTCGGCCGACGCGCTGGGCGCGGCCATTCTCGCTCATCCGCTCGCCGCGCACCCCGACGCCGGGGCGGGTTACGCCTATCCGGTGCCGCTTTTAGCGGGGGATCACGTCACCGACGACGCCGGCACGGGCTTTGTGCACACAGCCCCCGGACATGGCGCTGACGACTATGCGGTTTGGCGCGCCCACGGCCATTCGGAGGTGCCCGAGACCGTCGGCCCTGACGGGCGGTATTTTGACCATGTACCCTTGTTCGCCGGCGAAGCGATCCTCAAGACCGAAGGCAAAAAGGCCGGACAAGACGGTTCGGCGAACAAGGCGGTGGTCAGCGCCCTGATCGCGGCGAACACCTTGCTCGCGCGCGGGCGGCTGAGCCACAGCTATCCCCATTCCTGGCGCTCCAAAGCGCCGCTGATCTTCCGCAACACACCCCAATGGTTTATCCGCTTGGGCGCGGCGGACGATCCCACCAGCCTGCGCGCAAAGGCGCTCAGCGCGGTGGACGCGACCCAATGGAACCCCGCCCAATCCATCAACCGCATTCGGTCTATGGTGGCGGATCGGCCCGATTGGTTGATCTCGCGCCAACGCGCCTGGGGCGCGCCGATCACCCTGTTTGTCAATGCGCGCGGCGACATCCTTAATGACAAGGCCGTGGACGCGCGCATCCTCGCCGCGATCGAAACGCGCGGCGCAGACGCTTGGTTCGACACCCCGGCGTCGGACTTTCTTGGCCCCGATTACGATCCCAGCGAGTGGGAGAAAGTCACCGACATCCTCGACGTCTGGTTTGATTCCGGCTCGACCCACGCTTTTACGCTAGAGCCGCGTGGGCTGCCCTGGCCGGCGGATGTTTATTTCGAAGGCTCAGACCAGCATCGGGGCTGGTTCCAATCCTCGCTCCTGGTGGGGTGCGGAACCCGCGGCCGCGCGCCTTATGAGGCGGTGTTGACCCATGGCTTTGTGCTCGACGGCGAGGGCCGGAAAATGTCGAAGTCGCTGGGCAACGTGGTCGCGCCCAATGAAGTCGCCATCCAATACGGGGTGGAGATCCTTCGGCTTTGGGCGGCGAGCCAGGACTACGCCGACGATTTGCGCATTTCCGATGAGATCCTGAAAACCGCTGTCGACGCCTATCGGAAAATCCGCAACACATGGCGGTATCTGCTCGGCGCGCTGCACGGCTTTTCCGAAGCCGAGGCGCTTGCGCCCACCGCCATGCCGGGGCTGGAGCGGTTCATGCTTCATCGCTTGGCGGAATTGGACACAACCGTGCGCGAGGCCTATGGGCGGTTTGACTTCAAACGGGTGTTTTCGACGCTGTTCAATACGCTGACGGGCGACCTCTCCGCCTTCTACCTCGATATCCGCAAGGACAGCCTTTATTGCGACCGTCCGGACGCGGAACGCCGGCGCGCCGCGCGCGCCGTGATGGGAGCGTATTTCGATCGACTGACGGTCTGGCTCGCGCCGATCTTAAGTTTCACGGCGGAGGAAGCGTGGCTGAGCCGGTATCCCTCCGAGGACGGCTCGGTGCATTTGCAGGTCTGGCCTGAGACGCCGCAGGCTTGGTTCGATCCGGCGCTTGCGGACCAATGGGCGGTGATCCGCAAGCTGCGCCGGGTGGTCACCGGCGCTCTGGAGGTGGCGCGGCGGGAGAAACGCATCGGGTCGAGCCTTGAGGCGAACCCCACCGTCTACGTCGCCGACCCGGCTTATCTCAAAGCGTTAGAAGGGGAAGACTTGGCTGATATTTGTATCACCTCTCAAGCCCGGCTGAGCCAGGAGCCCGCCCCTGAGGCCGCTTTCCGCTCGGAGGACGTGGCCGACGTCGGCGTGGTGGTCGACAAGGCGGAGGGTCGCAAATGCGCGCGATCCTGGCGGATCACCCCGGATGTGGGCGCCGATCCGCGATATCCCGAACTCTCGGCGCGCGATGCGGACGCTGTCGCCGCCTGGGATGCGGCGCGCGAGGCCCAAGCGTGAGCGCGCTGGGGTTCAGCGCCCGCGCGGGGTTTGGCGGCACGCTCATTGGTTTGGTGCTGATCGCCGATCAGTCCAGCAAGATTTGGGTGTTTTCCGGGCTCGGCCTCGATCGGCGGGGCCACATCGATCTTTCCCCGGTGTTCGATTTAACTTTGGTGTGGAACCGCGGGGTGAGCTTTGGCTTGTTCCAGGCCGACGGCGTTTGGGGGCGGTACGGCCTTGCGGCCTTTTCCGTGGCGGTGGCGGTCGCCCTCGGTGTTTGGCTGGTGCGCGCAAACCGGATGCTGACGGTGCTGGCGCTGGGCTTGATCATCGGCGGCGCGGTGGGCAACGTTATTGATCGGGTGCGGTTTGGCGCTGTCTTAGATTTCTTGGACTTCTCGGGGCTTTATTTCCCTTGGGTGTTCAACGTCGCGGACGCGGCGATCACGTGCGGGGTTGCGATTTTGGCGCTGGATCTCTGGTTGGCTGAGCGGGCGGAGCGCGAAAACGCGGCGGCCGCAGAGTGATCCTTCGGCTTGGTGGAATTGGCGCAACGCGATAAGTTCGCTTAATTGCCGGAGGCTTCGCGGCGTTGAGGCGAATAAGACAGGGAGCGATCCATGGCGGAACGGACAATCCTTCGGGGGATGCGCGGGCTCGGTCTGACGCTCGCGGCGACGACTGGACTGACGCTCAGCGGGTGCGCCGGACTGGCTCAAGCGGCTGGCGCGTCGAAAGTCGCGCCCGACGAATTCCGCGTCGTCTCCAAAGCGCCGCTGATCGTACCCCCGGAATACAACATTGTGCCGCCCACACCGGGCGCGCGGCGCCGGGTCCAGCTCTCCGCGCCGGGCCAGGCGCAGTCAGCGCTGTTTGGCGGCCAAGGCGAGGGCACGGCGACGGAGGGCGAGAAGCTGTTCGTCGCCAAAGCGGGCGGCGACATCGCCCCGGGTAATATTCGCGAGGTCGTGGCTAATGACGCCGGCGGCGTGGTTTATAAAAACCCCGGCTTTGCGGACCGCATCCTGTTTTGGCGCGACGCCGACCCAAAGATTGACGACGCCGCAGTTGCGCTCGACCCCGATCTTGAAGCCCGACGGCTGCGCGAGGCGGAACTGGCGGCGGCGGCGACCGGCGGCGATCCGGTGGAGATCCGGCGCAAAGCCCAAGAGGGCGGGCTGAAACTACCTGGGCTCTAGGCCTCAGGCCCTAGACCCGAACAACGGCGTCACCCTAAAATTGGCGATTATTTGACCGGCAAGGCGGCGCGGCTGCGCCTTGCGCTAGCTTGCGCCGCTAGCGTCACTCTGCAACGGTTTCAAAACGACGACGCGCGACACCGGATCAACCGGGCGCGCTCGGGGAGGCGTTTTGATGGTTTTCTCACTGCGGCGCGCCGTCATTTTTGGCGCGTGCGTTTGGCTATCCGCCGCAGGCGGCGCGGAGACGCTCGATCCGCCGCGCGACCCCGCGAAGCTCCGCCTTGAGGCGGCCCAATGGCGTGTTGAAACCTTCACACTGGAGAATGGCCTTGAGGTCATCGTGCTGCCCGATCGCCGGGCGCCCGTGGTCACTCACATGGTTTGGTATAAGGTCGGGGCGATTGACGAGCGACCGGGCAAGACCGGGCTCGCTCATTTTCTCGAGCATCTTCTATTTAAGGGCACCGAAAACTACCCCGAAGGCGCGTTCGACCAAATCATCAAGCGCCATGGCGGGTCGCATAACGCGTTCACGACGGACACGACAACCGCATACTTTCAACGGATTGCGCGCGAACATCTGGAATTGGTGATGGCGTTGGAGGCGGATCGCATGCGCGGGCTCAAGCTCGACGCGAAAGCCGTTGATATTGAGCGCGACGTCGTGTTGGAGGAAAGACTGCTTCGGGTGGACAATAATCCCGGCGCACGGCTGGGCGCGTTAATCAGCCAGGCGCTTTACCCCGACGACCCCGCGGCCCACGAGGTCATCGGTTACCGGGAGGATATTGAAGGGCTGACGCTGCAAGACGCGCGAGATTTCTATGACCGGTGGTACTGGCCGAACAACGCCTTCCTCGTGGTGGCCGGGGACGTCGACGCTGAAGAGTTGCGCCCTTTGGCGGAGCAGTACTATGGCGGCTTGCCGAAGAACCCGGATTTGCCGGAGCGCGCGTTTCCGCCGCTCCCTGATGCGCCCGATACGGCGTTTGTCGAATTGAGCGACCCGCGGGTTCGCCAACCGTCTTTGAGCCGCCGATACCCCGCGCCGAGTTTTTCCGAACCCGGAGATACGGATGTCTATGCGCTGTCCATCGGCGTTGCAGCCCTAGGCGGGGGGGCGAGCAGCTATCTGCACCGTCGTCTGGTGCGCGACGAAAAAATCGCCGTGCGGGTGGGTGCGTGGCGGTCGCTTGATGGGCTGCGCGGCGGCGAGATCGGGCTTTATGGAACCCCTGCCGCCGGCGTGTCCTTAGACGATTTCGAGATCGCGTTGGACGAGGCTGTAGAGGATTTCCTCGAAGAGGGACCCGAACCCGTGACTGTCGACCGAGTGAAGGGCAACCTCATCGCTGGCGGGGTCTATGCGCGCGACAGCCAAGCGCAAATGGCGCAGATTTTCGGCGATAGCCTGGTGAACGGCTCATCGGTCGCGGACATTTTGGATTGGACCGCGGGGATCGACGCGGTGACTGCAGAGGCCGCGCACCAGGCTCTGCGCGCGGTGTTGCAAGAGGGGCGCGCGGTGACGGGCTGGCTCACACCGCCGCCAGCGCCTGAGGAGCCCAGCCCGGCGGACGGGGAGGACGCCTGATGCGCGCGCGCGCATTCGCGCTAAGCTTCGGTCTGATCGCGCTCGGCGGCGGCGAGGCGATCGCCCAGACCCAACGCATCGACACCTTCACAACGCCTTCGGGCATCGAGGTCTGGCATGTGCCCAGCCCCGGCTTGCCGATCGTGGCGATCCAAGCCGCGATCCCTGATGCGGGCGTGCAAGACAATCCCGCCCAGCAAGGCCTAGCCGGCGCGGTCGCCGCATTAATGACGAAAGGCGCCGGTGATTTGGATGCGGAGGGCTTCCGGCTGGCGCTCGAAGACCTGAATGCGGGGCTATCGGTTTCCGCGAACAATGATTGGGCGAGCGCCGCGCTCACCGTTGTGTCTTGGAACCTTGAGCCCGCAGCGGACCTTATGCGCACGGTCTTGCTCGAGCCGCGGTTTGACGCCGATGAAGTGGCGCTTTGGCGCAGCCGAACCGAAATAGCGCTCGACCAAGCCGAGACGAACCCCGGTGTCCTCGCTGGGCGGGCCATGGCCGCCCTGATGACGCCGGATCACCCCTACGCGCGATACGCAACCCGCGAAACGCTTGCCCGGCTTGATGAGGCGGCCTTGCGCGAAGGCCACGCGCGGTATTTCACCCGCGACGCGCTCATTGTCACCGCCGTTGGCGAGGTTGACCAAGACCGGCTCGCTCAAGCCGTCGATCACATGTTCGCGGACTTGCCCCAACTGGCGCCCGCCGCAACCGATCCCAGCGTGGCGACGCCGAAGCCCCCGGCCCTCGTGGTGAAGCCTTTGCCTCAGCCCCAAAGCCTCATTCGCTTCGCCGCGCCGGGGATAGACGACGAGGATCCCGATTGGTACGCCGCGCGGGTCGCCGCTTATATCGTCGGCGGCGGAGGGCTGACCTCGCGCTTAATCACGCGATTACGCAAGGACGCAGGCTTGGTCTATTCCGGCGGTTTGGGCCTGCGCACCGCGCGTTATTCGGACACCATTGAAGGCAACACATCGACGGACAACGCGACCGCCGCTCAAACTATGAGTGAAATCAAAGCGGTGCTCGGCAAATTCGCCGCCCAAGGCCCCACAGCGGAAGAGGTGGACGACGCCAAGGCCTACCTCACCGGCGTTTATCCGTTGGCCTTTGACTCCAATATTAAAATCGCGAACCGGCTCAGCCAATTGCGCGCTAGCGATTTGCCGATCGATTATTGGTCCAAGCATACCGGCTATATCGAAGCGGTCACCCAAGCGGACGTCGCCCGGGTCGCCAAGCGGCTGTTCCATCCCAGCCGGTTTAGCTTTGTCGTGGTGGGCGAACCCAAAGGACTTGGGGATAACGCCTCTGACGCGGTTGACCCTACCCCCGACTCCCCGGCTCCTTAGGCGTCTTCCGCATGCGGATCGCAGCGTTGGACAAACGGCGCGGCGCGCCGCGCCGCCGAGCCAAGCGAGACGAGCGCCATGACCCAGATCGAACGGCTCAGCGCGGACGCGGTCAACCGGA
Organism: Maricaulaceae bacterium; assembly: GCA_050331475.1. GTDB lineage: Bacteria > Pseudomonadota > Alphaproteobacteria > Caulobacterales > Maricaulaceae > JBHJGU01. The sequence goes on along the minus strand of JBHJGU010000058.1, from coordinate 35,816 downwards.
TCGCCGCCGGCGAGGTGGTCGAACGCCCCGCCAGCGTCGTTAAAGAACTGATTGAAAACGCGCTGGATGCGGGCGCGCAATCCATCACCGTCCAGACCCAATCGGGTGGACGGGCCTTGATTGCGGTGCAAGACGACGGCGCGGGTATGGGCGCGGATGATCTTGATCTCTGCGTCGAACGCCACGCCACCTCCAAGCTCAAGCCCGATGCAGCCGGCCAGCTTGATCTGCTGAACATTGCGAGCCTGGGGTTTCGCGGCGAGGCGTTGCCCTCTATCGGCGCGGTGGCGCGGCTGTGTGTGACGGCCCAAACCGTTGACGCCGCTCAAGCGTGGCGGGGGCGGGTCGAAGGCGGGACGAAGTCCCAGCCCGAACCGGCGCCAGGCTTGGGCGGATCAGGCGCCCGGGTGGAGGTGCGAGATTTGTTCTTCGCCACCCCAGCGCGGTTGAAGTTTCTCAAGTCCGAGCGTGCGGAAACCCAGGCCATTACCGACATCGTCAAACGTATGGCCATGGCGCGGCCGGACGCGGCCTTCAGCTTGACCCAAGACGGTCGCACCAGCCTGCGCTACGCCCGGGCGGGCCGCAGGGACGACCCGTCCGCTCAGCTTGAGCGCTTAGGCGCCGTGCTGGGAACGGAGTTTGCGCAGAACGCCATCCCTGTGGACCAAATCCGAGATGGCGTGCGGGTCTTCGGCCATGCCGGTTTGCCCACCTACGCCCGGGGCGCGGCGACCCACCAATTCCTGTTCGTCAACGGCCGGGTGGTGCGCGACAAGCTGTTGCTCGGCGCGGTGCGCGGGGCGTACCAAGACTTTCTGGCGCGCGACCGCCATCCCGTTTTAGCGCTGTTTGTGGATCTACCGCCCGAGCAAGTGGATGTGAACGTGCACCCGGCCAAGGCCGAGGTCAGATTTCGCGACGCCGGATTGGTGCGCGGACTTCTAGTCGGCGCGCTGCGCCACGGTTTAGCCGGCGCCGGGCACCGCGCCTCGACCACAGTGGCGGGATACGCGTTGGGACGCGCGCAGCCCTCGATGGCGCCGGCGGCGCCGCAGCGTCCCGGCTGGAGCCCAGCCCCGCCAGCGCGCGCCTTCGCCCTGGCCGAGCCCGCTTTGGAGGGCTTTGACGTCCCCTCCGCCCGGGTGGAGCCCGCCAATGACGCGCTCCAAGCGGCGCCGGGCGACACGCCCAACCTGGCCGAGCCTCTGCAAAGCCAACCCTTAGGCGCGGCGCGAGCGCAGCTCCATGAGACCTACATCATCGCGCAGACCGAGGACGGTCTGGTGATTGTCGACCAACACGCCGCCCATGAGCGCCTGGTCTACGAAGACATGAAGCGCGCGCTGGCCGAAGGGGGTGTGAAGCGCCAAGGCTTGCTCGTGCCGGAAATCGTCGAGTTGAATGACGCGGAGGTCGAGCGGCTGCTGGCCCGCGTCGAGGAATTCGCCGAGTTGGGCCTCGTTATTGAGCCCTTTGGCCCCGGCGCCGTCTGCGTGCGGGAAACGCCCGCGCTGTTAGGTCGGCTCGACGTGGCGGGTTTGGTGCGCGATCTCGCCGATGATTTGGTTGAGTATGGCGAGGGCCTGGCGTTGAAGGAGCGCTTAGAGGAGGTCTGCGGCACACTCGCTTGCCGCGGCTCGGTGCGCGCGGGCCGCCGTTTAGCCGGGCCAGAGATGAACGCACTCTTGCGCGCCATGGAGGCCACGCCCCATTCGGGACAATGCAATCATGGCCGGCCCACTTATGTGGAGCTCAAGCTGGCCGATATCGAACGCTTGTTCGGTCGTCGCTGACGCGGCGCGACTTACGCGGCCTTGCTTTCGGGGCTGTTGAGCCCGCCGAGGCTCGATTCGAACTCCTGGAAGATTTCAAACGCCTCATCGACGGGCAAGGCGATCCGATCCGGGTTCGGAAACTGGAAGCGCCAGAACGAGGTGACGTGGTTGAGCGTGGCGAGTTGCTCGCCAGTCTCCACAAACATAGCGGGCGCGCGTAGCAGGAAGCTCCGGAACACGCCGGGCTGGTTCCGTTCCACCAAGGCGGCGAAGGCTTTGTCGTAATCACGCAGCGTCCGGCGGATTTGGTCGCGCACTTTCCACAAGAATTCGACGATGCGGTCACGCGATCCGGTCAAATGAGCTTTGTCATCTGGCGACGCGCGCAATAACTTGGTTGAAAGCACTTCTTTTGCGACCGGAGCCAAAGTCGGTTCAATCTTCGCCAACGACCATTTATAGTACAAGAACCCCTTCCAAGCGAACATCCCCTCGGCGTATTCTTGTTTGGACAAGCGCAGTGTTTGCCGCAACGGCTCTAATTGTTCCGAGCTTTCGTCTTTCAACAACAAGGTCGCCAGACGCTTGGACAAGGCGCTGGCTTGCGAGCCGTCGCTGCCGAACGCAAGCGACACCAACCGCGAGATTTCGCTGCTGACGTGTTCGCGCATGCGCTCCGCGTCTGCCTCCGAAATCTCGAAATAGCATCGCGCTACGGGGATTTGCAGCCGATTGATTTTCTCGCGTAACAGGAAGGGGTCCATGGACGGCAGAGACGCGATTTCGGCGAGCACTTGCATATCGCGGCGGAAATCGTCGTCCGAACCGCGACGTCCGCACTTCTGAACGATGGATTCCTGGAAGTTTTCCTGTTCGACAAACACGCTGAACCCACCCAACCGAAGATCGCTGCCTGAAAACGGCAAGATCAGTTTGGTCGCCGTGCTCTTGTGCGCGAGCACACCTTCGCGCTCGGAAGGCCGAAGCGTGTGCTTCACAAGGAAACACTCATTCAATTGCGGGTGTTTGAGCAATGGTTTTTCGGCGTATTCTGGTGTCGACCCATAGCGCTCTTTAACGACAGGCAAGTTTAACACTCGCGCCGTTGAGCCGCTTTTGCGAATGAGTGCGAGGCTGCCGTGCTTATTTCGTGCTCTCATGGTTCCGTCGCCGCTTGCGTCTGCTCATCCACGCGCTGATCGCGTATCACTCACCGTAAAGCTATTGCGAAAATCTCACGGCGATCTTAACGCCAGAACCGATTGCTCAGCGTTCGCGGCTTAAAGCGATCAGGACCTCACGCCTGTTCGACGCGCCGCCAGAACCCAAAGCGCGCGGCGCCGTAATCGCGTTCGTCTCGCAATGACCAGCCATCAAGGGTTTGATTTTCTTCAACGGAGCTCTCCCAAACGAGCAGGGCGTCCGCCGCCAACCATCCACCAGAGGCCAACAGCGCGGCGGTTTTCGGCGCCAAATCGCGGCCATAAGGCGGGTCCAGTAACGCGAGTGTGAAGCCCGCGCCTAGGCCCGCCGGCTTTGCCCCCAAATCGACCGCAGACCGACGGTGGATCCGTGTCGCACCATAAAGTCCAAGTGATTCGACTGTCGCGCGAATGGCGCCGCGAGCCGCCGTGTCGGTCTCCACAAATAAGCAAAACGCCGCGCCCCGAGAGAGCGCTTCGAACCCCAACGCGCCGCTGCCGGCGAAGCCATCGATCACCCGCGCCCCGACCAGAGGCGGCGCCCAGTCGGCGTGAGCGACGATGATAAAGACCGCTTCGCGGGCGCGCTCCGCGGTCGGACGCGTGGTCCGCCCCTTGGGCGCGACAAGAGCGCGGCCTTTAAACCGGCCGCCGACGATGCGCATGGAGCTTTTTCGCCAAAGCGCCGGTCTGTTCGCGCACGACCTTGGCGGGCGCTTCCTCCACCTCCCCGCGGCTAAGCGCGCCGAGCTGGAACGGACCATAGGCGGTGCGGATCAACCGGTTCACCCTTAACCCCAAGGCTTCGAGCACCCGGCGCACCTCTCGGTTCTTGCCCTCTTTCAAGCGCAAATCTAGCCAAACATTATCGCCCTGTTCGCGCTCAAGCTGCGCTTGAATCGGGCCGTAGCGCACGCCCTCCACCGTGAGCCCACGGCTCAACCGTTCGATATGGTTCGGCGTGAACCGGCCATAGGCGCGCACCCGATAGCGTCGCGTCCAACCGGTGGCGGGCAGTTCGAGCGCGCGGGCCAACTCGCCGTCATTGGTCAGCAACAAGAGCCCTTCAGAGTTCAAATCCAGCCGCCCCACGGAAATCACCCGCGGCAAGCTCTTCGGCAAAGCCTGGAACACGGTGGGTCGATCTTCGGGGTCCTTGTGGGTGGTCACCCGGCCGGCGGGCTTGTGATAGCGCCATAGCCGGGTGGGTTGGGGTCCGTCCACCAGTTTGCCATTGACGCCGATGGCCGCGTCCGGACCCACTTTGACCGCTGGGCTGGTCAAGGTTTCGCCGTTCACGACGACCCGGCCCTCCGCGATCAGCCGCTCCGCGTCCCGGCGCGAGCACACACCGGCGCGCGCGAGCACCTTGGCGATGCGTTCAGTCTCAGGCGCAGGCGGATCAGCGGCGGCGGACATGGCGAAAAACGCTCCGGACGGGGCCGGGTGACGGTGCGGCCCAATAAGAGGTAACATATTTGCGAACTGGCCCAGCGTCTAAGGAGCGGTCAAGCCATGAGTGTAGAGGCGGATGAATTCGACGGAGAGCCCATGGTCGGTTTCGCTCCGGTTGCCGCGGGCGCTGCGACCGAGGCCGCGCTGCTGGGCCGGAAGGATTTAACACGCCAGTGCGCCAATTGCGGCACGCGCTTTCAAGGGGAGTTCTGCCCCGCCTGTGGGCAAAAGGACGACGTCTATAATCGCCGGATTTGGAAGCTGATCGGCGAAAGCCTCACTGATTTGCTCGATTGGGACGGCCGGTTCTTCTCCACGCTTCGGGCGCTGATTTTAAGGCCGGGCCAGGTGTCGCGCGACTATGTGGAGGGGCGCCGCGCGCGGTGGAGCCCGCCCATCCGGCTTTATCTCATCGCCAGCTTGGTGTTCTTCTTTGTCAATGATTTAGACACCACGTTTGATCCGCAACACGTGGATACCGGCGCCGCCATTGAGGGAGCCGCGCGCCAAGCCAGCCGAGAGTTTGGCCAATTGGCGGGCTGGACTTCGGAGGAGGGGGAGTCCCTGACCGAAGTGCTTGCCGCCGCCGCCCAAGACCATCCGGAAATGGCGGAAGACTTCACAGCCATGCGTGCGCTGGTGCGCCAGGCCGAAGTCAGCGGCAATCCCCCCACCCCCGAAAACATTCGCATTGTAGAGGACGCGGTTCAGGGCTTCGCCGACGGCTTCGCTGCGGGTTTAGCCGAGAGCTTCGCCGAAAGCGCCGACAAGGGCGAACCATCCCCCCCTCTAGCCCCGCTTCCCCCAGAGGCTCGCGCCATCTTGACCGAGCAAGGGGTGCCCGAGGAGGTCATCGGCCAACTCGACGCCTTAATCGAACGGGGACGGCGGGCGCGGGCGGAGGCGCGCGCAGACCTCGCCGAAGCCGGCGCTGAGGTGCGCGCCGAGCTTGAGCGCAACGGCGTGGACCCGGATGCCTTAAGGGAACAGATTGCGGCGTCGATCAGCGACCGGGCCCCGCGCCCGGGTGGAGACGCGGGTCCAGATGCGGGCGCACCCAATAACGGCGATCCACCCGCGGCGAGCTTTGAAGCGGACGTCGAGGTCGCGCCCGCAGAGGCGACCACGGGGCCAGGCTGGTTGAAGCCGCTCGAAGACCGATTCCGGCGCGGCGCTGAACAATTGCGTGAACAAGAAGGGGCCTTCGCGCGCGCCGCGGGGCCGGTGTTCCAACAAGTCCCCCTCATTATGGCGCCGATCTTCGCACTGATGACTGGGTTTATGTATATGCGCTCGGGCGAAATGTTGTTCGGGCACATGGTGCTGGCCATGCACATCCATGTGGGCGGCATGTTGATCTTCTCGATAGCGACCATTGCGGGCTGGATCGTGGGTGAGTCCTGGACCGCGGCGATCGGCGTGCTCGCGGTGATCATTTATGTCCACCAATCGCTGGCGCGGTTTTTCGATCAGGGCGGCGCCAAGACGCTCTTCAAGCTGTTTTGGCTCGCGCTCGGCTACGGCTTCTGGCTCTCCATGATCACGCTGGTGCTCTTGGTTCAAGTCACCTGGTCGCTGGGCGGAGCATGAGCCCGTCGGTCTGCGCGAATTGCGGCGCAGCCCTTAATGGACCCTATTGCGCGGCGTGCGGGCAAAGCCGGGCGTCCGTCAACCGCCCGCTCGGGGTTTTGCTGGGTGAGAGCGTCACGGACCTGGTCGATCTGGACGGGCGGTTCTTGCGCACCCTGCGCCTATTGATCCTCGCGCCTGGCCGGTTGTCGCGGGAGTATGTGGACGGCCGACGGGCGCGCTACACGCCGCCCTTTCGGCTGTTCCTTGTGGCCAGTGTGGTGTTTTTCCTGGCAACCGCATCAAGCAGCGGGGTCATCCACGTTCAATCCGACCCCGAAGCGTCGACCACAGGCGTCGGCCTTTACATCGCCCCTGAGTCCTTGACTGACGAGACCGGCCAGACCGCCTGCGAGCTTGCAGCGAACAGCGAAGCTCTCTGGGCGGGCCTGGGCCGGAGACTGTCGTGCGGATTAACGCGCGTCGTTGAGAACACCGAACAGGCGGAGGCGCTCACCGGACCTTTGGTGCGGCAATTACCATTGGTGCTGGCGCCGGCCTTGGCTTTGCTGACCGCGCTGATCTACCGAGGCCAGCGCGCTTACGCGGCCCATTTGATCTTCGCCTTGCACGTTCATTCGGGCGCGTTTTTGTGGTTTGCCGTGACCGGTCCGCTAAATCTGCTGGCGACGGAGGCGGGCGCGGTGGCTGGCTTGGGGCTAGCGCTAGTCCATGCGGGACGCGCGCTGCATGGGTTTTTTCAACGACGCTGGTGGGTCGGCGCGCTGAAAAGTCTCTTGGTTATTTTGGGCTATGGCGTTGTGTTTTTCCTGGCGGCGGGCGTCATTGTGGGGGTTGCCCTTTATAATGCGGGGGCTGTTGAGTGAGCGATGACGACTACATGGCGCTGGCGCTGGAATACGCCCAAGCCGCCGCCGAGGCGGGGGAAGCGCCGATCGGCGCGGTGCTCGTCGACCCGGTGATGGACGCCATCCTCGCCCATGGCCGCAACCAATCCATCGCCCGGCACGATCCCACCGCGCACGCCGAAGTGCTGGCCCTGCGCCAAGGCGGGTTCCGGCGCGGCAACTACCGGCTCACGGGGCTGACCCTTTATGTGACGCTGGAGCCGTGCGCCATGTGCGCCGGCGCGATCAGCCACGCCCGCATTGGGCGGCTGGTCTATGGCGCAAGCGATCCGAAAGGCGGCGCGGTGGAACACGGCCCTCGGTTTTTCGAACAACCCACATGCCATTGGCGCCCCGAGGTGGTTGCTGGGCTGCGCGCCGAGGAGAGTTCGGCCTTGCTCAAGGCGTTTTTCAAGGCGCGGCGGAGCTACCGCGATCCATCGACGGTCGGCGATCGGCGTGGCGGCCAGGGATAGGCGTCCTCTTCCCCGCCCAAGCGCGCCATATGGGCTCGGATCACCTGAAAGACGGCGTAACGCGTGGGGTTGAACCCGTTGGCGCGACGAATCTGATCGTCGGAAAAGGTGTCTTTGCCGTCGTTTTGCCAGGGCTGAGGCAGGTAATCGCGATGGTTCGCGCCATTGGCGTCCAAGGGCTGGGGTAAGCCGGTGATTGCGCGCCAGCCGGTGCGCGCGCTGATCGGCGTCGCCTTTCGAAAGACGGGGCCGTTGAGCCCCAGAGCAGGACGACCCGAGCGACGCTTGCGCGAACGCTTAGGCAAATTTATAACCGTCTCTAATCTATCGCCCAAACGAAACGCCGTTTTCAAAACTCGGTCATCCGCTGATCCGATAACATCGATACGGTCGATTAGGCCTAAAGCGTACTTGTAGAAATTATCCGGCCGGTCGAGCACATCATCATCGTCCGCCGCCGCCATGAACACAGCGCTGCGCACCGGCGGCATTTGTAAACGCGGGCGCTCTTTGTCGATTTTATTGTGGCATTCTCGAAGGGTTTCCAGAACCACCTGTACACCCATGGAATGACTGGTGAAGGTGACTTCGGCAGGCCGGATGGGGCTGTGTTTGAACAATTTCATGAATTGCTTCGCGGTGGCCTGCACATCACCGAACTCAAAGGGATAGTTGACACCCCGCCACCACGAGTCTCCAGGCCACAACACCGGGACGACGAAATCTTGGTCGGTCAAACGTGGAAGCCGCCAGGGTGAGCCCGCGGGCGTCGGCTCCGGCCGACCGGCATTGGGCAAAACCGCGTCAATCTCGCGAATCGCCGTCTGCAAGGCGCGCGCGGACTTACCAAACCCTTGCAAATGCTGCGCGGCGGCGCCGAGCCCCTCGAACCCCCGATCGCGCCGGACGTTGAAGCCGTGAACGAGGAAATGCACCCGTCGCCCCGCCATGACGGCGGGAAAGGTTCGCTCGGCCAATCGCTCAACCGGCCTGATCGCGCCGCTTGCGAGTCGGTCGGGAATACTGGGGTTCAGCCAATCGAACATCGGATCGACGCCGTCGATCTTGTAAAATTGCGCTGGGGTCACGCAGCCGCCGCGTGATCGCTTCAGCGCCCGAAAACTTAAAAAATAAAGCGTTCCCACGGCTAGGGTTTCCGCAAAGCGGCGAGGCCGCGCCAGCTTTTCGCGGTTTCGGTGACGGCTTTGGCGAGATCATGGGCGATCGGCGCTAACGGCACGGCCAGCAGCCCGACACCGACGGCGATCACGTAGTTCGGCTTAATTTCCCCGCCTGATTGCACGTGACCGAAGATGGGAGAGTAACATTCTAAGCCCACCGCCAAGGCGACGGCGATCACCCCGGCGGTGGTCTGAACAGCCCCGGCATAGCGGATCTCCGCGATCTGGAACGCCGCGTCAATGCGGTTCTCCAACGCCAGAATGAATTGCGAGACCAGGGATTGGGCGTCGAGAAGCGCGGAGGCCGCGCCGTCTTCACCGCCGTCTTCACTGTCCGACGATGTGTTCTCCCGGTCCGCCGCCAGGATATTCGCTAAGCGATTGGATGCCTTGGCATCCATCCCCCAAAGATCGAAAATCAACTGTGCCGCGCGGTCCTTACAGGCCTTGCGTTCGCCGTCGCGCGGCGAAGCGAGCTCCGTGGCGTCCCCGGCCAACGGCTTTGCGTCGACCATCAGCGGCAAAGCCAGTCGGACGCCTTGCCCGATGGTCTCCGGCGCATCGCCTGCGCTGCGGCCATTGCGGTATTGCTGCGCAATTACGCTGAGAAAATCCGGGCCATAGGCGAGCTGCAGCGCGTCCTGCATTGGACGAACCAACTGCTCGATCCGACCAAACCCAGCATAGGGCAGCCGCCACAGCGCACAGACCCCGCGCCCAAACCATCCAGACCGCCCGCCATAGTCGTATCGGTCGCCTCTCTGAACGTATTTGACGGGCTGGTAGCTCAGGCTGAGCCCCTTAAAGATCGTCTGGGTCAAAGTGGTCGCGGCGCCGCCAAACGCGCCGATCGCCACAATCGCTTGGCCGATATCCGCCCATTCCACGCCGCCATCCCCCGTGTCGCCAGTCGTTGTCTTTCGCTCGGCGCGCTCTTTTTGACGCGAACCGTGTCAGTCTTCAATTTTGAAGGGCATAATAGCTTTCAACCTTAGATCAATCATCTAAAATTTTAACCAGCGAGCACGATTTTACCCATTGCGCTCGACCGCCCGACCAAAAGCGCACCGGGATCGTCGCAGCCCCCTCGCCATTCGCCGTCCCTCGCCTAAGTCGCCCGACATGATGATTCTGATGATAGTAGCCAGCTTGGCCGGCGGGTTAGCGTTGGCCATGGGTCTTAAGGCTCTGGTTGACCCGACATGGACCATGGGTTTGGTGCGGCTCGTGCCGGACCCTGAGAAGGTCGAGGGACGTTCGGAGCTGCGCGCCATTTATGGCGGGGTGTATTCGGGAGGCCATGTGTTCGCGCTCGCCGCGCTGTGGTTGGGCGGCGCAGGCGGAAGCTGGGCTGCGGCCGCTATCGGCGCGGGTTGGCTGACGGCGGGCGTCGTGCGCGCGGCAACCATGAAAATGGACGGCGGCGCCAGCCCGTATAACCAGCTCGGCGCCGGGTTCGAGGTTGTTGTGGGCCTCGCCCTGATGGGGCCGTGGATGGCGGTGCTGCTAGGTTAGGGCCACAGGCGTCCTGCATCGGACCCAGCCTTACTCCGGTCAAAGCGTTGCGGCTCAAAGCCCATGAAAGCGCCGCGAAACGACGCACCGGGGGCTCAGCCGGTGTCGCCTGAACCTACCGCTAACGCCAAACCGGGGTCGACCCGCCGTCCGCGCCACGTGATCTGCCAATGCAAATGCGGCCCCGTTGAGCGGCCCGTGGATCCAACCGCGCCAATGCGGTCGCCCGGCGCGACCCGGTCGCCTTCCGTCACATCGACCTCGGAGAGATGGAGGAAGGCGGAGATCACGCCCTGACCATGATCGATCAACACCATGCCGCCTTCGAAGAAAAAGTCCGGCCCCGCCAAGCTGACCACCCCACCCGCGGGCGCAACCACGGCCGTGCCCGTGGGTGCTGCGTAGTCGATCCCGTAATGGGGTCGACGCGGCTCGCCGTTTAGAATGCGCTGGGAGCCATAGACCCCGGAAATCCGCGCCCCGGTCACCGGCAATTGAAAGCCGTCCACGAACCAAGCGCCGTTCGCTCGACTGGAGAACCCGCGCGCTTTTAGCGGTCGATCTCGGGCGATATGGGCGAGATCGGCCTCCGAGTACGGGTTCACCTTCGAAGGCGGCAGTCCGTCAATGCGCTGAATATCGTATTCGCGGGTCGCGATAGGAAACCGGCGTTCGTCCTCGCCGGCGCGGATGACCAATTCACCGGTCTGGTCCCGGTTGATTCCGGCGGCGAACCAGCCCTCGTCATCCGCCGTCACCGCGATGTCGTCAACGCGCACCTCGGTCCCCGGCTCGGCGCGGCAGATTAAGAACCCGCCTTGAATCGCCTCACCCCGGCAGGCGACTTCCGCGTGGCCCGCCGAGGACAGACCGAGCAAACCGATCAGCCAAGCGCGCTTCACGACTCGTCCCGCAGCTCCCGCCAACGGCTCAACGCCGCGGTAGCGTCGGCGTAAGCCTCTTGCCGCTCCACGTTCCAATACCGTAAGTGCGCCAGCGGAATAGGCTTTTGGGTGACCGCGCACAGCACGTGGCTGCCCGGCTGGATGAGGGTGAATTCCGCATCCCCATAGCGCACCACGGCCAAGCCGTCGAATTTCGGATCCAAACGGTTCATGATGGCAGACTTATCACGGTGTGCGCGCGCTGAAAATCCGCAGCCACCGCACGCTTTAGAACAAGTCGCCCTGAGGCGGTCCCGAGCGTGGTTTCGCGGCTTTGGGCTTTTTAGACGGCGCGCGCGTGACCTCCGCTGGCTCGCCGATCACGGCGCGGACGCTCGCGTCCTGGAAAGTCAGGGTCACCGCGGCGCCCGGCGCAGTTCGGCCCGCGCGCGTGATCACCGCCCCGGCGGCGTCAGAGACATAGGCGTAGCCGCGCGCCAGAACCCCTTTGTGCGACAAGCCCTCAAGCAATTTCACCACCCCGCCGAGACGAGTTTCGCTTTGCGCCAGCGCGCGGGTTTGCGCGGCCGCAAGCCGGGCGGACAGCCGCGAAAGCCGATCCGCGTCCGCCGCCAATCGGGGCTTCGGATCGCGCGCCGCCAGGCGACGGGCGGCGCGCGCGAACCGATCCGCGCTCAGCGCCGCGATCCGGTCGAGCCCAGCGCGGGCGCGGGTTTGCAATTCGCCCAAACGCTCCGCGCGACGCCGCCAATCGCGCGTAAGCGTTTCCGGCCGCAGCCGCCCAGCCGAGCGACCCAAGCGCACCTCCAGCGTCTGCACGGAGCGCAAGAGGGCGCCGTCAAGCCGATCCGCAGCGCGATCACAGGCTTGCGCCTTAAGCGCCACCAAATCCTCGGGCCGGGGAAGGCCGCGGACAGCGGCCTTGAGCCCCGCGGCGCGCGCCTCCAACCCGCGGGTCAAACCGGTGACGAGCCGTCCGCCCAGCGTTCCCAAAAACCCAAGCAATTCGGCGCGCACGGGCGTGGCGATCTCCGCGGCGCCCGTGGGCGTCGGCGCACGGACGTCCGCGACATAATCAATCAGCGTCGTGTCGGTTTCATGGCCCACCGCGGAGATCAGCGGAATGCGGCTGGCGGCGGCGGCGCGCGCGACGACTTCTTCATTGAACGCCCACAGGTCCTCGATCGAGCCGCCGCCGCGGGCGACGATCAGCACATCGGGAACAGGAACCGGTCCGTCAGGAGGTAAATTATTGAAGCCCGTAATGGCCGCGGCAATTTGCTGGGCGGCCTTCTCGCCTTGCACCAGCACTGGCCAGAGCAGCACATGGCGCGGGCAGCGGTCGCTGAGCCGATGCAGAATGTCCCGGATCACCGCGCCGGTGGGAGAGGTGACCACCCCGACCACCTCGGGCAGATAGGGCAAGCGGCGTTTGCGCTCGGCGTCAAACAAGCCTTCCGTAGCGAGCTTTTTCTTTCGGTCTTCGTAAAGCGCCATCAGCGCGCCGACGCCTGCGGGGGCGAGCCGGTCGATGATCAGTTGGTATTTCGATTGACCTGGGAAGGTGGAGATGCGGCCCTCGGCGATCACCTCCAGCCCCTCTTCGGGCTTGAACGCGAACCGGGCCACATTGCCCTTCCACGCCACTCCGGCCAGCACCGCCTTTTCGTCCTTGAGATCGGCGTACATGTGACCCGAGCGCGCGATCACCACCCGGCCCAGTTCGCCGCGCACGCGCACATAACCGTAGGCGTCCTCCAGCGTGCGTTTGAGCGCGCCGGAAATCTCCGACACGGTGAATTCGGCGGCGTTGGTGGACGTGGCGCTCATGGTTTTAGGCATAAGCTGCGCCGCGCTCTGCGTCGATGGGCGGGCGTCGACAAGCGCGCGGCGGGCTGGCAGGGTCCTTTCTGGCTCTCGCTGGACCGGGGGCCCCATCCATCGCAACCAGGCGCGCGACCATGAAGCTTTACGGCTCTGACACCAGCCCGTTTGTCCGCAAAGTCCGCATCGTCGCTTTAGCGAGCGGGCTCGCTGAACACATTGAAGACGTCACGATTAATCCCTACGAACAGACCGACGCCCTGCGCGCGAAAAACCCGCTGGGCAAAATTCCCGCGCTGGAGCGGCCTGAAGGCGGGTTGGTTTACGACAGCCGGGTGATTGTCCAGTACCTGCTCAGCCTTGCGGAGGCCTCGGCGCTGCTTCCTTCGGGTGCGGCGCGCATCGACGTCCTCCGGCGGGAAGCGTTGGCGGACGGGATGACCGACGCCGCCGTGGCGTGGGTTATGGAGACCCGCCGGCCCGAAGCCCAGCGCTCGGAGCTTTGGATCGACCGGTGGCGTGCGGCCATCCTAGCGGGAGCGGACGTCTTAGAGCGCGAAATCGCGGCATGGGGTGAAGCGATGACCCTGGCCCATATCGCGGCGGGCGTGAGCTTGGGCTATCTCGATTTCCGGCATCCAGACCTGGACTGGCGCGGCGGGCGTCCGGCGCTAACCGCCTGGGCGGCGACCATCCACGGCGAGCCGGCTTTCGCTGCAACCCGACCGCCGCCGGCCTAACGCCCGCCGATCCGGGTCCGTCGAACCTGGCCCGCCAAACTCCGGATTGAACCTTTTTCGCCCCGCCGCCGACTAAGCTTGCAACGCAAACGGTCTAGGAGCGGCGGGTGCCCCCAAGCGCGGCTTACTCAGAATCCGATCGGGTGTTCGATGCGCTGCTTCTGACTTTGGCGCGCAGCGGTGACGCACGAGCAGCGGAGACGCTGGCGCGGCGCTGGCGACCGCGTTTGATGCGCACCGCTCGGGCGATGCTGCGCAACGCGGACGCAGCCGAAGACGCGGTGCAAGAGGCCTGGGCCGGGATTTGTCGCGGTTGGCTCGGCTTGATCGATCCCGAGCGTTTCCCCGCTTGGGCGTTTGGCGTCCTGCGTCGCAAGTGCGTCGATCAACTCCGCCGACGCCGACATCAGGCGCTTAACACAGCGCCTGAACCCGCAATCGACGCACAGAGCGAAGACCGGGTCGCGCTCCAGCAAGCGCTGGGCGGACTGAACCCTGATCATCGCCTTGTGGTTATTCTGTTTTTCGGTGAGGGCCTCACGCTCGCCGAAATCGCCCGCGCGATTGGCTGTCCCGAAGGAACGGTGAAATCGCGTTTGTTCCACGCCCGCCGTCAGCTTCAGACGGCGCTTTCAGGAGATTAAACCATGGCGGAATTGGACGTACGGTTAGGCGAAGCGCTTTCCTCCGACGAGGCGGCGTTTTTGAAGGACCTCGATAGTGGGCGGGGGTTGTTCACCCAACTGGGCGCGACCTTCCAGGGCCCGTTGAAATTTTGGACCTACTACGTGTTCATCAACATCGCGGCGTTTGTCGCGCTTGCTATTTGGTGCGCGTTTCAACTATCCGCGGCGGAAACCATGGTTGGGGTCGCGTGGTCCGCAATCGGCCTTTGGGTGGCGCTATCCGCGGTCACCACGCTGAAAATGTGGCTGTTTCAGCGGATGAACCATTTGGCTCTGATGCGCGAAATTAAACGGCTCGAACTGCGGGTGATCAAGCTTGGCGAGGGCGAGACCGCTTAGTCCGCGCTCAGCGTCGCGTCCGCACGCGCGGGCTCGGCGCGCACGGCGCGGGCCTCGATCTCAAAGCGCACCCGGTCCGCCACCATGGGCCGCCACCCGTTTAAGCCGAACACCGAGCGGCGCATCTCCCCGGACGCGGTGAATGCGGCCCGGCCGGCGTCGGGATCGGCGTCCAACAGCTCAGAGGTCAACGTCACCGGCCCGGAGACGCCTTTGAGCTGAATCTCACCGGACACCTCAGCGACCGCCGCGTTCAAAGCGTCCACAGCGGAGGAGTGAAAAACAATGTCCGGATAGGTCGCCGCGTCGAGCCATTTTGGCCCGGTGATCAGGCGATCGCGCCAGCTTTGGCCGGTGTCGATGGAGGCGACCGCCACCCGCGCCGCAATGGCGCTGGCCTCAGGATCCTCAGGGTCGAGGACCAATTCGCCCTGAACGCCGGTAAATTCCGCAAGGCGAAACCAAACACCCAGCCATTTGACGAAAATCGAGGCGCGCGCGCTTCCAGGTTCGATTTCGTACCGGTCCGCGGCGAGGCCCGTCCCTGCGACCACGGTGAAGACGCCGACGGCAGCCATGGCTTGCGTTAACGATCGCCAAGGAGAAGCGTAGGCTGAAGTTTTCCGCGTCATAGTCTCGCTCGAATGTTGGACCGCAATGAAAAGGTAAAGCCATGACCGCGGGAGACGACGCCCCGGCGCGTCAAAAATCAGCGAGTTCGCTTGAGGCGGCCGCTGCCCGGACGGCCGTGGTGTTCATTCACGGCCAAGGCGAACAGCGCCCCGGCGAGGCGTTGCGAGAGTTAGTCCGCACCGTCTGGCAGACCGATGTCAGCGTCGCCGGAGACCCGGACGTCAACACGGGCGCAGCGCGGGTTTGGAGCACACCGGACGAAGTCGGCGGCACCTATGAAACCGTGCGCCTCGCGACGTCAGCCTCTGCGGATGGCCGCCGGTTCGACTTTTACGAATTCTATTGGGCGCACCTCATGCACGGCAGCCGGTTTGGCCATGTCTGGCGATGGTTGGACGGCTTAATGGGGCGCGACACAGCCGAAGTTCCTCAGGAACTGAAGCCCGCGCGCCGGTTTATCGTTTGGTTCTGCGCGCAATTATTCTTCGTAATTTTAGCGGCCGGTTTAGTTTTTGGACAATTCATCGGTTTTGAGTCCTGGTTATATATAAATATATTTATAGCCATTGCGCTGTCTCTATCAGGACTAATAATTCTTACTGGCAAGCCCCTTAAAGCGATACAGTTTTTATTTTTTGCTTTGCCGGTTTTTCTAGGGCTTTTTTATTTAGGCCAAGGAGATTTTCAACCTGCAAGAACACCACTGACAGACCCCAACCGCGCATGGGTTATAAGTTTTTACGTTTTTTTTCTGATTTATGGTCTCGGCGTTAATTGGCTGATCCGGACACTCTCAAATCCCATAGCGCAGGTCATGGGGGATTCGGCGCGATATTTGACGCCTGCGCCCTCCAATATTGCGCGCCGGCAGGACATTCGCGCGGCCGGCGTGGGTCTACTGAAAGCGCTGCACGGCTTAAAAGCTGGACCCTCCTCGGACGCGCCGAAATACGACCGCATCGTCATCATCGCTCACTCGCTGGGAACGGTCGTGGGTTATGACGTGCTCAAGGCGCTCTGGGCGGAAACAGTTGATGACTTGACCGACGCGCCCGGCGACGCTGAACACCCGATCCGCCAAGCGGTGCAGGCCTGTGAAGCCGCCGCGCAACGGCTCCACGACCCGCAGTGTCGCCTTGATGAACAGGGCCAAGCGACGATTTTGCGCAAGCTCGCCGGCGCGGAGACGCCTGAGATCAAGCGCGCCCAACCCGTTCAAAACGAGGCGTTTGAAGCCCTAGAGGGGTTCCTCACAGCGCAAGCGGATTTTCGCCGAGCGCTGGCGGCGAAGGGGTGGCGCATTACCGACTTCATCACGCTTGGCTCGCCTTTGACCTATGGGCCATTGCTGCTGGCGCCATCAAACGCCCGGTTCGAAGAGATGGTTGCGGATCGCGAATTGCCACAATCCCCACCGGTCTTGCAGTCGGAAACCCACCAGAACAATCCCTGCTTCCACTATATGCGGAACCGCGACGGTGAGCCCGTCCTTCAACCCAACCACGCTTCCCTCTTCGCGGCGATCCGGTGGACGAATATGTTTTTCCCTGCGCGACCGGTCGCCGGGGCCTGGCTCTTCGACAAAGGCCTTAAGTGGGGCGACTGGGTCCGGCCGACGCGTTGGGGCCGCCTCGTCGTCACCGGCTTGGCCCGCACGTCAATTCTAGGCCCCCTGCTTCGCCTCCCGGCCCGGGGCGACGTGGTGGGCGGTCCGCTGGCGTCGCATTTCGGCCCTGGCGTGCTCGATCTGAACTTAGACGCCTATGATCGCCTCGTTCGCGAACCTGGCGTCGCCCGGGGCGCCCGGCCCCAGCAGCCCGATTACACCCGGGCCGACGCCAAGGACCGGGCGTTCTTGCACAATGATTATTGGATCGCGCCCGGCTTGTCCGACGCCGATTTGCGCACGTCCGCCAAACTGCCGCCACACCTTCACGCCCTGCGCGCCGCGGTGCGTCTTTCCGATGATCCCTACGCCAGCAAAGCGTTTTAACGGCGCGGCGGCGGCAATTGCTCAACCCCGGTCAGGTTCGGCGGCGGGCGGCCAAGCTGGGCCAAGGCGTGGATCCGGACGGTGATCTCGTCGCCGATCAGACCCGAGGCGCCGGTCATGCCAAAATCCCGCCGGTCCAGGGTCGCCTCCGCAGTGAAGCCAAGGCTCGGCTGCCCCGAACCCGGCTCCGCGCCTCGGCCGTTCAAGCGCACACTCAGGCTCACCGGGCGGGTCAAGCCGCGCAGGGTCAATTCGCCGGGCACGATGGCCGCATCCTCCCCATCCAGCTGCGCACCCGCAGCATCGAAGCGGATGGTCGGGAAGGCGGCGACGTCGAGCCAATTCGGCCCGGTCATTTCGCGGTCGCGCCCCTCATGGCCGGTGGAGAACGAGCCCGCGTCAATGACCGCCTCCAATGTGGCCGTTTCCGGCGTCTGCGGGTCGAGCCGCAAGACGCCTTGGACGCGCTCGAACCGGCCCTCCACCGGGGTGAAGCCGAACCGGTCCGCGGCGAACAAAACCTGGGTGTGGTCGGGATCTAGAACGAAGCTTCGCAGCGCTTGCGCGGACGCCGTCGCGGCCGTCAAGCCGCACCAAGCCAGCGCTAAGAGGGCGCGTTTCATGACCAAACCTTTCGTGGATCGAGACGGCGCGTTTTGGCAGGGCGCCCGCGCTGTCCCTCCACACCAGAAGGCAAACTCAAGCTTGGAGCAAGTCTAAGATGCAGACCATGGGGGAATTGTTGTATATAAACCAATCTCAACGCAAAGAAGCACGACGCCGCCAACGTCTACTGTATCAAACTTCGCAAAACGCATTTGAAGTGTCGCGAGTGGAGGTTTGCAATGGTATACCGCAGTAATGAACTACGTGACCCATCTCGAATGCGGCTTGACCGGCGAACGCCATGAGGCCCGCACCCTTCAGGGCCTGTCGCGGGCCGGACGGCCGCTGCTCGTCCGCTATGATCTCGCCGCGATTCAGTCCGACGTCGATCGGGATGACGTTTGGGCGCGGGACGGCGGCTTCTGGAAATGGCGCGAATTGCTGCCGGTCGAGCACACCACCAACATCTCCGCGCTTGGAGAGGTCGACACCCCGCTCTTGCCTTTGCCCCGGCTGGCCGGGTCCAATGTCGTCGTCAAGGACGAGGGGCGGCTGCCGACGGGGTCGTTTAAGGCGCGGGGGCTCGCGCTCGCGGTCTCCATGGGCAAGGAGCTCGGCGTTGACGCCTTCACCATGCCGACCAATGGCAATGCGGGCGCCGCGCTCTCCGCTTACGCCGCCCGTGTTGGGTTGCGCGCTCGGTGCTACGCGCCCGCGGACACCCCTGAGATCAACCTCGCCGAAATTGCGCTGCAAGGCGGCGAAGTGATCCGGGTCGACGGATTGATCACCGATTGCGGCAAGCTCTCAAAGGCGTATGCGGCTGAGACTGGCGCGTTCGACGTCTCCACCCTGAAGGAGCCCTATCGGATCGAAGGCAAGAAAACCATGGGGTTGGAGCTTGCCGCCCAATTCGGCTGGCGATTGCCTGACGCGATCTTCTACCCCACGGGCGGCGGCACGGGTCTGATCGGCATGTGGAAGGCCTTCGCAGAACTCAAAGCTTTGGGCTGGCTGGAGGCCGACGTCCTGCCAAAAATGATTGCGGTCCAAGCCGAAGGCTGCGCGCCGATTGTGCGCGCGTTTGACCAACGCGAACGGTTCGCCGAGCCGTGGGCGGACGCGCACACCCTGGCCGCCGGCATCCGCGTGCCCGCGGCCGTCGGGGATTTCTTGATCCTTGATGCGGTGCGGGAGAGCGAGGGCTGGGCGGTCGCCATTCCCGAAGCCACAATTTTTGAGGCGCGCGACACGGTTGCGCGCGAAGAGGGCCTGTTATTATGCCCAGAAGGCGCCGCCACCTTTGCGGCCTGGCGCCAGGCGGTCGAAGAGGGACGTTTGGCGGCCGACGCCCCGGCGGTGTTGTTCAATTGCGCCACCGGGCTCAAATACCCGATGCCGAGCCCGCCGGGCGCGCCGGTTTCTAAACCGAGCGCATGATCGGCGTCTGGATTCGGCGCGGACTGCTCGTTCTGGTTCTGGGTTCCGGCCTACTTGCGCTTATTTGGCTGCGTATGGATGCGCGCTTAACCCCACCGGGCGAAATGATTGAGGTCGAACCGGGCCGGCGGCTCCATGTGGTGTGCCGCGGGACGGCGATCGAAACCGCGCCCAGCGTGCTTTACGACGCCGGCGCGTTCGGGATTTACGCGGACGCGTGGCGGATCATGGAGGCGGTGGGCGAATTCGCCCATATCTGCGCCTACGACCGGGCGGGCTTGGGATTCTCTGATCCGGTCGACGCCGCGCCGAGCCCAACCTTTCACGCGGCGGACATGGAGCGGCTGCTCGACCGATTGGGCGCAAGCGGTCCAATCGTCTTGGTCGGTCATTCTATGGCGGGGCTGCGGCTCCACGCCTTCGCCGCGACGCGGGGCGAACGCCTCGCCGGATTGGTGTTTCTCGACGCGGCCAGCGCGGCTTTTGCAGACACCGAACGCGGCCGTCGGCTGTTGCGGGTGTTCCGCTCGGCCACACAGTTTGGCGGATTGCTCGCCCGGATCGGCGCGCTGCGCCTGGCAGCCCCGGTCTTGCCGGATCCGTTAGGACTGCAAGGCGTTCACCGCGCGGCTAAGCTGCGCGCGCTGGGCCGGGTGGGCCATCACAAAACCGCTTTGCGCGAGCTGAAGGCGGTGGAATTCGATGATCCAACATTGCGCGACACCGCCTGGGCCGACCGGATCGCGTTTCACGCCGTCGTCGCCGGCGGAGGCGGAGGGTATTACCGCGCCCTCGCGGAGGGCCGCCCTCAAAGCGATTTCGCCATTGCGCCGGGCGCCGATCATGTGAGCCTGCTCGCACCGCCGCATAATCAAGGGATAATCGCCGCTATTCGGCGCCTACGCGCCAACCCCTCCACCGCCGATAAATCATCTTAACGGCAAAAAATTATTCCTTTTCGATGATTTGGACCTAGCCACCGCAGGATTCCGCGTTAGAGTGTCGCGCTATGACGGAAACGATCCTTGACTATTTCGACGTGAGCAAGCGCTTCGGCGAGGCCTTCGCTGTGCGCGATGTGAGCTTTTCGGTCGCGCGCGGATCAATCCTCGGCTTTCTGGGGCCGAACGGAGCCGGCAAGACCACCACTTTGCGCATGGGCGTTGGCTTGGTGGCGCCTGACCAGGGCTCGACCCAGCTGTTCGGCGAGCGACCCAGCCGGCTTGCGCTGGACAAAGTGGGCTTTCTGCCCGAAGAGCGCGGCCTGTATCGCAAGATGCGTGCGATCGACGTCATTACGTTTTTCGCTCGGATGAAAGGCCTCGACGCCCAAGAGGCCAAACGACGCGGTCGAGATCTCTTGGAGCGGTATGGCTTGGCCGATGCGGTGGAACGGAAAATTAAGGCCATGTCGAAAGGTATGGCTCAGAAGGTGCAGATCCTCGCCACCCTAGCCCATGATCCGGAGCTTGTGATCTTGGACGAGCCGTTTTCGGGTCTCGATCCGGTGAACCAAAAAACGCTCGAAGACTTGATCCGCCAAATCGCTCAGGAGGGTCGGACGATCGTGTTCTCCACCCACGTGATGGAGCACGCCGAACGGCTCTGCGACCGTATCGTGCTGATGGCGCGGGGGCGCAAAATTTTCGACGGCGATCTTGAGGCCGCGCTGAGCCAATCGCCCACCCGCATTGTTGTGGATGGGAACAGTCTCGACGCGCTCGCCCAGGCGGGGCGCGCGCTGGGGCTGAACCCCGAGCCGGCGGAGGACGGCGGCTTGGTCATCGATCTACAGCGCGCGGAGCAAGCGGAGGCCCTATTGGCGGCGAGCCTTGAGGCGGGGGTAAACTTGAAACGGTTTGAAACCCGGCGGCCGAGCTTACACGAAACCTTTGTCCGGTTAGTGTCGGACGCCGAACCGATTGCGGAGGCCGCCTAATGCGTCACGCTTTTCTGATCGCGCGGCGGGAGTACCTCGCTTACGTCTCCACTTGGGGCTTTTGGCTCTCGCTGGCGCTCATTCCTGTCGTTATGTCCGCGGGCTTCTTCATCCCACTGCTGATCGAGCAGGCCACGCCGACCAAGTATTACGCCGTCGTCGATGAGTCCGGCTTAGGTGTCATCGATGCGATCGACCAACGCGAGGCGGACCGCGAACGTCGTCGATTGCGCGAAATGATCGAGGCTATTAGCGGCCTGGAGGATGACGCGGTCCGAGATCAAGCGCTGGACGCGTTCGACGCCGAAACCGACTTGCAAGCGGCGCGCGCCGCTGCGCTGGAGGCGTTGCCCGAACGGGTTAGCGACGCCTTAGACCAAGCGGACGCGGTCAGCGACGCCCGGCGCGCGCGGGTGCGAGCGCCGGCGGACACTATTGAGGAGCTAAGGCCCTATCTGCTCGGCGACGCTGAAGTCGAGACACCTGAAGGCCCCCGCCCGCTCGCCGCCGCGATTATCGCGCGCGTCGCGGACGATGGCGGCTTGGCGTTGGAGTATTGGAGCAGCAATCTCAATGAACGCTCGATTTCGAATTTCGTCGAAGCCGCAGCCGCAGACGCCCAGCGCACGGCGGCTCTGAAGGCGGCGCGCGTTGACCCCGCATTGGTGGATACGATCAACGCGCTGGAGCCTGAACTGTTGCGGTTGACGCCCGAGCGCACCGGCGGGGATGCAGAGGTTACCTTGGCTGACCGTCTGCCACTGCTGATCGGGGCAATCGCGGCTTTCATGTTGTGGTTTATGATTTTCGCCGTCGCGGCGACTTTGCTCAACTCAACCGTTGAAGAACGCAATTCCAAGGTCATGGAGGTCTTGTTAACCATGGCGGGATTGCGCGACATTTTGATCGGTAAGTTGGGTGGTGTCGCGGCCGTCAGTTTCACGGTTGGCGGCGTGTGGGTTTTGGTCGCCGGATCTTTGGCGGTGATCGGACTGTCCTATGCGCCGCAATTGGATTGGTTGCCCGACGTGGTCAACGCGATCGCAGACCCCGGCCTCTGGCTCGGCTTCGCGTTCTATTTCTTCTGCGGTTACCTCATGTATGGCTCAATTTTCTGCGCTGCGGGCTCAATGTGCGAGACCTTACAAGAATCGCAGACGCTAATGACGCCGGTGATCTATTTGATGATGTTACCGTTGCTGGCCTTGCCGATCGCCATCGAAGACCCCGAAGCGCCGTTTCTGGCGATCTTGTCTTGGATCCCGATCTACACCCCGTTTGTGATGCCCGTGCGCTTGCCGACCGATCCCGGATGGATTGTCATTCTGGGCACATCCGTGTTGATGGTGGCGACCACACTTGCGGCGCTTTGGGGGGCGGAGCGTCTGTTCAACGCCGGCGCCGTCCAGGGTGCGACCATGGAAAGCGCGAAGAAAGCCGCCATGGCGGTGTTCAAACGCGGCCCGGCGGCGGCTAAGGCGTAATTCGGCCGATGACCGGGCACGGTCCTGGATCGTAAAGCGCGGCGCGGGGACCGCGTCCTTCGCAGGAGGGCGCGGTTAGGAGCGGTCGGCCCCACGTCACACTGGGATCATTGGAAAATTTAGGCGCTCGCCGCTTTAGCGACGGGCGATCAACCCTTCGCGCTGAGCGCGTTTGCGCGCGAGCTTGCGAGCCCGGCGAACGGCTTCCGCTTTTTGACGGGCGCGTTTTTCTGAGGGTTTTTCGAAATGATTGCGGCGCTTCATTTCGCGGAAAGTGCCCTCCCGCTGCATCTTTTTCTTCAACGCCTTCAAAGCTTGGTCGACGTTGTTGTCGCGAACGTAAATCTGAACGATGGCTAGGCCCTCCTTTAATCGACGCGCTTTGGACCGCCGCGCAGATAGGGCCCTCGCCCAAAGCTCAAGCGGTCGGATCCGCCGAGCGTCGGAACCGTTGAGGCGTGGGCGTAACAAACTCGCCCTTCTCTGTCCAGCAAAAGCGCTTGTCAGCGCCGCCTCACTTTCACATATAACGAAGCGATGTCAGACGGTTCATCTCCCGGCGTGCGCGCCCTCAGCGACTGGTTGGAGGCGGCGCTACCCGAAGCGGCCTTCGCGGGCTGGACTGACGCCGCCTTAGCGCGCGCCGCGCGCACGGCCAATTTGTCCAAGGGCCAGCAACGCCTCGCCGCGCCCCGGGGCGCTTTGGATTTGATCGACGCGTGGGCCGCGGCCGCAGACGAGGCCGTATCGGCGCGTTTGTCAGAACCAGACGTTGAGGCGCTCAAGATCCGCGAGAAGGTGCGCCTGGGCGTTGTCACCCGGCTTAACGCGTTAGAGCCCCATCACGACGCCGCGCGTCGCGCGCTCGCCCGTTTGGCCATGCCGGACGGGGTTGGCGATGGCGCCCGCATTCTGTGGCGAGCGGCGGACGTGATTTGGCGGGGTTTAGGCGACCGCTCCACTGACGCGAATTTTTATTCCAAGCGCGCGATTCTGAGCGGTGTTATCGCGACGACCAGCGCGGTCTGGGCGCAGGAACACGATCCTGAGCGGCCACGGGCGTGGGCCATGCTCGATGCACGGATCAACAACGTCATGCAATTCGAGAAGTGGAAGCGCGCACGCGCTTCAGCGCCCAACGCGGGGCGAACCGGTCTCGACGGCTTGGCGCGCCTGCGTTACGGCGGCGGACGCGCCCGTCCCCGGCAGGCTAGCCGGTGGTGATGTTCGCGTTTTCGTTGAGAAAACGCTCGAGATCGACCACCGCAATCCGCCATTCCCGCCCGAATTTAATCGCGCGCAGTTTTTCCTGACGGATCCAAGAGCGGATCGTGCTTTCCTTGACCTGCAGATGCGCTGCAGCGTCATGGACCGTCAACAGAGGTTTGCTTAGCATTTTAGATCACCTAACAAGTTTGTGACATGACCATACCGGATTGTCCGCTCTTTGGACAGATATATCGTCGATGAATCGCGCAGACGTGCGCTTTTGGCGCAGGCTATCGTTTGGGCGAGTCCCAGCCTATGGATTACGTCGACGAAAGCGTTTGTTTTCGTTCAGCGTCTATAACGACTTTAAGGATCGCTGAGTGGGGCCGTAATGACCACATGCCCGGTTTTTCGTCCCGGACGTGGCGCGCGCTTGCCGTAAAGCGTGACCACGGCGTCCGCACGGTCGCGCCATTGCGGCCAAACGGCGTTGGGGTCGCCAAGGATATTGAGCATTCTGGCGTCCGCAATTCGCGCGGGGTCGCCCAGCGGCCAGCCCGCCACCGCGCGCATATGCTGGCTGAATTGGGAATGCCGGCAGGCCTCCCGCGTCCAATGTCCGGAATTGTGAACCCGCGGCGCGATTTCGTTGACCAGGACCTCGCCCGCGAGGGTCTCAAAAAACTCCACCGTCAGCACGCCGACATAATCGAGCGCCTCCGCCATGGCCGCGGCGATCTCCACGGCGCGGCGCGCCGTTGCTTCGGAACACTGCGCTGGCGCGCGGGTTTCCGCGAGGACGCCATCCTGATGGGTGTTTTCGCAGACTGCGAACGGCGCCAAGCGCCCATCCGCGCCCCGCGCGATAATCACCGACACCTCGCGCACGAAATCGACGAACGCTTCGAGCACACAGCCGACCCCACCCAGCTCGGCGAACACGGCTTCAGCCTCCGCAGCTGAGCGGACCCGCGCCTGGCCTTTGCCGTCATAGCCTAAACGGCGGGTTTTCAGGACCGCGCGGTCCGTGCCCAAAGTTGCCCAGGCCGTCGCCCAATCGGTATGCGCATCGACAACGACATGGGGGGCCGGCGCGGCCCCCACCTCTTGGGCAAAGGCTTTTTCCGCAGCGCGGTCTTGGGCGACCGCCAAGGCTTGAGCCCCAGGCCGCAAAACACCCCCTGCGGCGAGCACAGCCTCCGCGGCGTCCAGCGGCACGTGCTCGAATTCATAGGTCACCGCGTCAACGGCTTGGGCGAAGCGCGCCGCCGTGGCCGCGTCATCGAACGGCGCCACCCATTCCTGAGCGGCCACGCGCGCGGCGGGACTGTCGGCCGTCTCGTGCCAAACATGAATGTCAAAGCCCAAATCCGCGCCGGCGAGCGCCAGCATGCGGCCCAGCTGCCCCCCGCCCATGACGCCGATCCGCGCGCCGAGCGCTAAAGGCGCGGACATCGGCTTAGCCTCCGGCGGCGTCATTTCCGACCTCCGTGGGGCTTTCGGCGACGTGCGCGGATTGCTGCGCCCGCCAGTCCGCCAAGCGAACCGAAAGCGCGCCGTCGCGCAGCGCCAACACCGCGGCGGCGAGCAGCGCCGCATTCGCCGCCCCGGCGGTTCCGATCGCCAATGTCCCCACGGGCACCCCCTTCGGCATTTGCACGATCGACAACAGACTGTCCAAGCCGGACAGCGCTTTGCTCGGCGCCGGCACGCCGAAGACCGGGAGTTCAGTCAGCACCGCCAACATTCCCGGCAAATGCGCCGCGCCGCCTGCGCACGCGATCAGCACCTGGAAGCCCGCCGCCTTGGCCCCGCGGCCGAAGGCGTATAAGCGATCCGGCGTTCGGTGGGCGGAGACGATGCGCGCCTCATAGCCCACCCCAAGCGCATCAAGCACGTCTGCGGCCGCTGAAAGGGTTGGCCAATCCGACTGGGAACCCATGACCAGGGCGATGGGGGGCGGCGACATCGTGAAGCTTTCTGCGCGTCAGTGACCGGAAAGGCGGGGACTTTAGGCGCCGGTCGACCCAGGTCAACCCGGGAAAAATTAAGACTTTTCCGCTCGTATTGACCGTTTCTTAAGCCTAACGGTCCGATAACGCCCGTTCGGTTAAACCGATCGCCGCGCGCTGGGAGAACACCGCCATGACTTTGGAATTTCTCGCTCGATCACACTCCGCCCGCGCGCCCTCCGCTCTGCCCGCCACGACCCTAGACGCTCAGGCCTTGTCGCCGAACGCCCATCGGACGATCTCCGCCTTAATTGGAGAAATCGACCGACTGCGCGCGGAGGCGGACCGTCTGCATCGCCAACTCGCTGATTTAGAGGCGATCGCGGACGCGGACCCGCTCGCCCCGACGCTCAACCGTCGGGCGTTTGTGCGCGAAATGGGTCGGATCATGGCCTATGCAGAGCGCTATGCGGCGCCGGCGAGCCTGTTATTTGTCGATATGAACGGCTTCAAGGCGATCAATGACGTCTATGGCCATGCGCTGGGCGATCAGGCGCTCATCCATGTGGCGCAATTGCTCAAACGCCATGTGCGCGACTCCGACCTGGTGGGCCGGATCGGCGGCGATGAATTCGCCATCGTGCTCGCCCGGTCCGACGGCGCAAGCGCACGCGCGAAAGCGCGCGGATTGGCGGAATTGATCGGTCAAGATCGGCTGCAGACCGATCAGGGCCAGATCCGCCTGTCCGCAACCATTGGGGCCTATGATTTTCGGGGCGGCGAAAGCGCCGAAGCCGCTCTCGCCCGCGCGGACCAAGACATGTATCGGCGTAAGCGCGCCAACGCGGAAGCTCCGGTCGGATCGGCTTAAGCAGGACTCGCCCATGAGCGGCGGGCTAAGCGATGATGTCCGGGTTCAAGGTCTCTTCAAGCTGAAGAATGCGATCTTTCAGCCGCAGCTTTTCCTTCTTCAGCCGCGCGATCTTTAATTGGTCCCGCGCGCCCGTGGTGACTAAGGCGTCGACTTGAGCGTCCAAGGCGCGGTGCTCGGCGCGAAGATCGCCAAGTTCTTGGTGAAGCTTCTCGACATCAAATGGCGTAAGTTCCATCGCGCGTCCATCACACCCTCACGGAGTCTAAGCCTTACCCCGATCCTGAGCGCAGGCAAAGCGCTTCCAGTCGCGCGGCGGGGCGCTATGGGATCAGTCGGCAAGCTCGCCAAGAACGGCCCCAGCCAAAACGTCAATGGGCGCGTCCGCCCGACCCGCGGCGGCGGCCAAACGCGCCAGCGTTTCCGCGCAGGTTTCAAACGCCGGCGCACGGCGCACCGCGGTGGCGCGCGCGCGCAGCGCCTCCAAAGCCGCTTGCTCAAGCCGTTCGGCCTCCAGCTCCACGCGCAGCACCGATTGGCGTAAGTCGCGCGCTGGATCTGCGGGGATTTCGGCGGGTGGAGATTTCAACCCCTCCCGCGCCGCGCGCAGAGACGCAGTCACCGCTCGGTTCCAGGCCGCCGACAGAGCCAAGGCCTCCGCGATCATGGCGTCGGTCGGACGCTGACCCTCATGGGCCAACCAAGCGCCCCACAGCAGCGCGTTTACAGGGAGGCCGTGCTGGTTTTGCAGCATCAAACAGGCGTCCCGCACCGCTTTGCGAGCGTAGACCGCGGTGGACCACCGCCAGAAATCCCCCTCCGCCATTACGCCTCCCGCATCGGCCCGCCCTGCGCGTTCCGCCGACCGCCATCCAAGTCTTCGCCCCAGCGTTTGACCCCGTCCCAGCTCAGATCGAACAGATCGAGCACCCGGCCAAGGGACTGGTCAACCGCCTCCATAAGCGTATTCGGGCGGGCGTAAAACGACGGCAAAGGCGGAGCGATGATCCCGCCCATTTCGGTGACCTGGATCATGGCTCTTAAATGTCCCAGATGAAATGGCGTTTCGCGCACCATCATCACCAGGCGGCGGCGTTCTTTCAGCGTCACGTCCGCGGCGCGGGTCAAAAGGTTCGACGTGTCGCCATAGGCGATTTCGGAAAGGCTTTTGACCGAACACGGTACGACCAACATGCCAAGCGTCTTAAACGACCCCGAGGCGATCGCTGCGCCAATGTCGCCGATCTTATAAACTTGGTCGGCCAGCGCGCGCAGATCGGCGACCGTATGATCGGTCTCCAGGCCGAGGGTCATTTCAGCGGCCTTGGTCATCACCAAATGCCGCTCGACCTTGATTTCAGAAAGAATTTTCAACGCTCGGACGGCGTAAATCGCCCCCGACGCGCCGGACATTCCGATAATGATCCGTTGGGGGCTCGTCATGCCGCCTCCTGGGTTGAAACCTGATGTGAACGGGCCCGCCACCGGTTTCCATCGACGAAGGGCGCGCGCTCTGGTCTCATATGGATGTCATCCACAAGAAAGGGAGCGACCTGATGAGCTTAGATGCACGGATCCGCGAACTCGACGCCCGGCACCGGTCTTTGGACCTGGCGATCCGCGACGAGCTGAAGCGACCTGGGGGCGATTCGTTGCAATTGAGCGATCTCAAACGGAAAAAGCTCCGAATAAAGGAAGAGTTGGAGGCGTTGCGAAGTCGGCCCGTGAATGAGGGAGCCCTGCTTCATCTCTCCTGACCGGAAGGCGGCCTTCGGGCCGCCGTTTTTATTTAACGCTTCATACCCGGCTTAACGCGGTCTCCCCCATTCGGTCGCCCCGCATTGGATTAGCGTCACTCACTCGCGCGACCGATCAATGGGGGATATGTCGATGGCGCAAGATCGCGTAGTGATCGTCACCGGAGCGGCGCGGGGCATCGGGCTCGCCTGCGCCCGGCGGTTTTACCAAGACGGGGCGCGCGTTGTGCTCGCGGATATCGACGCCGAAGCCGGCGAACGCGCCACCGACGCGCTGAGCGCGAAAAGCGACCGCGCGCTCTTCATCGCCTGCGATGTCGGCGACCGGTTGGCGGTGCATAATCTGGTCGCCGAGACCTTGGCCGCCTTTGGCCGGGTCGACGTGCTGATCAACAATGCGGGCATTATCGCGCCGGGGGATATTCTCGCCCTCAGCGAAGACGATTTCGACCGGGTCCAGCGCGTAAACATCAAGGGCGCGTTTTTGTGCGCTCAAGCCGTGGCCAAACAAATCGTCACCCAGATTGAAACGGACGGCGATCGGGCCGAGGACTGCCGTAAGCGCTATGGAATCATCAACATGTCCTCGATCAATGCGGTCACGGCCATGCCCCAACAACTTGCCTACAACGTTTCCAAAGGCGGTATGCAACAGCTCACCCGCGCCATGGCGCTCAGCTTGGCGAAGTATGGCGTGCGGGTGAACGGGATCGGGCCGGGCAGCATCAACACCGATGTGCTCAAAGCGGTCGCCTCGGACCCGAAAGTCGTCAAGAAATTATTGTCTCGCACACCGTTAGGGCGGATCGGCGATCCGGACGAGGTGGCCGGCGTCGCCGCGTTCCTGGCCTCCCCGGACGCCAGCTACATCACGGGAGAAATCATTTACGTCGACGGCGGCCGTTTGGCGTTGAATATGGTGGTGGACAGTTAGCGCGGCAGGCGCGGAACCACAACAAAGGGCGCTTCTCTCTGAGGTGAGACGGGTGTCGCTAACGGCCTATGAGCGGCCGAGCGGACCGCCGGCTTGATAGCCGCTCGGCCGATGCTCTCACAACCGACCGCACCCTCGGATCGTTCGTGTAAAGCGCTTTCGGGGGAGGGTGTGGCTAAGGGCTCCAGGGCGCGAGCGCCGCTTACAAACCCGATCACGAGGCCGAAGCAAGACACAAGCCCTAACTTAAGATGGGCACGAGCGATCATCTGACATCCTCCCCTTCGATGGGCGTTAAATCAAAGCGAAACCCACGACCGGCTCGCGCGCACCTTTCGCGCAGCCCGGACCGCCGAAGCGGACCTGAACCGGGAATTGCGCGCCGCCAATTTCGAGCCGCGCAGGGCCTAAGCAAAGCCGCATCACCCCCTGAGGGGCAGCCACGCCAATCGCAGCGGCGCTCAACGGCCCGGCGGCTTGCGCGGCGGGCGCCCAACCGGCGGTGACGAGGGTGACCGCGCTTAGGCTCAGGACAGTCAAAGACGCGATGATCAATGTGCGGGCCATGGTGGCCTCCCCTGTTGTGCGGCCCGGGCGGGATCAACGCCCTTCACCGCGTTATTGACGTTCCAAGTCGCGAAACTGCCGGCGCAAGCGCCATTCTTCGGAGGTCACCACGGTCTCCATGGAGCCCAGGCGATCTTCCAAGTCGCGAAAGCGGTATTTCAGGTTGGAAAACGTGATTTCGGGACGCCGCGTCACGCCGCGCCAAAACTCATCTTCTTCTTTAGAGAGCGTGCGCTCGCCATGCGGGCGTTGGGGCACAACGAACACCGAGACGATATAGGCGAGCAGCGTCGCAGGGGTGAAGAAGACCAAAAGGACGACGCCAATAATCCGCACAACCGCGACATCGACGTTCAGATAATCCGCCAGCCCCGCGCACACACCGGCAATGACGCCATTACGTTTATTCCTGTAAAGTCTATGGTTTTTAGGTGAGGTGTTGAATTCATCGGTCATTAGTGCGTCTCCCGTTGGGGTACGGATCCGTGAGGCGTTGCGCGCCATTGCGGATCCTTGACATCCAGCAACGCTTCAAGCGTTTCCACGCGACCTTCCATCCGCCGGGCGACGCGCCAGAGATCCTCCAGCATGCGCTCTTGCCCGGCGTTCAAGCTGTTGGCGGCCTTATTTTTGCTCAGATAGTGGAAGATTATCCACAACGGGGCGACAAAGATCAGAAATAAGACCACGATCGCACCGAGCAAAGCGACAATAAGCGATGCAAATTCAATTCCGTTCATAGTTGCGGTCCTCTTCACGGCCGCGCCATTGCGGCGCTTCGGCGTCTAAAATCGCTTCTAAGGACTCGATACGGCGCTCCATGCGTTTAGCGGCCTTCCACAAGTCTTCGAGCATGTGTTCATCGTCGACACTCAAGGACTTCGAGGTGCGCATCTTGGCGATGTAGTGCAGCACCACAGCGGGAAATACGCCGAATAAAAGCGCCACGACGATAATTGGGGTGAGTTCCATGTCGTCCCTTCTCGATCCGCCCGGGCCGTAGCGGCGGCCCAGGATCGGATCAGTTTAACCTTACGCGCTCGGATTAGCGCCCGTTTGCGTCCGCGCTTTTAGCTCAGCGAGCTCTTTCTCCACCGCTTCTTGCGCGGCAAGGTCTTCAAACTGCTGGGTGAGGCTTTTGCCGTTATTGAGGTCATAGGCCTCCACTTGGGCCTCAATCTCATCAACTTTGCGCTCAACCACCGCATAACGGGTCAAAGCGTCGTCGACTTTGCTATCGGCAAGCTTTTCACGGGTCTTCAGCCGACGCTCAGCGGTGTCCCGACGCATCATCAGCGCCTTGTGCTTGGCTTTGGCTTCGTCGAGTTTGCCTTGCAGCTTGGCCATATCGGCTTCCGCCTTGTCGATGGCGTCTTCGACGACGCCAAGCTGACGCTCCACCGTATCCGCCGCCGCCGCCGCTTTCTGCTTCGCAGTCAGCGCGCCGCGGGCCAGATCCTCACGTCCTTTTTGGATGGCGAGTTCGGCCTTGGTCTCCCACTCGGTCGCCGCGTCACGATGGCTGTCGAGCTTGCGGCTGAGTTCTTTCTTATCCGCGATTGCGCGCGCGGCGGCGGACCGGACCTCAATCAGCGTGTCCTCCATCTCTTGGATGGCCAGACGCGCGAGCTTTTCAGGATTTTCCGCCGACTCCAGCATGGAGTTCAGGTTGGAGTTAATGATATCGCCGAGGCGAGAAAAGATACCCATCGTTTTTTCCTTCGTTAAGGGTTACACATACAGATAACGACCGGCCGTTTCTTGTGTTTATCTGACCGACCGATTGCGGACGGGCGTTATCCAAAGATCAGGGCGAACACGACGCCGGCGATGAAAAAGCCCCAGCATTCGGCGCGCCGGGTGCTCAGATACCGCCAGGCTTGGCGGGCGCGGCTGCGCAGCTCGCGTTCCGTGGTTGAGGTGCTGCGCGGGCCAGCCACATCGTCATAGGGGTCATAGGCAGCCATAGGTCTTGTCGCTCCTTCAGTGTCGCGTCCGGCGACGGCCGGAACGGTTCCTACTATGCAGGGACCATGCCAGAAACGCACTTACATGAAAAGATCATTGTTAAACAATGATTTTTAGCGATTTAAGTTTTATTTTTCGCATTTTAGATTCGCTCTTTTCGTCAATTTTTTTAGTATAAATCAAAAAATTTTTGGTGGGAAAAGCTAAACTGGGTTACCGTCCGACCATGACGCCGGATGAACTGCCCAAACTCGTCGGCTCCGCGCCCGCGTTCCTGGCCGCGCTGGAGCACGTCTCTGCGGCGGCGCCCTTAGAGCGCCCTTTGCTGGTGATTGGCGAGCGGGGCACCGGCAAGGAGTTATTCGCCGCCCGCATCCATTTCCTCTCCCAGCGGTGGGACAAGACGTATCTGAGCGTGAACTGCGCCGCGCTTTCCGAAGATTTGTTGGAGTCGGAACTCTTCGGCCATGAGGCCGGCGCGTTTACGGGCGCGCAAAAGCGTCATGAAGGCCGGTTTGAACGCGCCGACGGCGGCACGCTGTTTCTCGATGAGATCGCCAACACCAGCCTTCGCGTTCAGGAAAAGCTGCTCCGCGTCATCGAATACGGCCAATTCGAGCGAGTCGGCGGGGAACGCACCTTGAGCGTCGACGTTCGCGTTGTCGGCGCGACAAACGAGGACTTGCCGGCAAAAGCGGCGCGCGGGGCGTTCCGGGCCGACCTGCTCGATCGGCTGGCGTTCGACGTCATCACTCTGCCGCCGCTCCGCCATCGGAAAGAGGATATCGCTCGGCTGGCCTATGACTTCGGACGCAACATGGCCAATGAGCTCGGCGAGATGGACTTCCAAGGCTTTTCAGCGCCGGTTCTGGCGGAGCTGCAACGCCATGACTGGCCCGGCAATGTTCGGGAGTTGAAAAACACCGTCGAACGCGCGGTTTATCGCGCGCTCGCCGATCCGGACCGCCGCGGCAAACCCATCGACGCGCTGACGCTGGATCCGTTTGAAAGCGCGTTCCGCCCCGCAAAGCCCCCCTTGTCCCCAACGGCCGAGCCCACCGCCGCCGCGCCTCTTGCGCCCCGCCCCCTCGATGAAATGGCGTTTGCGGAGCAAGTGGCCGACTTCGAGCGTCAATTGGTCGAGGCCGCGCTCTCCCAAGAAACCGGGCATCAGGGCCGCGCCGCGGATCGGCTGGGCCTGAGTTATCATCAATTCCGCGGCCTTCTGAAAAAGCACGGCGTCGACGCGCGCGCCTATGCCGGGCGAGCTTAGCCGGCGGAGACGTCCGCCCTTAGCGACGCTTCATGGCGCGCTTCCGCATCGGTTACGGCGAAGGACTGTTGGTGCAGGATATGGATATACCCGTCCGCGTCGGGCGGGCCTTGCAGGACATAGTAATAGTCGCCGGGCGCTAACAACGCCCGAACATCCGCCTGACCGGGCTCGATGTCCGTGCGCGCAACCGGCACGCCGAAGCGCTTATGCTCCGCATGGAAGACGGAGAACGTCCGCGTCTCGTCTAGCGCGACGTCCGGCAGGTCGAAGCTTTGAATGGTGCGATACGGACACCATTGCGCAAGATAGTCGATCTCTTGATCATAGGTTAATTCACGTATGCGCGTATTGATCTGGGTATCAGGATCGCGCAAAGCGATATCGATATCGGCCCGAAAAGCCGCGCTTTTAATATAGGCGTTATCACCGACATCGAACCTCCAATGCAACTCAACACCTGGAAAGATTTTATCCCGTCGATCAACTCGAATCAAATTTCCGGCATCTTGTTTAATAGTGAATATATTATAATTTAATAAACTCTCTAATATCGTCGCCACCCATTTAACTTCTCCATTATTATTCCTATTATTATGACTTGGCCCTGTATGAATGATCATAAAATGACCTGATTGCAATTCTTTCATAAATTTATTCAAATGCTTTGCTGATGCAGCCTCACGCCTATTGAGATGCACATCTACTAAACCGAATTCAGGAGGCCTATTGTAACCCGGCAGCATGTCATAAGCGACTAGCGCGTCTGCTGTATGATAGCTAGTATAGAGTAATTCAGCAAAAAAAGGTTCATTAACATAATAACCGTACTTTTTCGGAAAAACTTCTTTTCCGTCATATTCTTTCGTTTCTTTTAAGAAAGTTTCCGCCGCAAAAAATTGTACCGGCCCCAGTGTCTCCGAAATACCTTTAATCAAACATTCTGTCGTGTAACGGTGGAACGGTGTCTTATGAATCTCATTTATGAATATGATTTTCTTTTTAGAACTTTCGATCTTTTCCAAAAGAACGTCAACAAAATATTCTTTTTTAATGTCTGATTCGTTACTGCTAGAGCAGCTTAATAAAATAGGGGCGAAAATCGTTAATAATATCGAACGTCTCATGCTATATACTGTCGAAATTAATAAACCTTATTATGGTCGATATCGCAATTTATGATTGCAGCGCTTTTTTGTCAATTCCGCATTCAAAGAGCGCTTTGCAGCTAATGGCATAACACCGTTTCGCGTTGGCGAGTGCTCCAACTCGCCTCGGCTTCGCAACCTTGTGCATGCTGGGTTAAGGTTCTGTCGATTATTCTATGGGTCGGGACAGTGAAGCGCGCGCGCAGAACCGCGCCGAAAAGAGTGGGTGATGACGGACGCATTGGTGGATGAACCGTCCGCGCCGAACGAACGGCGGTCGGGCGGGTCGCGACATATTTGGTTTTTGGACGGCGCGTTTGACCGGATCGACACCGCTTTGGCTTACAAGCGGGTGACCGAACAGACTGCGGAGAGCCCATTCCGCTTCGTCGTCACGCCCAATGTCGACCATCTCGTCCGGCTCTCGCGCGCCAGCGGTGCGGAAAAGGTGCTCTACGCCCAAGCGTGGCTCACCGTGTGCGACAGCCGCATTCTAGAGCTGATGGCGAAAATCTCCGGCGAGGCGATCCCCGTCGCGCCGGGCTCGGACCTCACCGAGCATTTGTTTGAAACCGCCATCGCGCCGGACGAACCCGTCAACGTCATTGGCGGGTCCGAGGCGGTGATCAATGCGGTGGAAGCCCGCTATGGGCTGACCAATTTGCGATGGTATGATGCGCCGATGGGCTTGCGGCGCAATCCGTTCGCGGTGGGCGAATGCGCCGCGTTCGTCGCCGCCAATCCCGCGCGCTTCACCTTCATCTGCGTCGGCTCGCCCCAGCAGGAGATGATCGCCAGCGCCTGCTTGGCGCGGGAGGATTGCTTCGGCGTGGGGCTCTGCGTGGGGGCGTCGTTGGAATTCCTCGCCGGAACCTTGACCCGGGCGCCGGTGTGGATGCGGCGCGCCCGGCTGGAATGGTTGCACCGGCTGATGAGCGAGCCGACCCGTCTCTGGCGACGCTATTTGGTGGAGGGACCGAAAGTGGTCCTGCTGTGGCTGCGCTGGCGGCGTCAGCGCCAAGCCTTGCTCCGCCTTGAAAAAGAGTTGGTTCGCCACGGGCTCGACGATGCGTCAAACGCTCAGCACCGGCGATGACGACGCCTAATCGCGCCCCGCTATTTGACACTATCAGCGAATTCAGCCCCTTGCCGCCTAGGGTTTATCCCGCACGCGCGGGGGGGTGGTCCTTCCCGCTTATCCGTTGCGTTAAGCCTATTTTTTAGGCATTATGAATTTGTGGAGGCAGGGCATGAAGCGCAGAGACATCATCAAGATGTTAGAAAGCGCGGGCCTTGCCTTCAAAGAGGGTGGCAATCACACCTTAGGTCATGAACTCATAAATGCCGACCGTCAGGGTCGTGGCGAATAGCGTCGTCGACCAGGCGCAAGCGTGCAGGAAACCTCACTGGTTTTCAAACGCTTGCAACGCCGTCGTCGGCGCTAGGCGCCCGATCCTTCGGACG